>JAGBCX010000014.1 GCA_017937805.1 Alistipes sp. | reverse complement strand
GCTTCAACTCGTTGTCACGAATCTTACGGCCAATCTTCTCGTTGCGGTCGTCAATCTGCGCACGAACATCACGCTCGTTCAAGTATGCCACAACCTCCTCGGCATAAGCGTTATACTTCTCCGAAATAGGAAGTACAACTGCCTGGTCAGGTGCGAGCCACAATGGGAACTTACCTGCGGTATGCTCCAATAATACTGCCACAAATCGCTCCATCGAGCCAAATGGCGCACGGTGAATCATAATTGGGCGGTGGAGTTTGTCGTCAGCACCCTTGTAGGTCAAGTCGAAACGCTCTGGGAGGTTATAATCAACCTGAATAGTTCCCAACTGCCAACTACGACCGAGAGCATCTTTCACCATAAAGTCGAGCTTTGGACCATAGAATGCAGCCTCGCCATACTCAACTACGGCGTTCATGCCCTTATCCTTACAAGCCTGAATAATTGCCGACTCAGCCTTCTCCCAATTCTCGTCAGAGCCGATATACTTCTCCTTGTTGTTAGGGTCGCGCAACGAAATCTGCGCTGTATAGTTGTCGAACTTTAAGGTCTTGAAGATGTAGAGAACAATATCCATAACCTTCTCGAACTCCTCCAACAACTGGTCAGGGCGTACGAAGAGGTGGGCATCATCTTGGGTAAATGCACGCACACGAGTCAATCCGTGCAACTCGCCCGACTGCTCGTAGCGACAAACAGTACCGAACTCAGCCAAACGAACAGGGAGGTCCTTGTACGAGTGTGGCTTGCTGCGGTAAATCTCGCAGTGGTGAGGACAGTTCATCGGTTTGAGCAAGTACTCCTCGCCCTCAATTGGGGTGTGAATAGGTTGGAACGAATCCTTGCCATACTTTGCATAGTGTCCCGAAGTGACATACAAGTCCTTATTTCCGATTGGAGGGGTAATTACAGGTTGATAGCCATACTGCTTCTGAATCTTACGCAAGAAACGCTCCAAGCGGTCGCGCAACTCTGCACCCTTTGGCAACCAGAGTGGCAAACCTTGACCTACACGCTGCGAGAAGGTGAACAACTCCAACTCCTTTCCCAACTTGCGGTGGTCGCGCTTCTTTGCCTCCTCGAGCAGTGCGAGATACTCGTCGAGCATCGACTTTTTAGGGAACGAAACGCCATAGATACGGGTGAGCATCTTATTCTTCTCGTCACCACGCCAATATGCACCCGCTACCGAGGTCAATTTTATAGCCTTAATATGACCTGTGTGTGGAATATGCGGACCACGACAGAGGTCAGTGAATGTACCATTTGTGTAGAACGAAATTGTGCCGTCTTCCAAGTCCGAAATCAACTCGCACTTGTACTCATCGCCCTTTTCGGTGAAGGTTTTAAGTGCCTCTGCTTTCGACACTTCGGTACGCACCAACTCCTCCTTCTGACGAGCCAGCTCAGTCATCTTTGCCTCAATCTTTGCGAGGTCTGCCTCCAAGATTGGTGTTGGCGAATCGACATCGTAGTAGAAGCCCTGCTCGATAGCCGGACCGATACCGAACTTGATGCCCGGATACAACGCCTGCAACGCCTCTGCCAAGAGGTGAGAAGAGGTATGCCAGAAGGCTTGCTTACCCTCTGCATCGTCCCACTTAAAGAATTTAATTGCGCAATCTTGCGCCAATGCGTGCGACATATCTACAGTCGCACCATCTACCGAAGCAGCCAGACAGTCCGCAGCTAAACGAGGGCTGATACTCTCTGCAACTTGGTAGGCTGTTACCCCCTGCTCGAACTCACGAACCGAGCCATCGGGAAACGAAACTTTAATCATACTGCTTTTAAGTTTTTTTATTTGTTTATGTTTTGCGCCTTCACAGCTCCACAATCACGAGACGGATTACTGCTCAGTTGCGCGGTATTTTTTGCTATTAGCTTTTTAATCTTTTTCGGGTATCTCTTTCAAATCTTTGAGCGACACATCTCGACCTTTTTCGCGCTCGAAATGTTCGAGAGGATTGCGGCTCCAAAACTTGTAGTCGTTACGGCGGCGAACAATATCCAACGCCTCGTAAATCGCATTGCGCATTGACTGCGCATCTGCCAAATCCTTGCCCGCAATGTCGAATGCCGTGCCATGGTCAGGCGAGGTGCGAACGATATTCAATCCTGCCGTAAAGTTCACTCCATCAGGCGATAACGCCTTAAATGGCGCAAGTCCTTGGTCGTGATACATCGCAAGAATGGCATCATATTTCGTATAGCCTCCACTCGCAAACAAACCATCTGCCGCCATAGGTCCGAATGCCAAAACGCCTTGTTTCGCAGCCTCCTGCACTGCAGGGCGGATAATCTCTTCCTCCTCCGAGCCGAGCAAGCCGCCATCTCCGGCGTGTGGATTGAGCGACAAAACCGCAATACGAGGCTCTACAACTCCGAAATCCTGCTTCAAAGTTTGTCGCAATGCCACCAACGAGGCGGTAATGCCTTCTGCCGAGAGCGACTCTGCAACCTTATCGACCGGGATATGCACCGTCTGCAACGCCACACGCAACATCTCGCTGCACATTATCATCATCGGCTCGCCCTCTGCCTTCGATGCGAAATACTCGGTATGTCCCGTAAATCCGAAACCAACCTTCTGCATCGACTCCTTGTTTATCGGCGCAGTAACCACCGCGGCCAAATCGCCCGCTACGAGGTCTGCACTTGCCTTTTCGAGTGCATCGAGAGCCTGCTTTGCCGACTCCTCAGTGGCGCGTCCTGCCTCGATACGGGTATCTTTTGCACCACACTCCACGAGGTTGATTTTACCCCTGCGAGCCTCCGCTGCCGAGTTACAGATATGGAACTGCAAAGGCTCCACATCCTCCATACCTCGGGCGTAGAAATCGGCTATATGCTTAGCACCATAGACCACCGGAGTAAACAGTTCAGCCATAGAGGGGTGCGACAATGCCTTTATTATCACCTCCCAGCCGATACCGTTCGTGTCACCCTGCGTAATGCCTATTTTGAGTTTATATTCCGACATAAATATTTCGTTACAAATCCTTTAAGGGTACAAAGTTATAAATTTTTCTAATAAATAATGATATTCGTCATTTTTTTTCAAAAAAAGTAGATTTTTCTTGTGGGATATACAAATATTATATATCTTTGTGCCATTAACTGCTCGTCCCTCGCGTACGCGTACGAGTGTATATTGCCCCTCTCTCTATTTTCTGCCAGGGGCGGTTTAAAGGCTAATAAGTTGTATAACAGATATTTACAATTGCGAAAAAGTAAACACACACATTTTTTACACTTTTAAACACTTTTTAACACACTAATTTTTTAACTAAAACCAAAAAACAAGATGAAAAATTTGACAAAAATTTTCATGGCAGTTGTGGCGGGAATGTTCGCATTCTCTTGCGTAACAGACACGACTGAGGACCTTGGTGTACAGCTCGGAGGAGCCCACAAAGGTCAGACAACTCTTTCAATCTCGATGGCAGAGGTTACCAAGACACACCTCGGCGAGAAG
>JAGBCX010000013.1 GCA_017937805.1 Alistipes sp. | reverse complement strand
TCGCGTACCGATTTTGACCTTGGTCGCCATCAGGAGTACTCGGGCAAGAAGATTCAGTACTTCGACCCTGAGCGTGGTGAGAACTATGTTCCTTATGTTGTAGAGACTTCGATTGGTGTAGACCGTATGTTCTTGCAGATTATGTCGGCTGCATACTGCGAGGAGAAACTCGAAAATGGCGAGGAGCGCGTAGTTTTGCGTATTCCTGCTTGCTTGGCTCCTACAAAGGTTGCGGTTATGCCACTCGTAAAGAAGGACGGTCTTCCTGAGAAGGCTCGCGAGATAATTGATGCGTTGAAGTTCGACTTCAATGTAGCATACGACGAGAAGGATTCGATTGGTAAGCGTTACCGCCGTCAGGACGCAGTAGGTACTCCATTCTGCGTAACTGTTGACCACCAGACTTTGGAGGACAACACCGTAACTGTTCGTCATCGCGACTCGATGCAGCAGGAGCGTGTGGCTATTGCAGACCTCTACTCGATGGTTGAGCGCGAAACATCGTTCCGCGAGTTGTACAAGAAGTTGAAGTAACCTTTCGGGGCGACCGCAATGGGGCGAATCTTGGCAATAGACTATGGCGTAAAGCGTACGGGATTGGCTGTTAGCGACCCGTTGCAGATTATTGCCGGAGCGTTAGAAACGGTCGAAACCAAGCAACTCGAAAAGTATATCGCCGACTACTGCGCACGCGAGAACGTCACGACAATAGTCGTTGGCAAACCCTCGCAGATGAATGGCGAGAAGAGCGAAACAATGCGCTATATCGAGCCGTTGGTCGGGCGTTTGCGACACAATTTTCCCGATAAGGAGATCGTTATGTATGACGAGCGATTTACCTCCGTGTTGGCGCAGCGCACAATCCGCGAAAGCGGTATCGGCAAGATGGCTCGCCGAGATAAGGCGTTGGTCGATAAGGTGGCAGCAACGATAATCTTGCAGTCCTATATGGACTCTGCAAGATAATTAAGAATTGAGAATTGAGAATTAAGAATTAAATATTACAATGATATATCCTATTGTAATTTATGGAAACGCAACTCTGAGAAAGGTTAGCGAGAATATTGATGCTTCGTATCCCGACTTCAAGAAGTTAGTTGATGATATGTGGATTACGCTTGGCGAGGCGAGTGGTGTAGGTTTGGCTGCACCGCAGATTGGCAAGAATATCCGCCTATTTATCGTCGATTGCACCCCTTGGGCAGAGGAGAATCCCGAGTTGGCAAACTTCCGCAAGGTGTTTGTAAATGCCGAGATTTACGAGCGTTCGGAGAAAACATCACACTTTGAGGAGGGTTGTCTTTCGATTCCGGGCATTCACGAGGACGTAGTGCGCCCCGTTTCGATTCGTATGCGATACCTCGATGAGAATTTTGTAGAGCACGATGAGGAGTTTTCGGGCTACCCTGCTCGCGTAATTCAGCACGAGTACGACCACCTCGAAGGTAAGGTCTTCACCGACCACCTCTCGCCATTGCGCCGCAACCTACTGAAAAGTAAGATTCTGAAACTCGCCAAAGGACAATTCAGTTGTTCCTATAAGACAAAATAGAGTTGAATTGAGTTGATTTTAAAAAATAGCCCCAAAAGTTCTTTCCAAACTTTTGGGGCTTTTTCACAAAGAGGAAGCCTCCTCTATCTCCAATAGAGAGAGGGATTATAGTTTGTTCAGCTTCACTGTGAAGTGACGCATCAACTCCGCCTCCCAAACGATTTCAACACCGCGAGTAATCTCGTCACGGCGGTCAAATACATTCTTCAAAGCAGCTGCAATAACCTTCATGTGGTTGTCGGTATAGACACGGCGAGCAACGCAAAGACGAAGCAGATCAAGACCTCCAAAACGATTTTCACGTGTTACAGGGTCGCGGTCAGCAAGGATATATCCAATCTCGCAGCCACGAACACCCGCCTCCAAGTACAACTCGATAGCGAGAGTCTGTGCAGGGAACTCCTCCTTTGGCACCTTAGTAAGTACCTTCGATGCATCTACAAAGATGGCGTGACCACCCACAGGGCGCTGATATGGGATTCCGTACTCATCAAGCAAACCTGCGAGGAACTCAACCTGATGAATACGGGTTTCGAGGTTGTCGAACTCGGTATTCTCGTCAAGACCAACTGCCAACGCCTCCATATCGCGACCATTCATACCGCCATATGTGAGGTAGCCCTCGAATGGAATACAGAAACGCTTTGCTCCCTCGTACCAATCCTCGTGGCGAGTTGCGATAAAGCCACCCATATTTACGATACCGTCCTTCTTTGCCGACATTGTCATACCGTCAGCCAACGAGAACATCTCCAAGGCAATCTCCTTGATAGTCTTATCGGCATAACCCTCCTCGCGAGTCTTGATAAAGTAGGCATTCTCGGCAAAGCGAGCCGAATCGAGCACTACGCGCTTGCCATACTTGTCGGCAATAGCACGCACCTCGCGCAAGTTCTGCATCGAAACGGGCTGACCACCTGCGGTGTTGTTAGTGATGGTTACAATGATAAACGGAACGTTCTCGTGATGCTCTGCCAACGCCTTCTCCAACTTCTTAGGATCTACATTGCCCTTGAAAGGTATTTCGAGTTGTGTATCCTTCGCCTCGTCGATAGTACAGTCGAGCGCTGTTGCCTTACGGCTCTCGATATGTCCTTTGGTTGTATCGAAGTGCGAGTTGCCCGGGACAATCGAGCCTGCCTTTACGAGATGCGAGAACAGCACATTCTCGGCAGCACGGCCTTGGTGCGTAGGAATTACATACTCAAAACCGGTGATTTTGTTAATAGTTTCTTTCAAGTGGAAGAATGACGACGAGCCTGCATAACTCTCATCACCCATCATTACGGCAGCCCACTGACGGTCGCTCATTGCACCTGTTCCCGAGTCGGTCAAACAGTCGATGTAAACCTGCTCCGAACGGAGTTGGAAGAGGTTGTAGTTTGCCTCTTTCATCCACTGCTCGCGCTCCTCGCGAGTACTCTTCTTGATTGGCTCAACCATCTTGATTCGCCAAGATTCTGCAAAAGGAAGTTCCATACTTAAATTAAGAATTGAGAATTAAAAATTAAGAATTATTTGGTTTTAGGTCTATTCGTTTGCGAACGATTTGAGTTTTTCTATTTCCTGTGCCCAAATCTCCTCGTTCGGAGTTTCGAGTGTAAGCGGCATCTCCTCGAAGAGTGGCGACTGCGCAATAAAACGGAAGCAATCCCAACCAATAAAGCCCTCGCCCAACGAAGCGTGCCTATCAACATGCGAGCCAAGTGGTTTCAAGGCATCGTTTAGGTGCATACCACGCAGATATTTCATACCAATGATGCTGTCCACCTGCGCAAAAGTCTTTTCACAAGCCTCCACGCTCGAAAGGTCGTAACCCGCAGCAAAAGTATGACAAGTGTCGATACAGAAGCCCACGCGCGACTTATCCTCCACCTTATCTATAATATGCGCAATATGCTCCCATGCAAAACCGAGGTTCGAGCCCTGTCCTGCCGTATTTTCTATTACGGCAGTAACGCCCTGCGTGCGGTCAAGAGCCATATTTATCGACTCGGCAATGCGGTCGAGCGACATCAACGAGGTGATTTTTCCGAGGTGGCTACCCGGGTGAAAGTTTAATCTATCCAAGCCGAGTGCTTCGCATCGAGCCATCTCGCCAAAGAATGCCTCGCGCGACTTCTCCAAACCCTCGCGTTCAGGGTGCCCGAGGTTGATAAGGTAGCTGTCGTGTGGCAAAATCTGCTTTGCCGTATATCCACACTCCGCACATGCCGCCTTAAATCGCTCGCACTGCTCTTCCGTTAGAGCAGGAGCAAGCCACTGACGCTGATTTTTGGTAAACAGGGCAAAGGCGGTAGCACCTATCGCCTTGGCATTATGCGGAGCATTCTCAACTCCTCCCGATGCGCTTACATGTGCGCCAAAGTATTTCATAATTTTTCGCTTTTAGCCGTTAGCTTTTTAGTGAGTTTAGAGAAATTAGGGAGTTTAATGAATTTAAGGGCTCAATCCCTATCCTCCCTATATTCCCTATTCTCCTTACATTCCCTATCTATTGCACCTTTTACACTAGGCCCTCAACATTTCCGTCTTCCGCAAGGCGGATATTTACCGCCTGAGGTGTCTTGCTCAATCCCGGCATACGCATAATATCTCCCGCCAAAACTACGACAAAACCACTACCAGCATTGAGTTCTATATCCTTGATTTTAAGGGTAAAGCCCTCAACGCTACCATACTGCTTGGCATCGCCACTAAAAGAGTATTGAGTCTTGGCAATACATACAGGAAGGTTGCCCATACCCCACTTCTCTATCAAAGCAATCTCCTTCTGAGCCTTCAGGCTGAACTCCACCGAGCCGGCACCGTAAATCTTCTTGGCAACCTTCTCAATCTTGGTCATAATGCTATCTTCAAGGTCGTACGCATAGTTGAGTGGTGCCGATGGCTGATTTTCGATAAGTTCCACTGCGGCCTCAGCCAACTCGGCAGCACCTGCGCTACCCTCCATATAGGCGTTGTTGATTACACAACGAACACCCTGCTCGGCACAATGCTCCATAACCATTGCTATCTCCTCATCGGTATCGCTGGCGAAGCGATTGAAGCATACCAATACAGTCTGACCGAATTTCTGCAGATTGGCTATATGGCGGTCGAGATTTGCAAAACCTCGCTTCAAGCCCTCGGCATTTGGCAGTTTAATCTCCGTTTCAGGTACTCCACCGTGCATCTTCAACGCCAAAGTCGAGGCTACCAAAACCGTTAGGTCAGGCTTCAACCCTGCTTGACGGCACTTGATATCAAAGAACTTCTCTGCACCAAGGTCTGCACCGAAGCCCGCCTCGGTAACGGTATAATCCGACCACGACATTGCCATACGGGTTGCAATCACCGAGTTGCAACCGTGAGCGATATTTGCAAAAGGTCCTCCATGTATAATCACAGGATTGTGCTCGGTTGTCTGTACGAGATTTGGATTTATAGCATCTTTCAACAGAGCCACAACCGCACCCGTAACGCCCAAATCCTCCACCGTAAACGGAGTATCATCGTAGCGCACACCAAGTACTATGCGACCAATGCGTGCGTACAAGTCGTCAATATTGCGAGCCAAGCACAAAATGGCCATAATCTCCGATGCCGGAGTGATATCGAAGCCCGTTTCGGTAGGTATTCCGTTTGTTGAGCCTCCAAGTCCCGATACAATATGACGCAAAGAGCGGTCATTCATATCGAGAACTCGTCGCCACATAACCTTCTTCAAACCCACCTGCTTTGAGCGATTGTGGTAGAGGTAGTTGTCGAGCAACGCAGCAATAAGGTTATTTGCCGAAGTTACCGCGTGAAAATCACCCGTAAAGTGGAGGTTGATATCCTCCGAAGGCAATACTTGCGTATAGCCACCACCCGTTGCGCCACCCTTCATGCCGAAGCATGGGCCCAACGAAGGTTCGCGCAAGGCAATCATGGCACGTTTGCCTATATGATTCAATCCCATGCCCAAACCAATGCTTACAGTCGTTTTTCCTACGCCTGCCTTGGTCGCAGTAATAGCCGTTACAAGAATAAGGTGACTCTTTTTAACCTTCTTACTATCAATGAGTTTATACGGAATTTTCGCAATATACTTACCATAGTTAAATACCTCTTCTTCGGGAAATCCCACCTCGGCAGCTATTTCGCGAATATTCTTCAACTTCACTGAACGTGCAATTTCAATATCAGATTTCATATCGTTTATATTTATATCTTTAATTTACTCGACTTTTTTGCTTAAACACTCTACAAATATACAAAATTTATTCTATATTTGTATGTTCAAAGTGACAACAAACAATAAATATAACGATATGAAGAGAATTTTTACACTTTTTGCAGCACTTATCGCGTGCGCAGGCATGGCTCACGCACAAGCAACCGTTGAATCGGCAACCCCACAGGAGCAAGTTACATTCGCAAACGAGGTAAAGACCGAGAAAGAGGCTCCGGCATTCAAAAGCGAGGCTCAAATCAAAGCCGAGAAGGCTGCAGCTCGCAAGGAGCGCAACACCATCGAGTTCAATGCAACGCTCAATGGTTCACTCGCACACTTCAACGAGCATTGGCTCAAAGTAAACGGAAACAACAACTCCATCACAGGTATTGGCAACGTTCTCTTTACCCACAGTTACACTAAAGGTAAGTTCACCATCGGCACAAAGGTTACCGGAAAGTTGGGCTATGCCTACAACTTCGTGGAAGATGATCCAAAGACCGAAGAGGTAGAGCCAAGTACAATGTCGAAGAGTCAGGACGAGTGGTTTATCCAGACCTCTCCTGCCTATGTCCTTTCGAATAGTTGGAACGTAGGAGGTTCGCTCTCGCTGCGTTCGCAATTTGCTAATGGTTGGAACAGCACTGACAAAGAGACAAGAAAGCTCACCAGCGCAGGATTTGCACCTGCTTACCTCATTGCTTCGGTAGGTGTAACTTATGTTTGCCCTAATAAGAAGTTCCCTATCAAAATCAACATCGCACCACTCTCTATGAACGCTATATATGTTACGAGCGAGAATGTTAGAGATTTCTACTATAAAGAGAAGTTTGGAGCCGACACAGATGTCAACACTCTCTCGTTGAAGGATCTCAACACCCCTTATGTGTATGGTTTGACACTGAGAAATAAGAATCAGCGTTACGAAGGCGGTTCATCTATTCAGGTTGATTTCGACAAGACCTTCGGCAAAAAGGGAGTATTCCGCTATCGTACGACGCTCTACTCATTCTATGGTTGGATTAACCAGATTGCTCAACAGAATGATAGTAAAAAGTGGAATAGCAATCCCGAGAATGCTAATCAGCCTCTCAAATACGAGAGCATCGTTCCTACCGTTCGTTGGGAGAATACCATCGACATCAAGGCTACAAAGTACTTCTCGACACAGTTCTACTTCCAGCTCTACTACAACAAAGCACAGAATGAGAAAGTTCAAACTCAAACCGTTCTTGGCGTAGGTCTTGCGTATACCTTTAAGAATAAATAGTGAGGAGATAGTAGTGAGGAGTGAGGAGTTAAAAACAATTCTCAATTTTCAATTCTCAATTCTCAATTCTCAATTCTTAATTCTTAATTAAATTGAAGGGAGTCGCTAAGCACCTTATCAGAACGATTGTTCTGCTTTTGATACTATTTGTGGGTTGGTTTGCCGGAGTATTTTCCGGCAAACAACTCGCGGATAATCAGGTGCGCGTCTATCTCAACAACTACAACTCACACAACGATAAACTCACTCGGGTTTTGTCGATGATTGAGAATGACTATGTCGACTCCATCTCGCGCGACTCGTTGGCTGAGTTGGCTATCCCAGCCATACTCCACAAGTTGGACCCTCACTCGGTATATCTTCCTCCGAAAGAGTTTGAAGAGGCAGATGAACCACTCAAAGGTGAGTTTGACGGTATCGGCGTGGTATTCAACATGGCAACCGACACCGTCATTGTGCTGAATGTTATTCCATCGGGCCCAAGCCGTAAGGCGGGTGTGCAGGGTGGCGACCGCATTATCAAGGTCAATGACACCCTTATTGCAGGACAGAAGATGTCGCAAACCGCCGTTATGAAGCGTCTGCGTGGCCCTCGTGGTACGCAGGTGAAACTCTCTATCGAGCGCAAAGGCATCGAAGGTTTGGTCGATATTGTCGTTACGCGCGATGCTATTCCGTTGCATAGCGTAGAGGCCTCGTTGATGCTTACCGAGAATATAGGCTTTATCAAGTTGTCGCAGTTTGCCCGCACCTCGTATGCCGAGATAAAAAAGGCTCTCGCTTCGTTGCGTGCGCAGGGTATGAAGTCGCTGATTTTCGACCTGCGAGGTAACTCAGGTGGTTTCCTCGACCAAGCAATACTTATCGCCAACGAGTTTTTGCCTGCAGGCTCGCTAATCGTCTATACCAAGGACCGTAACGGCAAGCAGATGCGTCAATATAGCGATGGTCATGGCGGCTCTACCGATCTCAAAATGGTCGTTTTGATAGATGAGGCAAGTGCCTCTTCGAGTGAGATTTTGGCGGGTGCGTTGCAAGATAACGACCGAGCGACAATTATTGGTCGTCGTTCCTTTGGCAAAGGTTTGGTGCAGGCTCAAACGCCTTTCAACGATGGCTCGGCACTGCGTCTTACCGTAGCACGATACTACACCCCAACAGGTCGCTCAATTCAGAAGCCATACACCGCAGGCGATGGCGAAAAGTACGAACACGACCTTATAGACCGCTTCAACCGCAACGAGTTCTTCTCGGCAGACAGTATTCATTTTGCCGACTCACTGCGTTACACCACACCGAAAGGCAAGGTGGTATATGGTGGCGGCGGCATTATGCCAGATATTTTTGTGCCCCTCGACACACTGAATGTAACAAAGTACTTCTCGGAGGTTAGTGGTCGCAATATCCTCTACCGCTACACCATCGAGTATGCCGACCGCCACCGCAAGGCGTTGGAGGGGGCAAAGAGTGTTGCCGAATTAAAGGCTATGCTCGATAGCGATAAATCGTTATTCTCGGACTTTGTGCGCTATGCCGAGCGACAGGGTGTAAAGCCTAATTGGAGAGATATAAATCGCTCACGCGATATTATGGAGGCACAACTCCGCGCCTATATCTCGCGCAACTCCGACCTCGAAGATAACGCCTTCTACTACTTTATCTACCCTATCGACAAGACTGTTCTCCGAGCGATTGAGGAGCTCAATAAAACGGAGAACTGAAAACGGAAAGCGGAAAACTAAAAACTGAAAAGACGAGAATTCTCGTCTTTTCTGCTTTTAGCCATTGGCTTTTTGTTTCACCTCAAAATCAAAATAATCCTCATTTCGGATATGTCATTACAACTATTCCATTAACGGCCTCTTTATATTTCGACACATCTGTTTTACCATAAATCATAAAGTCGAATGTAAGGATAACCTTTGGATTTGGGCGTTCTGCAACACTTTGTATCGTCTCCCACTTACGAGCCTTAATAACTCGCTCAACCTCTGCGGTAAGTTGTGAGGCGGGAGATTTGAAAACACGAATCACCTCTGCCGAGCCATCTACAAGATTAACCGAACACTGCACAACTACTCTACCATCAATACCCTTCGCCTCCGCATCTGCCGGATAACGGATATTTCGTTTGTAGTAGTCGCTGAACTTTTGGAGCAAGGCTGCAGTCTCTGTACTCTCTGGTTGAGATGCGACATCAACCTTCTGCACCTCAACTGTCCGAGTTTCGGCTTGAACTGCTCCAAAAGCCAAAATCATACCTGCAACTACAGGAATCGTTGCGCATAAGCGCAATGGAGAGAATTTTCTCCGCTTAAAATCTGTCATCATAAGAAATCTTTTTTTAGAAGTTTGACTCTTCAACCCACAGGTTACCTCCGGATAATAACCGTAGAGTTGTTGGAAAACAAGTAGTCGATACTCCACAACATCGTATCCCTTATCTATGACATCTTTATCGGCTTCCCACTCCTGCACCTCTATAATAGCGTTTGCCAGCAACCAAATAAAAGGATTAAACCAACAAACACAACGCAACACCTCCATAAATAGTCGTTCAACAGTATGATGGTGTTGGATATGGCTGTACTCATGGGCGACAACCATCTCCAATGCAGAAGATTCAAATTTATCGTTAATATATATTGTGCGCCAAAACGAAAATGGCTCCTTTATCTCACGACTTACTGCCAATGTATATGCCTCGTAGAAGGATAATTTTGTCCTCTTGCGCAACTTCGACACTTGGCAGAGTCTTACTCCAAAGCGCACAAAATTAAGCACTACTATCACTCCGTAAATAGTCGCTACTATGCAACTAAACACGAGATACCAATCTATTGTCGATTTGGTTTCCACGTAACCATTTATATCGGCAACTGCACCCTCTGACCACACAATAGGTAGAGTGTAATAGAGGGTTTCAGCCGGATATATCGGCAACTCCAACATAGGAATCAACAACGAAAGCAATGATGCCGATATAATATATAGACGAGCTGACAAATGAGTAACCCTACCCTCAATCAGCAGTTTGTATAGCGCATATAGAACGGCACTACAACATATAAATTCAAACAGATACTTTATCATAGTCAAGTTGCCTATTTCCCTTGCAATAACTTTATAATTTCGTCTGTCTCTTCGAGCGAAATCGCTTTATTCGAGGAGAGAAACGACACCAAACGCGATGCCGAGCCACCAAAAAAGTTTGCCAACACCGAATTCATATATGTAGAGGTATATGACTCACGCTCAACCAACGGATAGTATTCGTGGCTCTTACCATACGCACGATGCGACACAAAACCCTTCTTTTCGAGGATACGCACAATCGTGGATACGGTATTATATGCAGGTTTTGGTTCCGGCAGTTTCGCCAAAATATCATTCACAAAACCATGCTCTATCTGCCACAATATCTGCATAATCTCCAACTCTGCACGAGTAAGTTCCTGCATTTTTACCTCTGCTTGCTCCGACATAGTTTCTAATCTATTAAAAAGAGTTACGATGTTGTTGAAATATCTTTTACCTGTTTTCCGATGACAAAGATATAACTAAACTTTTAGTTTTGCAACTATTTTTTTAGTTATTTTCAATAAAATTTTTTTATCATATACTTTGTATATGATATTTATGAGCAAATTTCCCCTATTCTCTCCCAACTTCAAATTAGATTAAGGAGGCGAGAACAATTTTTCAATTTCTTGTCAGAAGTCGTGAGATACAAAAGGGCGGCCTTGCGACCACCCTTTATCCATATATTCAAAATCAGAGATAATTTTCTTTCCATTCATTCAAATTGGATTTTAAGTAGATGGTTGCAAGGCAAACAAGAAATCCGCTTGCGCAGTTTACTAGGCGTAAATGAGCAAGCGGATTATCGAAGTTTAACGCAGCAAACGCTGCTTAAAAACAATTTCTACTTCTTAGCACGGCTCTTCTTGGCAGCCAACGCCTTCTCCACCTCAATCTGGAAGTCCGACAAAACATTCATATAGTTGATGAACGCCTCGTAAGACGAGCCATAAGGGTTGAAGTAGGAGTGAACATCTCCGTCAGAGAGCCACTTGGTTGCCATATAGTAGAAGTGGTCCGAAGTCTGCATAAAGTTCCATACATACTCGAAATCGGCACTCTTCAACGAGCGTACCTTATCCTTCATCGCATACAACTTCGAGAACGCCTCATTCTGCAAGTCGTTACCCAACCAAGCGGTAACATCGCGCTCCTCGTCTGCCCACGACATTACATGAGGGCAGTGAAGAACTGCAACAGGCTGGTGCTCGGCAGCGGTTTCGCTAACTGTAGCAAACTTCAAATCGCCACGCTTCAAAATTGCAGCAGGGAGATTCTTCACGAAGTCGAAAATACCGGTCGAAGCCTTCTGATGCTCACCGAAGGTCTCGTAGTCCATAAAGAGGTTGATAACCTCGCCCTCCGACTCCGAAAGCCAAGCGGCATATTTATCGGCTGTGAGTGGGTACTCGTCCCAACCCTGATTCGAGAAGCGAAATGCGATATCGTCTGAAAGTTTGTAGTTGCGGAGCAAAAGACGAAGGCTCTGGTCTGCTGCGCCTGCGTAAACGAAGTCAGGCGACTTCCAGCCGAGGATATGCTTTGCACCCTCTGCCAACATTGTCTTAAAGCCAAGTTCGCCTACCATCTCGCCAATCTCGTCAGAGTAGATAAGCTCGGTGTTGCGGAATGCCTTTGGCTTAACGCCAAACTCTGCCTTCAACATTGCGGTATGCTTCTTAACTTGGTCTTTGAAATCCTCCTTCGATGAGAGGGCTGCTAACGAGTGCGAATAGGTCTCCGCCAACAACTCTACGCAACCTGTATCCACCAAGGCACGGAACGAATCCAACACCTCAGGGGCGTACGCCTTGAACTGCTCAACAACTGTTCCTGTGAGCGAGAATGAGATACGGAATGCGCCCTTATTCTCCTTGATAAGCTTCAAGAGGAGAGCATTCATCGGCAAGTAGCACTCGCGTGCAATCTTCTGCATGATAGCACGATTGGTCAAATCGTCAAGGTAGTTGTGGTCCTTGCCGATATGGAAAAAGCGGTAGGTTTTCAGTCGCCAAGGCTGATGTACCTGAAAATATAAACAAACTGTCTTCATATTTTTTGTGTTTTTGTTTTTTCTTATTTCCGTTATTTCATCGATGCAATGGCATCTTCGTAAACCTGCTTAACCTTCTTAGCTGCATCATTCCACTTGAGGTTGGTAACCTCCTCCAAGCCCTTCTGTGCAAACATCTTCGAGAGAGCAGGATAGGTAATCAAACCATAGATGGCATCTGCCATAGCATCAACGTCCCAATAATCAACCTTCACGGCGTAGTCCAACACTTCGGCAACACCCGACTGCTTCGAGATAATCGAAGGTACATTGGCACGCATAGCCTCGAGTGGCGAGATACCGAATGGCTCCGATACCGATGGCATGATATATACATCGGAGAGTTGGAACATCTTGTGTACATCATCGCCCTTCAAGAAACCCGTAAAGTGGAAGCGGTCTGCAATGCCCAAGCGAGCCACACGGCGAATAACATGGTTCATCATATCGCCCGAACCCGCCATTACGAAGCGAACATTCGGAACACGCTTCAACACCTTTGCAGCAGCCTCAACGAAGTAGTCAGGGCCCTTCTGGAAGGTGATACGGCCGAGGAAGGTAACGATTTTATCCGTAACACCACGCTCCGGTACTTCGTTCTCATTCTCTGCAAAACGCACCGCATTGTGTACAGTTACGACCTTCTCCGCAGGGATATTGTACTTCTCAATACAGATATTTCGAGTCAAGTTCGACACTGCGATAACTCTATCGGCAGCGGCCATACCGGCACGCTCAATTTCGTATACTCGAGTGTCGATATTGTCGCTCGACGAACGGTCAAACGATGTTGCATGCATATGCACTACCAACGGCTTGCCCGATACGCGCTTTGCAGCAATACCCGCAAAGTAGGTCAACCAATCGTGAGCATGGATAACATCGAATTGTCCCTCCAAATTCTTTGCGACCTGCGCAGCAACAATGGCATAACGAGCGACCTCCTCCATAAGGTTTGCACCATACTTACCCGAGAAGGTGTAGCGCTGACTCCACAAATCGCTTGTCTCCCAACGCTTCTCACCCGTCTTTACGAACTCATCGTGATAAGTTTCGTAATCCTCAGGCGAAAGATATGGCACAAGATTGGAGTCTACATGAATAAACGACATTTTATCGATGATGTCGGCGCAATCGGAACTAACCTTACCGAATACGGTCTCAACATCACTCGCATTCACCACACGGATAAAACGCTCGTCCTCATCGCCCGAAGCGCGAGGCATAACGAATGTAACATCTACATCGTTACGAGCCAATCCGCGAGTCATTCCGTAACAGGCTGTACCGAGTCCTCCAGCAATGTGTGGAGGAAACTCCCAACCAAACATTAAAACCCTCATCTTACTATCTTTTTACTATTTCTTAACACTCTTTTTAGTTGCTGTGCCCTTTGTCGCACGCTTTGTTGTACGCTTCTCCTTAGCCTTGTACTGCTCAACAAGTTGCTTGATGTACAACACGCCTCCTACGCTCCAAGCCTGCGAGATAGCTCCACGAGGGGCGAACGGAGGGTTAGCATCGTAGTACTCGGCAACCGAACCGATACAGTAGGTCTGGATATTGTCGTCAAATGCCGCCAACATCTCCTCGGCGATAGGCAAGAAACGCTTACCATCGAGTTTCAAGGCGCACTCTACATAGAACATCAACGGCCATACCCAAACTGCACCATTCGTTGCGGCAGCCTCCTGCTCAATCGGATTCTCCTTATAGGTCGATTCGAACATCGGGTTACGAGGCGACAACGAACGCAAGCCCGCAGGGGTGAGCAAGTGCTGACGCACTACGCGCAGAACGTTCACAATCTGTTCCTCATTGAGCATCGTATATTTCAAGCCACAAGCGATAATCTGATTGCAACGAATATCATCGTTTTTACCATGCATATCCACATAGTCGGCGAGATAGCCCTCCTCCGAGAGGTAGAACATATCGACAAACGACTTCTGAATTTGTGCAGGGAGTGCTTTCCACTCCTTCTCGAACGCCTTGTCGCCCATCTTCTTAGCCAACTCCAATGCGTACGATACGGCGTTGTACCACAAAGCGTTTATCTCTACAGCATATCCTGCACGAGGAGTTACCGGCTGACCATTCATCACGCAGTCCATCCAAGTCAAGGCTACTCCCTCGCGGGCAGCCCAGACAAGACCGTTGGAGTGCATTGCCACGCAACCACCGAAGAAACCTCGACGATATGCGGTCAAGATGCTCTTCATTGCTGCGCCATACTTCTCCCAAATAGCCTGCGCACCGATATGCTCTTCCAACTGCTGCAAGGTCCAGAAGAACCATAGTGGAGCGTCTGCCGAAACCTCTGCCGAAGCCGAGCCTGCGAAGTCGCCATTGTGCATATCGCCAACCATCGTGTCGAGAACGTCAATGCAGTCCTCCTTGTAGCCCTGCTCCAAAGTCAAGCCCGGAAGCGAGATGAAAGCCGAACGACCGGCCTTGCCATACCAAGGGTATCCCGACATAACCTCCGTGCGATTGCCCGGACGACGAATGATGAACTGACGTGCCGAGTGGTGCAAACAACTCTCGAAGTCGATTTTGTGGGTACGGCGTGCTACTGAGGTTTCGTAAGCCTCCACGATAGCATCGCCCGAAGGCATCTCATCAACCGAAGCCGAGAAGATGATGCTCTCACCCTTCTTGATGCTCATCTCGAAGTATCCTGTTGTGAGCAAATCCTCGTAACCCTCGTAGCCACGCTCCAACTCCTTCTGATACTCGAAATCGTAGTACCAATCAGGTGCAGGAACAAACTTCGCATCAGCCTTCGACAACTGCATGTGCAACCATGGGAAGCCGTCATACAGACGATTCTTCACTCCATTCGTAACCGGATAGGAGCGAACATTTGCATACATATTAGCCTTTGACAACTCGTGCTTGTTACGGAACGCGAGGAAAGGACGCAAACGTAAAGTAGTTTCGGAGTGCGCATCTACGAGCGTATAGCGAATCATCATCTGCGTACGCTTGTGAATCCACAAAATCTCCTTGCGAAGAATTACTCCGCCTACACGGTAAGTGATAGTTGGACACGGAGTATACTCGAAATCGGTGATATACTTGTGTCCGCGAGGCTCATATACACCACGGAAGCGGTGTAAAGCCAAATTGAATGACTGGTCGTGCTGCACTATAGTCTCATCGAGTGACGAGAGCAACACATAAGCATTGTTGCTTGAATCAATCGGAGCAACAATCAAACCATGATACTTGCGAGTATTACAACCCACGATTGTTGTACTCATGTAACCGCCTCGACGATCGGTAGCCAACATCTCGCGTTGCAACGAATACTCCAAATTACCAAGTTCTTGTTTGTCAAATTTAAGTCCTGGCATAAGGTATATTTATTATAGATATTAATTCCGTTTTGTAAAGTTAATAAAAATTTCCTCTAATTGTTCCGCAAAAACCAAATATTTTCAAAAATAGACATTTCTTGCTACAAACTTAGACAAAATTGTACACTTTCAATGCTCTTCACCATATTCCACACCAAATACTGCTGGACAATCTGTGCCCAACAGTATTGATGTATGTTTATAAATCTATCCTCGAACGATTACGCCCACTTTACAAGAGCAAAATCCATTCTGTAAGGGAGGTAAACATTCTTAGGATATACACGCAATGCAAGGTCGAATGCTCCGGTACGATTTGGAGCAAGGTCGAGTGCATACGTAGCCTGCGAACCCTCCACATTAACAAGTGCGAGCTGCTCGGTCATAACAACCTCCGGTGCCTGCTGGCCAACCATCTGCTTTGCAACTACGAGCTCTACGCCTATATCCTCAGGCAAGAGGTTTGCAATATCGAGCTTAACCTCGAAGTGATACTTCTCGCCGAGTACCATAGACTCCTTATCCACGCGCACGCGCTGCGAGTCGAGAATCTTCACATTGTCCCAAGCGGCCGAAACCTTACGCTTCCAAGCTGCTATCTCGCGAGCGAGGATATAGTTGTTCGAGATAAGCTCCTTCTTACGCTTAGCCAGCTTGTAGTAGAAACGCTCCTCGTAGTCGATAAGCATACGGTTTGTAGTGAAGTTAGATGCGATATCCGAGATACACTTCTTAACCGATGCCACCCAATCGGTAGGAATACCCTTCTCGTTACGAGCATAGTATTTAGGAACAATCTGCTCCTCGATTGTGGTGTAAATCATCTCAGCATCGAGTTCGTCTTGGTGTCCTTGGTCTGCAAATGTACGCTCCATAGGGAGGGCCCAACCGCCATTCTCCTTGTAGCCTTCAACCCACCAGCCATCGAGTACCGAGAACTGCATAACACCATTCATCACACACTTCTCGCCCGAAGTACCCGAAGCCTCCAATGGACGGGTAGGGGTATTCAACCATACATCGACACCCTGAACCATACGGCGAGCCAACTCCATATCGTAGTTCTGCAAGAAGATAATCTTTCCAACGAACTCAGGCATCAACGATACCTCAACAATACGCTTAATCAAATCCTGTCCTGGTTTATCAGCCGGGTGAGCCTTTCCTGCAAAGATAAACTGAACAGGGCGCTCCTTATTATTTACAATAGCCGACAGACGCTCCAAATTCGAGAAGAGGAGATATGCACGCTTATAAGTAGCGAAACGACGTGCAAAACCGATGGTCAAAACCTCTGGCTTGATACGGTCTGCCACCTGTACCATCTGGCTTGGACGGTCGAAACGTACCTGCGTAGGATCGGTGTAACGGCGCTTGATAGTCTTAATGAGTCGCTGCTTGAGGAACATACGCTCGTTCCACAACACCTCATCAGGAATATTGTAGACCTTCTGCCACTCAGGAATATTGTAGGTGTGACCCTCGAAGCCGTTAGGGAAGTAACGCGAATAGAGGCGGCGCATATTCGATGCAGTCCAAGTTGGGAAGTGAACTCCATTGGTTACATAGCTGATATGCAACTCCTTCTTGAAGTATCCCGGCCACATATTACCAAGAAGTTCCTTCGACACCTCTCCGTGCAACCACGACACACCATTAACCTCCTGCGAAAGGTTACATGCGAGTACCGACATCGAGAAACGCTCGTTCGGATCGTTAGGATTTACCTTACCGAGGTTGATATACTGGTCCCAAGTGATGCCGAGTGCATCTGGATAGTGCGACATATACTGACGAATCATCGACTCTGGGAATGCATCGTGACCTGCAGGTACAGGGGTGTGGGTTGTAAAGAGCGATGACGAACGTACAACCTCCAACGCCTCCGAGAACGAGAGCTTCTTACGCGACATCAAGTTGCGAACACGCTCCACGCCGATAAATGCGGCATGTCCCTCGTTGCAATGATAAACCTCCTGCTTAATACCCATCTTGTTGAGGGCGCGAATACCACCGATACCGAGCAGAATCTCCTGCTTCAAACGATTCTCCCAATCGCCACCATAGAGGTGGTGAGTAACCTGACGGTCCTCCTCCAAGTTAGCCTCGTAGTCTGCATCGAGCAGATACAACGGAGTACGACCAACCTGACAGCACCATACTCGAGCACTCAAAGTACGGCCAGGCAATGCAACCTGCGTAGTAACCCACGAGCCATCTTCCTCACGAACCGGCATAATTGGCAACTTGAAGAAGTTTTGTGCCTCGTATGTAGCCTCCTGCGCACCCTGTGCAGAAAGACGCTGAGTGAAGTATCCGTAACGATAGAGCAAACCTACTGCTACCATTGGGGTATTTCTATCCGAAGCCTCCTTGATATAGTCACCTGCCAAGATACCAAGACCTCCCGAATATATCTTCAACGAGTGGTGCAAACCATACTCCATCGAGAAGTAAGCAATCTTCGGAGCCTTTGGATTTGGCTTCTCATTCATATACTCCTGGAACTGTGCATATACAGCGTCCATCTTTGCAAGGAACTCTGTATCCTTCTCAATCTCAGCCAAACGCTCCATCGACAACTTATCGAGCAATGCGATAGGGTTGCGATCAACCTCAATCCACAACTCTTTGTCGATTGTCTCGAACAAATCGCGTGCGCCAAGAGTCCAACTCCACCACAAGTTGCGCGACAACTCCTCGAGTGGGCGCAAACGTGCAGGCAACGACTTCTCAACCATTACACGCTGCCAATTAGGACGCTCAACGAACAACTGCTGACGCACGAAGTTAATCTGCTCGTGCGATGCGCCACCGTCACCAATTACAGCACGGTTTGTACGCGCTACGCAACTCTCAATTGCGCAGTCGTAAGCCTTACGATAGTATGCGAAGAGATTATCCCAAAGAGCCTTCTTCGACATCTCTAATGCCGCACTGCGCACAGCCTTAACCTCCTTATCCGAGAGAGCGAGGAAGCGAAGCACTGCATCTGCAACTGCAGCCACAGCCTCCGGGGTGTTGCCATCGTTACGCTCAACAACCACTACGCCATTGTTCTTCTCCTGCTCTGCTGCCCAAACACCAAAACCTGCCAAAGTGGTTGTGATGGTTGGAATAGAGAATGCGATTGACTCGAGAGGAGTGTATCCCCATGGCTCATAGTACGATGGGTAGATTGTCAAATCCATACCCACGAGCAACTCGTAATAGTTCTTATTGAAGATACCATCGTTTTGGTTAAGGTATGTAGGAACGAAAATCACCTTAACCTTCGACTCTGCCTTATCGAGAACACTGCCATTGATAGCGTTTGCAATCTGATCCCACGAAGTGTTCTCGAGAACGTGTGTCGAGTAGCGATACTGCGATGCATCAATAGCCTGCGACTTATCCTGCAAGTGAGCCTGCAAGTCGCGACGCGCACCGAGGTTTGCAGCAGGAACTGTAACATACGCCAACACCTCGCGATCGAGCTTACCCGAAGTTTCGAGCGCCTTCAACGCATCGAAGAAGATATCCAAACCCTTGTTGTGGAACTCGTAGCGACCACTTGTGCCGATAATGAATGGCTCCTTCTCGAACTTATGCGAAAGGCACGCCTCGGCAACCTCAATCATAGCCTTACGAGCCTCCTTGCGCTTAGCATCATACTCTTTGCCTGTCCAAACAAAGTCATTCTCGAAGCCGTTAGGTGTTACAACATCGACCTCCTTGCCGAGCAAGTGTGCGCACTCACGAGCCGTAATATCGCTAACCGAAAGGAACGCATCGTGGTTCTTCGCACCCATCTTCTCGATAGAGTGTTTTGCCATAACATTGAATTGACGAGCCAAGTCATCGGCATTAAACTGCTCCAAGTTACCGTACAAAGGAAGGTTGTTGCCCGCGATGCAACGGCCCATAACGGTTGCATGAGTACTCATAACGGTTGCGATGTACGGTGAGTGCTTACGCAAATACAAACCACCTGCGCAAGTCATCCACTCGTGGAAATGAGCAACAGCCTTCTCGGTTGTTGCACAGAAGTTATCCACATACGACTCGATAACCTTTCCTGCCAAGTAGCCGAACAATACCGGCTCAACATAATCCCACTGTCCGGAGATAGAATCAACGCGATAATCCTCCCACAACTCCTTCAAAATCTCGTCTTTATTCGAGAAGAGGGTTGTGAAGTCGATAAGGATTGCAATAGGGTTACCACACACATTCCAACGACCAATACGAACACGAATACCATCGTTATAGAGAGTTTGACGCCATGTCTTCATCAACATTGGATCCTCAACAAACTCCGACACCTCGCTATCCTGCGAGAAATCGGGACCGATAGTGATATATCTATCGTTCAACTGCTTCACAACGGTCAAGGCCTTTGTCGCCAACACGGTGTGGATACCTCCAACCTTGTTACATACCTCCCAGCTAACCTCAAAGAGGACGTCCGGATTAAATTTAATTTCACTCATAATTATCTGATAATTTGTTGCTTTTATATCCAATTTTGCCACAAAGATACGACTATTAAATCACAAAATCAAGTATTTATTAAAATTTTTTAATAATTTATACCAATATATATAATAAAGCCCTCTACAACTCAATCAGAGCCTCTATTACGAAGTCCGACAGAAACATATTTTCGGGCGCAATCCGCAAATTGCCACTGTCGTTTATCAGCAACTCGGAAAGGCCCGTTTTTATTGCTTCATGCTCCAATCTTTTTCGCTCTGCAATGCCGAAATTTTGCTCTACCTTATCGAGCGAAAAACCTTCGATGCATCGTAGCGATGTCATAACATACTCATTGAGTTTATCTCTCTCGGACAGCACCTCCGAGCCGTACTCCACACCCTTTATATACTCCTCAATCGGCTGTTCGCACCAACGGCGCACCTCGCCATTATAGGAGTGCGCTCCGGGACCTATGCCAAGATACTCCACGCCCCTCCAATACGACGAATTATGCTTTGAACGAAAGCCCTCGCGAGCATAATTCGACACCTCGTAGTGTTCGTAACCAGCAGCTGTCAATGCCCTGTGTACCCACATATAGTGCGATTCGCTACTACACTCATCAATCTCCTCAAACTCACCCTTTGCCATCATTCGCCCGAAACGGGTATTCTCCTCAATGGTAAGGTGATATGCCGAGATATGCTGCACATTCATTGCCACAACACCCTCCAACGTATTGACCAACTCCGTCACACCAAAGCCCGGAATACCGAAAATCACATCTACGGAGATATTGTCGTAGCCCGCTTCCTGCAACATTCGCACCGCTTCAACAGCCTGTTTTGCACTATGCCTGCGCCCCATAAATTGCAGACATTGGTCATCAAGCGACTGCACGCCCATCGAGATACGATTAACCGAGGTTTTGCGCAACTCGGCAACATATTCGGGTGTAATATCATCGGGATTAACCTCAATGGTGACCTCTTCCAAGCACGAACAATCGAACTGCGAGCGTACCTGCTCTACAAATCTCTCTATTTCGCTCGGAGCAAGCAACGAGGGAGTACCACCACCGAAATAGATTGTGCGAATAGTTTTGTCGTGCAGAAAAGAGTGCTGAGTCGCCAATTCGCGGCGCATTGCCTCAACCACTTGTGGCATATATTTCAACTTGACACTGCGATAGAAATCGCAATATCCGCACAACCGCTTGCAAAACGGAATATGAAAATATATCGCCGCCAACTCTCCGCTTGGTTTATTATAACAAATATAGTCAAAAAAGTTGAAAGTACAAAGATAAATCTTAAAAGTTGAGTGTAAATTATTGCAGTTAGAGAAAATTTATATACCTTTGCAGTCGCAATGCCCAGATGGCGAAATGGTAGACGCGCTCGTTTCAGGTGCGAGTGCTGAGAGGCGTGTAGGTTCGAGTCCTATTCTGGGCACAAGGAGTTCTGATGAACTCCTTTTTTTGTGCCCGAATAGAGCTCGTTCAGCGTGTAGCGCCTCGGCAGACTCATCTGTGGTCGGTTGTTGCCGCCGGTCGAGTTCGGGATGGTGGCTAAGTTTTTCCTTGTCTGAACTCTGAGAGTGGTCAAGGCGCAACAGAATATGAGACGCAGTCTGCGACTGCTTGATAAGAGGCGGGCTGTGCCCTTGATAGGAGGCGCACCTGTGGTGCTTTATAGGAAGCGCTGAAAGTTTTTTTCGTTATCAGTTTTCCGTTCTCAGTTCTCAGCTCTCAGCTCTCAGTTCTCCGTTTTCAGTTTTCCGTTTTCCGCTAAAAATGCCTCCTACGGCACTACAACAAAGGTTGGAAATAATTGTTAATAACCTGTCAATAAACAGCCCGATTTTAGTTGCTTTTTTCTTGCGAAAGGTCCTAACTTTGTATCGCTGATAATCGGAAAACGCCCTCCCACAAGGAGGGTATTTCCGCCTAACGGACAAAACAATTAAATACTATATATAATAATGAAGAACAACTCGACTCTTAAAAAAGTCCAGTACGCTGACGCTGTCGCTGCCTCAAAGGAGTACTTTGGAGGTGACGAACTTGCTGCTACTGTGTGGGTTAGCAAGTACGCCTTGAAGGATTCGGCAGGTAATATCTACGAGTCCTCACCCGAGCAGATGCACTATCGTCTGGCACGAGAATTGGCCCGTATTGAGAACAAGTACGGCGAACCTCTTTCGGAGCAGGAGATTTTTGACCTGCTCGACCACTTCCGTTACATTATTCCACAGGGCGGACCAATGACCGGTATCGGCAACAACTTGCAGGTTGCTTCGCTCTCGAACTGCTTTGTAATCGGACACAAAAATCCGGCTGACTCGTACGGAGGTATCTTCCGTATGGACGAGGAGCAGGTGCAGTTGATGAAGCGCCGTGGTGGCGTAGGTCACGACCTCTCGCATATCCGTCCTTCGGGAAGTCCCGTTTTGAACTCAGCCCTCACATCGACAGGTATCGTTCCGTTTATGGAGCGTTACTCGAACTCTACTCGTGAGGTTGCGCAGGACGGTCGCCGTGGAGCGTTGATGCTTTCGATTTCGATTAAGCACCCCGATGCAGAGAAGTTTATCGATGCAAAACTCGATACCAACAAGGTAACCGGAGCGAATGTGTCGGTAAAGATTGATGACGAGTTTATGCGTGCAGCAATTGAGGGACGCACCTACACACAGCAGTTCCCTATCAATGCCGACAAGCCGAAGTTTGTGCAGAATATCGACGCATCGAAGTTGTGGGCAAAGATTATCCACAACGCTTGGAAGTCGGCAGAGCCGGGAGTATTGTTCTGGGACACTATCATTCGAGAGAGTGTGCCTGACTGCTACGCTGACGAGGGTTTCGTAACCGTTTCGACAAACCCTTGCGGAGAGATTCCGTTGTGCCCATACGACAGTTGTCGTTTGTTGGCTATCAACCTCTACTCGTATGTTGAAAATCCATTTACGAAGGAGGCTTCGTTCAACTTCGACCTCTTCAAGTCGCATGTTCACAAGGCTATGCACTTGATGGACGATATTATCGACTTGGAGTTGGAGAAGATTGACCTCATTATCGATAAGATTGCCTCGGACCCTGAGGACAAAGATGTTCGCCGTGTAGAGTTGGACTTGTGGCACAAGATTAAGGATATGGCACTCAAAGGTCGCCGTACAGGTCTTGGTATTACTGCCGAGGGCGATATGTTGGCTGCACTCGGTTTGCGCTACGGCTCGAACAAGGCTCTCGACTTCGCAGCAAAGGTACATCAGACCTTGGCAGTTGAGGCTTATCGCGAGTCGGTAAATATGGCTCGTGTGCGTGGTGCATTTACCGTATTCAACGCCGAGAAGGAGAAGGATAATCCGATGATTAACCGCCTCAAAGCGGCAGATGCTTCGCTCTATGAGGAGATGGTTAAGTATGGTCGCCGTAATATCGCAATGCTTACAATTGCCCCAACCGGCACAACATCGTTGATGTCGCAGACCACTTCGGGTATTGAGCCTGTATTCCGTCCTGTTTACAAGCGCCGCCGTAAGATTAACCCTTCGGACCGTGATAATAAGGTTATATCAACATTTACAGACGAGCAGGGTCAGGTATTCGAAGAGTACAATGTATACCACCACAAGTTCGTGGATTGGTTGCGCATCAACGGCTACGACATCTCTCGCCTCGACACTATCAGCGATGAGGAGTTGGAGAAGTGGGTTGCTGCATCGCCATACCACAAGGCTACCGCAAACGATATCGATTGGGTTGCTAAGGTGAAGATGCAGGGTGCTATTCAGAAGTGGGTGGACCACTCGATTTCGGTTACCGTAAACCTTCCAAACAACATTTCGGAGGAGATTGTTGCCGATGTATATCGTACCGCTTGGGAGTCGGGCTGTAAGGGTATCACCGTATATCGCGATGGTTGCCGTGCAGGTGTCTTGGTGGATAAGAAGAGCAAGAAGGCCGAGAAGAAGTGCGAGGAAGCAACAGGCGAAAATCGCCGTCCGAAGTCTATCCCTGCCGATGTCATTCGTTTCAAGAACGGCTCGGAGATGTGGATTGCCTTTGTGGGTATGGTAGATGGTCGTCCTTACGAGATTTTTACCGGTAAGATTGAGGACGATGCAATGTATATTCCTCCAAAGATTACAAAGGGTAACATTATCAAAGTTCGTGAGGAGGACGGAACAAAGCGTTACGACTTCCAATATACCGACCGCTATGGCTATACCAACACTATCGGCGGTATCTCGCGTTTGTTTGACGAGAGCTTCTGGAACTATGCGAAGTTGATTTCGGGAGTATTGCGCTACAATATGCCTATCGAGAAGGTTGTATCGTTGATTGACGGTTTACACCTCGATGACGAGAATATCAACACATGGAAGAATGGTGTTAAGCGTGCCTTGAAGCAGTACATCGAGGACGGTACCCGTTCGAAGGGTAAGTGTCCGCAGTGTGGTCAGGAGAATATGGCATACCAGAACGGCTGCCTCACCTGCCTATCGTGCGGTTACTCTAAGTGTGGTTGATTCTTGCACGCTAAGTGATAGATCAAGGCTGACCTGCAAAGAGTCAGCCTTTGTTGTATTTATAGATAAAAAAGGGTGAAAAATAGTGATAAATCAAACAATTATCACTATATTCGCGAATAGTTATAACCTTCAACCATAAAACTATGAACATAAACAAGTGTCTATTTTGGGTGCTGAGTTTGGCGATTATGACCGTTAGTTGTGTTGCCGACCAAACAATTGATGAACCAATCAATGGATTGATTAACGATTCTACAACAATCTCAGATGGTGAGTATGTTCGCTTGAATTTATCGACAGATAACGATGATGTCGCTCCCACATCTTCCGACACGACACGTGCCGTATGGGACGATGCCAAAGGTAGCGGAAACCTGCCGTTTAAATGGGAGAGTGTGGATATCGATTCGGAGATGACGAGCAAGCTCTCTCTAATTCTTTCCGATGGTACAAACCCCGTTTTGGGAACAAACTCATCGCAGACCGGCGAGGTGTCGTATAGTGGTCTTTCGGTTACGCCACACGAGAAGTATGCTCATCGCGCAAAATTCCAAACAGTAAACTATTATGCGCCAAACGATTTGGCAAACGCCACATATTGCTATGCCATTGCCGGAGGTGCAACAATAACAGAGGATAGGAGCAATGGCGAGCATATCTGCCATTTGGATATGCCTGCAACATTTACTCAGAGTGCCTCTCAGGAGCCGAGTTTTTTGAGGGACTACATGTATATGTATGCCACGACTGCGTATAAGGGTGATAATACACTGCTTAAATTCAAGCATATACCTGCAACCTTCCGCTTTATAATCACCAACTCCAAGTCCAAGTCGGTATCTCTGCAAGAGGTCTCGGTGAGCGTGTCTGACGGCTCTGCCGTGGCATCTAAAGCTCTCGATTTGAAGTTTGATTGGTCCGATGGCATTGCCAAGTTGTTTTTCGGTGATAGTGGCCACGACAAAGTGTCGGTGGTAATTGGCAACAATGTGTCGTTGGCACAGGGCGAACAATATACTGCTTATGCTATGGCTCTGCCACATCAGAGTGACGATGTGTTCAGGGGTAAAACGTTGAATTTTACGCTGAAAAGCGACAATTCGGAACAATTGGCCTTCCAATTAGATGGAGCAAAATTGGCAACACTGAATCGCTATGATAGAAGCAATTGGGTAGGTGGTAAGGTCTATACCATCAGAATTAACATCGTGGGTGATGGCAAAGCTACCGGAACTATTCTTGATGGCAATCGTATAGAGGTTACACCGGGCACTTCGGGCCTCTATACTCTGGTATACGAAGATGCAAGTTGTCTGCCATTGGCCGACTATGCCGATATTTGTACGTTGACAATTGACGAACTTGCCTACTATGAGGACTTCATAGATGTAAATATAGCTCCTCGCGAGGCAAACACTATCGGTATCTATGACTCTGCCGGCGAGCGTAAGGGCTCAATTCTTCTCTCCGATTTCCGCCCGGATTTCACCCAAAAGCCTCTTTATAGTTTTGGCCTGTTGTCAGATGTACATATAGGTCGTGCGGTCATCAATCCGGAGTCAGATTTTAGTAATGCGTTGAGTTTCTTCAATGCAAAGGGTGTAGCCCACACCTGTATTTGCGGCGATATTACTCAAAATGGCAAGGAGGCAGAGTATAGTAGCTACAAGTCTATTCTTCCGGTGTCGAAGGCTCCTGTTTATACCGTTACGGGTAACCACGATGCAACAACCAGCGGTATCAATCTCGATTTGTGGTCGCAATATATCGACCAGCCTATTGTGTACGAAAGATCGGTAACAACAAACGGAAATGTAGACCACTTCCTCTTCCTCGGTATGTCGATTTGGAACTTCAATGCACCTTATCTTGAGGAGCATCTTGCGTGGTTGGAGGAGAAGCTCGAAGAGTACAGAAATGATAGATGTTTCATCATCACACACCTCTTCTTCCCCGACAGAGCCGGTAATTTGAACGGAATATATCCTTCGGGCAATTGGTTGCGAGGCGAACAGTTGGAGAGGTTGCAGCGGTTGTGCGACAAGTATGTCAACTCGATATGGTTTAGTGGACACTCTCATTGGGAGTGGCAACTCCAAAAATATCAAGATAGAGCGAATATATACCGAGGATATGCGGGAACACAACCAACATCCGGCTGGTGTGTTCATGTTCCATCATGCGGTGTTCCGATTACCTCTGATGGTACCACACGAGTGGATAATACTCCGGGCTCGGAGGGTGCCGTAGTGGAGGTCTACGAGAATCATATCGATATTCTCGGTATTGACTTTGCAAGCAACAAATATTTGCCGATTGCAACCTATAGACTCAATACGGCGATACAGGAGATTGCAGCGCGAAAAACACACTACATCACAGCCAAAGATTTTGTGGTAAATCAGAGTAAAGCGGGAGCAACAGTTAAAGATGTGGAGGGTATGCCAAACTATGTGGAGGTTACTTTTACAGCCAAAGGGCAGGGCTTCTATGTTGCAAACGACACATATACCTCGAATACGTCAAAGGTGAATATTATAGTTGAAAATGTGCAGGCAACATCAAACGATGTAATCATTGACGTTCCTGCAAATGTCGGATTCTATGGTAGCAGTGGCTACTATCTGAGTAGTACAAGTTTGGCCGAGGTATCTCATGGTGAATATACGGGAGTGCAGTTCCAAACATCAAATTCAAAATATGGTGATGGCCCGCTTCCGCTGACTCTTCGCATGAAGTTCCAGATGGAGTTCTATTAGGATAGAACAAAATTAAGAGAATTTCTCCGGCAAGGCTCTCTCGTTATCTGCCGAAAATCCCTTGTCTTGTAAATTCTTACATGAAGAGGGTGTCCAACTTTCAATTGGACACCCTCTCTTCGTTGTCGGGTTGTTAATTACTCCAAGCGACGTGCGCCATCAGAGATTACAACATCGTAAATCTTTGGCTCGTGGCCATACTTTGCAGCAAACTCCTTCTTTGCTGTCGCTACGAAGTTGTCGTACAACTCCTCTTTTACGAGGTTGATGGTGCAACCGCCGAAGCCGCCACCCATAATACGCGAACCGGTTACGCCGCACTTCTCTGCCAACTCTGCCAAGAAGTCCAACTCCTCGCACGATACCTCGTAATCCTTCGACATACCCCAGTGGGTCTGGTACATACGCTGACCTACGGTCTCGTAGTCACCCTTGATAAGAGCGTCACAAACATCGAGTACGCGCTGCTTCTCGCCGATAACGTACTTCGCACGCTTGTAGTCCTCCTCCGAGATTTCGCCCTTTACGCGCTCCAAATCCTCGAACTCTGCATCGCGCAAAGTCTCAACACCGAGGTGCTTTGCTACGCGCTCGCACGACTCACGACGTTTGTTGTATGGCGAATCAACCAACTCGTGCTTAACAACCGAGTTTACGAGCAACAACTTATAACCCTGTGGGTCGAATGGGAAGTACTCGAACTCCATCGAACGGCAGTCAAGACGCATAAGGTTGCCCTTCTTGCCGAATACCGATGCAAATTGGTCCATAATACCGCAGTTAACACCTACATAGTGGTGCTCGGTCATCTGACCAACCTTTGCCAAGGCGAACTTGTCAATCTTGTTGTCAGCAAACATATCGTTGATAGCGTAAGCGAATGTGCTCTCCAATGCAGCTGAAGAGGACATACCTGCTCCGAGAGGCACATCACCTGCGAATGCGCAGTCGAAACCCTTAACCTCAACGCCTAACTTTGCCATTTCGCGGCATACACCGAAGATATACTTAGCCCAGCCCTGCTGTGGAGCGTCCTCCTCGTTAAGGCCGAACTCTGCCAACTCGTTCATGTCGATAGAGTAGGCACGAACCTTGTCAAGTCCGTTAGGGAGAATTGCAGCAACGATACCGCAATCTACTGCACCCGGAAATACGAAACCACCATTGTAGTCAGTGTGCTCACCGATAAGGTTGATACGACCCGGTGAAGCATAAACGCCGCACTTGCCCTCGAAATGGTCAGCAAATGCCTTTTTTACCAAATTAATGTCCATAATTTTAAAAGTATTTAGTGTGTTTAGGTCTATTCAATCCCTCAAAGATACAAAATAAAATGAAAAACAGAAAGTGTAAAGCGTAAAACTTTCAAAAAATAATCGGATAGAGTTGTAATTCGCAAAAAAATAGTTACCTTTGCACTCGCACTAAGGCGGATATGGTGTAATTGGTAGCCACGCCAGACTTAGGATCTGGTGCCGAGAGGCGTGGGGGTTCGAGTCCCTTTATCCGCACTTCAACCGAGCAGATTTTTCTGCTCGGTTTTCGTTTGATAAAGGGACTCGGTCAGTTGGTGGCGGTGTGGCAGTGTTATCTGCGCTTGTTGAATGTGCATAGTTGCTACGCAACTTTGGAATATCGTTTGAGATATATCTGCTCAAACGAGTTTGGCATCTATTCTCAACCAATCTTCCAAACCTTCGGTTTTTATGCACTTTCTCTCTGCTTGCAATGCTCAAACCTGCGACAACCGTTCGAGCCCTTTCATTAGTTCGATAGTCTGTAACGATATCGCACAAGCGAATGTCTGTTGGCAGTCGCTTTTTGCGTCTAAAGGCTCTCGGCTTCTGCCGCCGTTCGAGTCCCGTTACTACAGTCGTTACAGTCCAACTATTGTAAGTTTTGCGAAAAAGTGCTAAATTTGCACTTCGTAAAAACGAATCGTATGCCGAAGATTGTAAACCTCACACTCTCGCCCAAGCAGGCCTCCGATGCGAAGTTCTATGCTCCGTTGGTGGCGCGTGAGTTGCGTATCAAGGAGAGCGATATCGCGTTGTTGCGTATTGTGAAACGCTCGGTTGATGCAAGGCGAGGGGCTTTGAAGGTCAATATTTCGCTCGAAGCCTATATCGACAAGGAGGAGCAGCCTGCTCCGCTTCATTTCGACTATCCTTCGGTGGTTGGCAAACCCGAGGTTATCATCATAGGAGCAGGTCCGGCCGGTCTATATACGGCATTGCGACTCATTGAGTTGGGGTTGAAACCGATAATCTTCGAGCGTGGAAAAGAGGTTGTCGAGCGAGGAAAAGATATAGCTAAAATACAACGTAATCAGGGAGTTAATCCCGACTCCAACTACGCCTTTGGTGAGGGTGGCGCAGGAACATTCTCCGATGGAAAACTCTTTACACGAAGCAAGAAGCGCGGTGACTACAACCGAGCATTACAACGCCTTGTTTTCCATGGTGCTTCGCCCGAAATTCTCTACGAGGCTCACCCCCATATCGGCTCGGATAGGCTTCCACGAATTATAGCCAATATGCGCGATACAATCCGTCAGGCAGGCGGTGAAGTCCATTTCGAAAGGAGGGTGGAAGAATTGATTATCTGCAATGGTCGCATTGAGGGCGTTGTGGCGGGTGGCGACAAGGTCGAGGCGCAAGCGGTGGTGGTTGCTACGGGGCATTCGGCACGCGATATATACTATATGTTGCACCGAAGCGGTGTGCGCTTGGAGGCTAAACCTTATGCTATGGGTGTGCGTATTGAACACCCGCAACAACTTATCAATAATATCCAATACCACCGTTCTCCCGATATGGAGTATCTCCCTGCGGCATCGTACTCGCTTGTTGCGCAAGTGGGCGGTCGAGGGGTATATTCGTTCTGCATGTGTCCGGGAGGTTTTATCGTGCCGGCACTTACCGATGAGAGCGAGTCGGTGGTGAATGGAATGTCACCATCGCATCGTAACTCACCATACGCCAATTCGGGCTTTGTAACGGAGATTAGAGAGGAGGATTTTGCACATTTGAGCGAGCAGTACGGGGCATTGGCAGGGCTTGTTTTCCAACAACAGTTGGAGCAGGTGGCACGAATGCAAGCGCCTGAGCATCAGACGGCTCCAGCACAACGAGTGGCAGATTTTGTGGCAGGTCGCAAATCGTCATCGCTGCCTAAATGCTCATATGTTCCGGGTATTACTCCTTCGAGATTAGACGAGTGGTTGCCACAATTTATGTCGTCACGCCTGCGTGAGGCAATATCGGTATTCGATAAGAGAATGAGGGGCTATTTGACCAACGAGGCGGTGGTTGTAGGCGTTGAGTCGCGCACATCGACACCTGTGCGTATTCCGCGTGACCGTGATACTCTGCAACACCCCGAAGTCAAAGGTCTATACCCTACGGGCGAGGGTGCAGGTTTCGCGGGAGGTATAATCTCTGCGGCTCTTGACGGAGAACGCATTGCAGAGTCTTTATCGGAGTATCTAAAATAGAAATAGGCGGTAAGAACCGCCTATTTCTGATTATAAGGGATAAGGTTATACAATTCCCTGCTCCAACATTGCCTGTGCAACTTTGAGGAAACCTGCGATATTTGCACCCTTAACATAGTTGATGCGGTCGCCCTCCTGACCAGCCTTAACGCAAGCCTCGTGGATAGACTGCATGATATAGTGCAACTTCTCATCAACCTCGGCTGCCGACCACGAGATATGCATTGCATTCTGCGTCATCTCCAAGCCCGAAGTAGCCACACCTCCTGCATTTACGGCCTTACCCGGAGCAAACAAGATGCGAGCCTTCTGGAATGTTGCGATAGCCTCAGGGGTACAACCCATATTCGATACCTCGGCAACACACCAAGTGCCATTTGCGAGCAACTCCTCAGCGTCAGCACCTGTCAACTCGTTCTGGAATGCGCAAGGGAGAGCGATATCGCACTTCACGCTCCAAGCCTTCTTGCCCGGAACAAATGTAGCATCTGCGAACTTCTCTGCAAATGGAGCAACGATATTGCGGTTTGAAGCACGCAACTCCAACATATAGTCAATCTTCTCGTCATTCATGCCGTTAGGGTTGAGAATTACACCGTCAGGTCCCGAAATTGCGATAACCTTTGCACCCAACTCGGTAGCCTTCTTTGCTGCACCCCAAGCCACATTTCCGAAGCCCGAAATAGCAATCTTTGCACCCTTCAACTCCTTGCCTGCACGGTGGAGCATGTGCTCAACGAAGTATAACGCACCAAAGCCTGTTGCCTCAGGGCGAATCAACGAGCCACCCCAAGTCAAGCCCTTACCGGTCAATACACCTGTATTGTACTCACGAGCCAACTTCTTGTACATACCGTACATATAGCCAATCTCGCGACCACCTACGCCTACATCGCCCGCAGGGACATCGGTGTCAGGGCCGATATTCTGCCACAACTCCAACATAAACGCCTGGCAGAAACGCATAATCTCAGCATCGCTCTTGCCCACAGGGTCGAAGTCCGAACCACCCTTTGCACCACCCATAGGGAGGGTTGTCAATGCATTCTTGAATGTCTGCTCGAAGCCGAGGAACTTCAACATAGATGGGTTTACCGCCTTGTGGAAACGGATACCGCCCTTGTAAGGACCGATAGCCGAGTTGAACTGAATACGATAGCCAAGGTTTGTCTGAATCTCGCCATTATCATCAACCCATGTTACACGGAAAGTGATGATGCGGTCAGGCTCAACAATGCGCTCAACAATCTTTGCCTTCTCAAACTCCGGGTGCTGGTTGTAAACCTCCTCAATAGACTCCAATACTTCGCGTACCGCTTGCAGGTACTCGCTCTCTCCGGGGTGCTTGCGCTCCAAATCGAGCATAATCTCATTAACTTTCATAATTTTCTGTAAATTAAAGTTATTACTGAACTTAAACTCTGTTCTTCGTTGTTTATCGTTTTCCGAACCCCTGCCCTTGTCACGGCGCAAACCTTTTAGGGGTTATAGGGGTGATAGGGGTAATAGGGTGCGCTGTTGTTTTTTTAGTTTTCCGCTTTCCGTTTTCCGTTTTCCGAACTCCTGCCCTTGTCACGGCGCAAACCTTTTAGGGGTTATGGGGGTGATAGGGATAATAGGGTGCGCTGTTGCTTTTTTAGTTTTCCGCTTTAATCCTGCTTCGCAGGCTTTTGCTCCTCCTTGCAAGAGATAGTCTGCAAGCAGCCTCTCTCCATTGCTTCGTTCGTCGCTTCCGTTTTCCGTTCTTAAATCTCCACAAGGTTGTTCTTTATAGCATATACCACAAGGCTTGCCGTATTCTTCGAGCCTGTTTTTTCGAGTATATTGGCGCGGTGAGTATCCACCGTGCGCTTCGACAAAAAGAGCGAGTCGGCAATCTCTTGCGTGGATAGTCCGCGACAAATACCGAGCAGAACATCAATCTCTCGCTCGGAGAGTATCTCTGTGTTCTCATTGCGGCGTATAGCGCCCGACAAGGCCTGCATAACATCGTTGCAGATATACTCCTCGTCATTCATAACAGCCTCGATAGCGGCAAAAACCTCTTCGATAGAGGAGTCCTTCAGCAGAAAACCCTTGGCTCCCGCCTCCATCATACGCAGGTAGTACTTCTCGTCGCCAAACATCGACAAGCAGATGATTTTCATATCAGGTTTTCGCTCTAATGCCATCGCTGTGGCTTTATCACCGGAGAGGATAGGCATGGCAATATCCATAAATACCACATCAGCATTCATAGCCTCCGGATTCGCTAAGAACTCACTGCCATCGCTTGCCTCCGCAACTACACAACACGAATGGTTGCCGTCAATTAACCCTCGTAATCCGTTGCGAAATAGTGCGTGATCATCTACTAATGCGATTTTTATCTCTTTTCCCATCGTCTTTTGCGTTGTTTTGGTGCATGGGGCTCATTCTGTGAGGTGTTGATATTTACTAAAACATGAATACCCTCGCCCTCTGCACTTGTTATCTGTAACTCTCCATTCAAGGAGTCTACTCGTGAGGTTATGTTCGACAAACCCATACCGTTCGATATAATCTTGTCAGGGTTAAAACCGCAACCATTGTCGCTATAGTGTAGTTGCAGATAACAACTTTTTAACATCAGCGAAATCTCTATCTTTGAGCAGCCCGAATGTTTCAACGAGTTGTTCACCAATTCGCATACTACACGATACAGTACAACTTCAATGTCGTTGTCGAATCGCTCCTTGCTAAGGTTTGTGTTAAACACAATCTCGATAGTGTGTAATGATTGTATGCGGGATAGGAAATTTTGCACTCCCTGCGCCAAGCCAAAATCTATCAAGATTTGAGGCGACATATTGTTTGATATCTCTCGTACCGAGCGAATGGCCTCGTCAATCACAAATCTTGTATTGTTGAGAATATCTTTCTGCTCCTTGCTCATGTTCTCTGTCGAGATAGCGGATAAAGACATCTTTGCAGAGGAGAGCAGTGGCCCCATGCCATCGTGCAGTTCTTTGGCAAATTGTGAACGGGAACGCTCTTCGGTGCGAAGCACAGCCGAGAGCAGTCGTTTGCTGAATAGAGAGCGTTGGTAGTTTAGTCGGTCGATGTGGTTGACAAGGCGATGCGCAAATAGTACTGCCACAACAATACATAGCGATGCTACAACATCGAGAAGAATAAACATCTCGTAGTTAAAGACTTCGGGCGAGTAGAGTAGGAACAGATGCATGGCAAACGAAATCGCCAAGCCTACAATACAGAGAGTCCAGATGATGTTGTATTTTGTCCTTCGGATAAGATGCGCAGCATAACCTATGGCAAGCAATTGAACCGCCATAATGATATACATTGCTATTTTCAGTCCGAGGCTCAACATCTATTTTGAAATTTTTATCACAGAATGGTTCTAAGTTGTTCCATTTGGTTGTAGGCGGTCATATCTACCTGTACGGGAACGACTGCTACATATCCGTTTGCTAATGCCCATTCGTCAGTCTCTTCGGCATTAGGCTCTGCATTCGAGAAGGCTCCCGTAAGCCAAAAATACTCTCGGCCATGAGGGTCCGTGCGTTTGTAAAACTCCTCGCGCCAATAACCTCGAGTCTGGCGAGATAGGCGTATGCCCTTAATCTCATCGCAAGGAATATCGGGAACATTTACGTTTAGACACAGAGGTCTGGGCAGGCTCTCATTATCCAAAACAGCCTTGACAACCTGCGTGCCGTACTTCACAGCCCCCTCGAAATCGGCATCGAGGTCGTGGTCGGTGAGCGAAAGACCGATACTCGGAATATTGTAAAATGCTGCTTCGATAGCCGCACCCATAGTGCCTGAATAGAGCACATTTACTGCCGCATTCGAGCCGTGGTTTATGCCTGAAATTACCAAATCGACCTTTTCGTCTTTGAAGAGGTGGTCGAATGCCATCTTTACACAATCTACAGGTGTACCGTTGAGCGAATATACCAACACGTCCTCCTCCTCGCGCACATTGCGCAGATAGAGAGGGTTGTAGATGGTAATAGCTTGACTCATGCCACTTTGGGGTGCATCGGGAGCAATGGCTATCACACGACCAAATTGTCGTGCGACCTCAATAGCTGCGGCAAACCCTTTGCTGCGGTAGCTGTCGTCGTTTGTTAGGAAAATCAATTTTTTGTTGCTCATCACCCGCAAAGATAATAAAAGAAACGGAAAACGGAAAGCGGAAAACGGAAAACTTTAAAGTTTTTCGTTTGGAGCGGAAAGCGGAAGCGACGAACGAAGCAATGGAGAGAGGCTGCTTGCAGACTATCTCTTGCAAGGAGGAGCAAAAGCCTGCAAAGCAGGATTAAAACGGAAAACTTTTAGTTTAGTGAGTAGTGAGTAGTGAGGAGTGAGGAGTGAGGAGCGAAAAATATTTCTCAGCTCTTTCAGCGCACTCCTATAAAGCGACCAACGGGAGCGAATCCTATTCAGTCCTATTCAATCCTATAATCGCTTGCGCCTTGACCACGCTCAGAGTTCAGACAAGGAAAAACTTAAAGCGCACCCTATTATCCCTATAACCCCTATAACCCCTATCATCGCTTGCGCCTTGACCACGCTCAGAGTCCCCTCAACCCAAAACTTACCGAAACCTCCTCACCATCGGAGTAGTCACAAACTCCTCTCTTTCGGGAGTTTTCTCTATCGGGTTGAAGAGTGGAGTGAATTTTGGATTGCGAAAATATGGTGCTTTGCGATTGTAGGGGCAGATAATTTGGCACTCATCACAACCAAAAATCCAACCGTGAGTATCGCAAATACCTTCATCGGCACGACACTCTATTGTTGCGCACGAGATACATCGCGAAGTATCTATATGTCGCTCCTTGATAGCACCATTTGGGCAAGCCTCTACGCAGCGGCGACACTCACCACAGCCGACTCCCTCATAGGGCTTATCATACTCGTCGCACTCTGCGGTCATCACAATCTCGCCCAACAACACAAATGAGCCAAAATCGGGTGTTACAAGCAGTGATTGTCGCCCAATCCAACCCAAACCCGCTTCGACCGCATATCGCTTCTCAAAAATTGGCGCACTATCCACAAAACATCGGGCCGAAAAGTCGGGATTAACCTCTTTGAGTCGCTCGCACAACTCGAACAGCATCTGTTTGATGGTAGTATGATAATCGGTAGTGCAAGCGTACGATGCAACCTTTGCCTGATGGTCGGCCGGATAGCCATCGCTAACCATATTTTTGTAGGATACGGCGCACACAACGACACTTTTTGCACCCTCAACAAGGCGGTTGGCATCGGCTCGGCAATCGATGTTCCTTTTGAGATAGTCAAGCGATGAGGCGTAGCCCTGCTCTATCCACTCCCCAAGAAAGGCTTTATCCTCCTCAAAAACACGGTATTTAGCCACTCCACACAGGTCAAAACCTACTTCGTGCGCAACACCCTTTATACACTCCAAATTGAACATTTACTTTCAAATTTCCTTACAAATATACTTATATTTAAGAAAAAAATCATATTTTTGCAGATGATATTGGTGGGAAAAATTTGTTGTTTCATTGAAATCTAACACCACCATATAGTACAAACTTAATTTTTTAAACTACTTTATGAAGTTGAATACACTTTACGAAATTCTGAACAATAGTGTGAAGAATTTTTCGGAGCGTATAGCCTTTTCATTGTGGAGAGGCGCAAGCTACACCTACAAGCAGGTGGGCGAAAAGGTCGCCGAGGTACAAGAGTTGCTCCGCTCGGCAGGTCTTAAAAAGGGCGATAAGGTCGTCTTGCTAAGTAGCAATATGCCGAATTGGGGCGTTTGCTACTTTGCCATTACTACGGGAGGCTACACGGTAGTTCCTGTATTGCCCGATTTCACTTCGGCAGACCTCGACCGCATCGTTGAGCACTCGGAGGCGAAAGCTATGTGCGTTTCGGATAAACTCTTTACCAAAATCTCGAAAGAGGTTTCGGCAAAGTTGAATATTATCGTTCGTACAAAAAACCTCTCGGTCCTCTCGCAGAATGTTAAGGAGGAGGGAGAATTGACCGTACCACAGCCTGAGGATTTGGCGGCAATAATCTACACGTCTGGTACAACCTCACAACCAAAGGGTGTAATGCTTACGCACTACAACATCGCATCGCAGATGTGGCTGATTGACCCGCTATTCCTTGTGCGCGAAGATGATATATTCCTCTCGGTACTGCCAATGGCGCATACCTACGAATGTACGCTCGGACTTATCTTGGCATTCCATCACGGAGCCCATGTGGTCTATCTCGATAAGGCTCCAACCGTTTCGGTGCTGTTGCCTGCATTGAAAGAGGTGCGCCCTACAATTATGCTCACCGTACCGCTTATTATCGAGAAGATATTTAAGGGCAAGGTGAAGAAGATGTTTACCTCGAACGGCTTTATGAATGCGCTCTATGGCGTAGGCTTCATTCGCCGTTACTTGCACCGCATCGCAGGTAAGAAACTCACCAAGACCTTCGGTGGTCGTATTCGCTTCTTCGGTATCGGAGGCTCAAAGCTCGATAGCGAGGTTGAGCAGTTCCTGCTCGACTCGAAGTTTATCTACGATGTCGGCTACGGATTGACCGAGACTGCACCGCTCATCGCGGGTATGGTTGATGGCATGTTGCGTCACGGCTCGACAGGCCCAATCTTGAAGGGCATTGAGTACCGCTTGGAGAATGTAAACGCTGAGACCGGTATCGGCGAGTTGGTGATTAAAAGCCCTTCGCAGATGCAGGGATATTACAAAAACCCTGAGGCTACGGCTGCCGCATTTACAGAAGATGGTTTCTTCCGTACGGGCGACCTATGTTGCTTCGATGAAGACGGCTGGCTCTACATTAAAGGTCGCTCGAAGAATATGATTCTTGGTCCATCGGGTGAAAATATCTATCCTGAGGATATCGAGAATGTCTTGAACTCGCATGTCTTTATCTCGGAGTCGGTGGTTACCGAGTCGGAGGGTAAATTGGTGGCGTTGGTACACTTCGACACCGAGGCTATCGAGGCGAAATACTCTGAGATGGTTGATACTTGGCACAAGAAGAAGCACGAATTTGACCTCTTCAAGGAGGATTTGATGCGTGATATCAAGCAGTATGTGAACGAGCGTGTAAATCGCTACTCGAAGATTTCCGAGGTAGTTGAGGAGGAGCAGGAGTTCGAGAAGACTGCAACAAAGAAGATTCGCCGATTCCTCTACACGGGTAAGGGTAAGAGCGAGAATCAAGAGAATCAAAACAAGTAGGCAAAACGCCTTTATAGTGTCACAAACAACAACAGAGAAGAGGCAGGACTAAAAACCTGCCTCTTCTCTGCTTTTAAACGATATCTATATCGCCTACATCTCGTGTTTTATATCCTTGATGCGTAGTTGCAACGAGGACTTTCCACGATAATTATTCTCAATAATCTGATAGCAGATGTCGATTGGCTTTCCTGCGCGTACCCACTCATAGTGAGTCGGCTGTTGGAAGGCTATAGCCTGCATGCGGGCCGATGGTGCAGAGTCCTGCGTCAAATCCATTCGAAGATGCTCGGCATCAGCACCCACCAACTTCGCATCACCGCTATTCAAACACTGCTCCGATGCAAATATCGGAAGATTATTGCCCGGACCGAACGGTTGGAAACGATTGAGCTCGCGGAAGAAGTTTGGTGTGATATCCCCAAACGAAAGCAAGCTATCTATCTCCACCTGCGGTATAAGGTTCTTCGGATTGATATTATCCTCGACATATTGGTTGAAACGGCGCTTAAACTCCTCAACATTCTCCGGTTTCATTGTTAGACCTGCAGCATACATGTGGCCTCCGAAGTTTTCCAACAGGTCGGAACAAGATTCAACCGCCTGATAGAGGTCAAAGCCCGCGATTGAACGAGCTGAACCCGTAACAAAGCCATTGCTCTGAGTCAAAACCACCGTAGGGCGATAGTAGGTCTCGATAAGGCGTGATGCCACAATACCTACAATACCCTTCATCCACTTAGGATTATAGATGACAATACTCTTCTGAGACTTCAACTGAGGATTATTCTCCACCAACTCGTGCGCCTCAATCGTTACAGAGCGATCCTCCTTCTTGCGGTCCTGATTGAAGTTATCGATACCCTCACCCAACTCTCGAGCCGCGGCCTCGTTACCCTCAACAAGGAGTTTCACCGCCGCATAGCCACCAGACGGAATGGAGTCCTCCGGATACTCGTCCATGCGCATACGACCTGCGGCATTGATACGCGGGCCAATCTTGAAGACAATATCGTCAATAGTGATATTTTGCGCCTCCAAGCCACAGATGCGTATTATCGAAGAGATACCCTCCGAAGGCTGAGTATTCAGGCGTTTCAAGCCATAGTGAGCCAAAATACGGTTTTCGTCTGTCAAAGCCACAATATCTGAAGCAATACTCAAAGCCAAAAGGTCTAAGAATTGCTCTATTTCGCTAAACGGAATGTTGTGTCTTTGCGAATAGGCTTGCACCAACTTAAAGCCGACACCGCAACCCGACAACTCATCAAAAGGATAGTTGCAATCGTTGCGCTTCGGATCGAGAACTGCTACAGCACGAGGAATCTCCTCGGCCGGAAGATGATGGTCGCAGATTATGAAATCCACCCCTTTCTGTGTTGCATAGTCCACCTTTTCGACAGCCTTAATACCACAGTCGAGAGCAATTATCAGTTTTACTCCCTTCTTTGTGGCAATGTCGATACCCCTCTTCGAAATACCGTAACCTTCGGTATAACGGTCGGGAATGTAGAACATCAGATTGTTGTGTCCGATGTAGCGGAGAAATTTATATACGAGCGCAACGGCAGTTGTGCCATCTACATCGTAGTCGCCATAGACCATAATCTTCTGGTTCTTGGCAACCGCCTCCTCCAACCTCTCGACCGCACGCTCCATATCTTTCATCAGGAACGGATTGTGCAAATCTTCGAGACGAGGATTGAAAAACTTCTTCGCTTTGTCTACTGTGTCTATGCCTCTTTGTACCAATAGGTTCGCCAATACCGTAGGGATTCTCAATGAGGTGGCAATGTGGTCCACTGTCAATGAGTTGCCCTGTGGTTTGACTACCCACCTTTTCTGAATAGGCATACTCGTTAAATTTTATTATTATATATTTTTTCAATTTTTTTTCGTTTTTAGTGTTATACTCTTTCGAGCCCAAAGTTTGCGAGCAGCTTCTCACAAAGCACCTTGCTTGCCTCCTCAAACGACACCTCACGACCAAGTTCCTTTGTAATCGAGGTTACGCCCTTATCGACAAAACCGCACGGGTTTATCATCGTAAACCACTTCAAGTCGGTTGCAGCATTAAGTGCCAAGCCATGCATCGTAACAAATCGCGAAGCCTTAACACCTATGGCGCAAATCTTTCGCCAATTGCGCTGCTCCTTCTCTCCGTCTGTACCCTCCGCTTCGTCACAGAGCCAAACGCCCGTTGCTCCCTCCAAACGACAACCACAGATGCCATACTCGGCAACGGTTTCGATAATGCTCTCCTCCAAAATTTCAATATAGCGGCGCAAACCTATACCCAACTTTTCGAGGTCAAGAATCGGATAACAAACCACTTGCCCCTCACCATGAAAGGTTATGTCGCCACCACGGTCAATATGGTAAAACTCGGCACCGAGTGCCCTCAATCGCGCCTCGTCAATAAGCATATTGCTCATCTTGCCGCTTTTACCAAGCGTATACACTGCAGGGTGCTCTACAAAAATTATAGTGCCCACGAAGTCGCTACCATCGCCCTGCTTCGCGAGCAGGTCATTGAATAGCATCTGCTGATACTCCCAGCACTCCTTGTAAGGCATGCGCCCCACCCATTTGCACTCTACACGCATACTATATCAAAATGCAGAATTCAAAATGCAAAATTCAGAATTCAGACAATCCGTATCTAAAATCGAGATGTAAGCAATCGGCTATCGCGTTGCTTTGATGGAGGAGAGAGCCTCGTCAGCGAGGTACGATGAACGCACCAACGGACCACTTGCGCAGTGGGAGAAGCCCATATCGAGAGCCTGCTGTCGGTATCGTTCAAACATTTCGGGAGTGACGTATTCCGCAACAGGAACCTGCTCCTCCGATGGTCGAAGATACTGTCCGAGGGTTACAATCTTTACGCCTGCATCACGCAAGTCGCGCAAGGTTTGCAAAACCTCCTCTTCGCTCTCGCCAAGTCCTACCATCAATCCGCTTTTAGTCGTTACACCATGTTCGCTCATATAGCGCAATGCCGCCAACGAAGTGCGGTAGGTCGCTTTTGCTCGAACTACGGGAGTAAGACGCTCCACGGTCTCGATGTTGTGCCCGATAATGTCGGGCTTCGATGCCATCACCACCTCCAACGAGGCAGGCTCTGCATCGAGGTCTGGAATAAGAAGCTCAATTGTTGCGTTTGGATTCTTCGCTTTGATGGCCTCTACGGTCTGCGCCCAATGCGCTGCACCACCATCAGCCAAGTCGTCACGAGTAACAGAAGTTACGACAACATGCCTAAGTCCCATAAGTTTCACACTCTCCGCCACCTCTTGTGGCTCTACCGGATTTGGTGGCAACGGTTTGCCTGTTTTGGTTGCGCAAAAACGACAACCTCTGGTACATACATCGCCCAAAATCATGAATGTAGCAGTTCGTTTGCTCCAACATTCTGCCTTATTCGGGCATCGTCCGCTGCTGCAAATCGTATGGAGAGAGTGTTCACGCACTATACGAGCCACCTCCGCAAAAGTATCACTTTTGTGGAGTCGGATTTTTAGCCATTCAGGCTTTCTCGTAGGTGCATTTTCGCCATACAACTTCGGCATTTTCTTTAAGTTCACTATTCCTATTGGCGCAAAGTTACAAAATTAAATTCAGAATGCAAAATGCAAAATGCAAAATTCTAAAATTTATTTTAGGGACGACAGGAGCAATAGGGATTATAAGGACAACAAAAAAGGTCAAACAGAGTCGCTCGACCTTTTTTGCAAGATGTTTTTGGCAATCCTAAAAATCGTAAATGATTAGGCTATTTTTGAGATAAGCAAGAAACCGAGTGCGGAGCATAGTAAGCCTATGTGAGCAACTCGGTTATCGCAGCGCAACTCAAAAAGAGGCAATCAGAACGATTTTTTACAGCCAACCGCCATTTGTGGAGAGTTCCTCCTTCGCTATAACCACGAATTTGCGGGTAACCTCGGTTGGAAACGGCTTCAAGTCATCAGAGAGTGAGCCACCACCAACAAGCATTGTTACAGAGATAGTTGCAACACCGCGCTTCGAGCAGGTAACTGCAATCTTTCCGTTCAAATACTCGCCTACGCTAACGCCTGCATCGGTCTCCTCATCGGCAGAAACCTCGGCACTCACAAACTGAGCATTGGCAATACCCTCTCCGAAATATGAGCGTAGCTCTATCTCTGTCGTCTCGCCAACCTTAACAACTTTACATGGCGTACCCTCAATCTGCAACAGAAGTTTGTATGCATCGATATATCCGGCACCCAACTTACCCTTGTAATCTTCGTAATTCACGTGGCGTTGCTTACCATTTGCGTCGTCAACATACGATATCGCTCCTTTCAGATATGGTTCGATATCGTTGGTTGAGGAGAGCAACAACGAACGGAACTCCTTTGCGGTATATCGCTTACCCAGCTGTTTTGCATAAGACAATCCGAGAGCCGCAACTCCCGATACCATAGGACACGCCATAGATGTTCCCTGCATTCCCGCATAAAGAGCGCCAATTGAAGGCAATGGTGGCAATGTTGAAATAATGCTTCCATTGTAGTAGAGAGCCTCTCCTCCGGGAGCCACAACATCTATACCTATGCCATAATCGGAGTAGTACGCAGGTCGCAACGAAGGGCTAAATGCCGCCACCGCAATACAAGGCTCGTACGCTGCCGGATATGCAGGCAGTGGAGCAGTGCTGTTTCCCGCTGCAAATATCGCCACACCGCCATCTATCGGACCATCTTTCGTACCGCCATTCGCAATAAAGTAGTCTATAGCTTCAGCCTCGTAAGAGCAGGAGTATTTGAAGGATTTGTCATTACCGGGAGCCGATCCATATCCTTCTGCTGACTCGGCAGATGGATAGCCCCAACTGCACTGCAAGATATGTGCGCCATTATCAGCCGCATACTGCAAAGCTCGTGCAACGTCTGTGTCTGAAGCGTGACTATCTCCACTCATTATCTGCAAAGACATAAAACGTACGCCATCGCGTTTACCACTACCACCGGCAATGCCACAAATTCCTATGCCATTGTTATTTACGGCTGTCACTATTCCGGCCACGTGTGTTCCATGTCCCGTATCGTCATCTTTATCGTAAGTGATTTTTCCGCTTTCAAAGACAAAATCATAGCCATAAATATCATCTACATAGCCATTTTTGTCATCATCAACGCCCTGCTCGCCATCGCGCTCAGCACTATTAACCCACTTGTTGGTCGACAAATCTTCGTGGGTATACATCACACCCTCGTCAACAATCGCTACGGTAATCGAAGGATCGCCCTTGCAGAGTTTCCACGCCGGAACAACATTTACATCCGCCCCTGCGACAGGTGCCGGCATGCTCTCATATAGCCCTTCAATCCCCGAATTTGCACCGAGGTTGCACAAGCCCCATTGATATTGGTTATAGGGGTCATTAAATGGCATTTTGTTGGTAGCGCGAGTTTGTGATGACAACTCAATATTGTGGCTGGATATCGTTCGAGGATTGTTGATGCGGCACACTCTACGCACAAACTCCACACTCTTCACCTCTGCCACATCGGCCAATTTTGCCGCTACAGCATCGACATCACTCTCCTCGTCAAAAAGCAACTCATACCACAAATGCAACCCTGCGGCGTGTACTCTCTCGCGGTTTTTATCCGTAACAACAAATACCGGCTTAACGGCATAACCACGAACCTCATCGAGTACTAAATCCACTCCGCTTATGCCCGTGCGGGTTGCGCCACTGCGGGTTGCGCACTCCGCCAAGCGACTCTCGGCCAAGCGACTCTCGGCCGAATTGTTGAATCGGACAACTATTGAGCCCTCAACACAGCCAGTGGAACTGTTTATAATCTTCGTATTGACCGAGGTGTCTGCTACCGAGACAATCTGCTCCTCAAAGTCTGCCGTACATGCCACCGACAACACTGCAACGGCGATATATAATAACTTCTTCATCTCTCTAACTCTTTTACAACGGTTTCACATCATCTGCCGAAGCACTTCTGGTACTTAAAGTTGCCGACACAGGCACACTCGACGACTTGTAAACCGACACTTCATCGGGTGTTGCCACACTCTCCAATATCAACTCCTGCGCCTCGGTATCTACGGTATATTTGTAGTCGGTATTCCACTCTGTACCATCATCATAGACACCCGACAAAACAAAATTCACCTCGTCAGTAGCGCAGGTACCACCAAACACCGTATAGGCAGGACCTTCCGTGCGCTGGTAGATCTTAAATTGGCCTGACTTGTCGAAATTGATATATATATCAACATCGACAGATGCATCGCAGAAGCTGACCAAGTGCCAACACCCCGCCAATCGCACATCAATATTTATGGTTTCAATATTCTCATTGCTATTGTCGCTCGAGTCGGACTTGTCGCAACCGACTGTGCCAACCGCCAAAATCATAATACACACTAAGTGCAATAGGTATTTTTTAACTCTCTGTATCATTTTAAATACTCTTTTCTACTCTTCTCGTTGCAAAGATAAAGATTTTTCTTTCGAATGTCGGTATCGGCTCCAAAAAAACTATTGTTTTTTCCTATAATTCACTATCTTTGTAGAAAATTAACAATACAACAAAAGATATAACGACTATGAAGAAAACCCTTCTTTCACTACTCGCAGCACTCGCACTATGCAGTGCTACAGCTCAAACCGCAAATGGCGGAATAGATGCAAAGATGCTCGAAAAAATCAAAAGCGGATATACCAATTCGCCCGAGCAAAGAGCCATTAAAAACGCTTTGGCATCAAACTCCATCGCCACACTTTCGATTAATGGCGACAACCTTGCAAAGTGCGACAATCACTTCTCGCACCGCGTTAAAACAAGGGGCATAACCGACCAAAAATCGTCGGGCAGATGTTGGCTCTTCACTGGATTGAACGTGCTGCGTGCCAAGATGATAGACCGATACAACCTCAGCGAGATGGAGTTCTCGCAGAACTACTGCTCGTTCTACGACCTGCTCGAAAAATCAAATCTCTTTTTGCAGGCGATAATCGACACCCGTTCGTTGCCGTTTGAGGATAGAAAGGTCGATTGGTTGTTGCGCCACCCTATCGGTGACGGAGGACAATTCACGGGCGTTTCGAACCTTATTATGAAGTACGGTATTGTGCCAAAGGAGGCCATGCCCGAAACATATCAGAGCAACAACACCCGTCATATGAGAACCATTCTCTCGCTCAAACTTCGCGAGTACGCGTTGGCTCTTCGCGCTGCCAAAAGCGACAAGGCCGCCTCGGCATTGAAGGTCGAGCAACTGACCGAGATATATCGCATTTTGGTAGAGTGCTTGGGCGTTCCTCCAACCGAGTTCGAATGGACAATGCGCAACCGCAAGGGCGAAGTTGTTTCAACCGCAAAATATACCCCAAAATCATTTTATGAGGAGTTTATCGGAGAGGATTTGGAGGGCAACTACATAATGATTATGAACGACCCTTCGCGCGAGTATGGTGAGGTATACGAGATTGAGTACGACCGCCACGTCTATAATGGCGATAATTGGCTCTACATAAACCTTCCTATCGAGCGTATCCGCGAGATGGCCATCGCCTCAATCAAGGATAATACAGCTATGTACTTCTCGTGCGATGTAGGCAAATACTTCGACCGCAAAAAGGGAACACTCGATTTGAAGAACTACGACTACGAATCGCTCTTCCGCACATCATTCCCGATGAGCAAGAGCCAACGGATTCAGACACACGCCAGCAGCTCATCGCACGCAATGACACTTATAGGTGTCGATATCGACGACGAGGGCAAGGCTCGTAAGTGGCTGATTGAGAATAGCTGGGGCGCAAAACCCGGCGACAAAGGAAAACTCATTATGACTGACGACTGGTTCCGTGAGTATATGTTCCGACTCGTTGTGGAGCGCAAATATGTTCCGCAAGATATCCTCGATATGCTCAAGCAGAAACCAATAATGTTGGAGCCTTGGGACCCTATGTTTGCTCCTGAGGAGTAGTTGACACAAGCCACGAACTCAATGATTATGAAACGATTACTCCTACTCTTTGCACTACTTTTCGCGTTCAGCTTCGACTCGTTAGCCTGCACCTCGGCGATAGTCGCACCCACACGCTCGAGCGAGGGTGTGCCACTGCTTTGGAAACATCGTGATAATGCAAAGTACACCAACACTCGTATCGAGTATATCTCCGACGGAACCTACTCCTACACAGCGGTTGTTCCTAATAATGAGAATTACGCCAAAGGCGTATATGCAGGTGTAAACGAGATGGGGTTAGGCATTATGAGCACCGCCACAAAAAACCTTCCCGAATCGACACCCGAGGAGTATAAGGCGTGCACGCTTCGTCGAATGCGAGGCGGAGCGATGTGGAATGGTTTGCGAGAGTGTGCAACCATCGACGAGTTCGAGGAGTTGCTCAAAACCACAAAGCGCAGTCGTCGCTCGCACTCCAACTTCGGTGTCGGAGATGCTACGGGCGCAGTCGCCTATTTCGAGGTTTGGGATGTGGGATATCGTCGCTATGACGTTAGCGAGAGTGGCAACAATGGCTTCGATGTGCGTTCCAACTTTTCGCACGCCGGAGTTCCAACAAAAATAGGTGCAAGTAAGCGTCGTTACGACCTGATTATGAGGGAGATGAAGGAGCATCACGGAGAGTTCTCACCTAAGGACTTTATCGGCTACTCACGCTCGTATAATAGCATTAAGTATGGCGATGTTCTCGATTTAGAGAAGCGATACTACTGCAGTAATCACACCGTACCTCGCGCCTCGACAGTTGGCTCATTCGTAATAGTCTGCGACGGCAAAAATCCGCGTATGCTCGTTATGAACGGTCACTCGGTATCGAGCCTTGCTGTACCTGTCTATGTAAGGGCAAAGGAGAATATTCCGGAGTGCGTACATGGTGATGCAATGCGACTCCTATCGAACGATTTCCGAACAAAAGCCTATACCAAAATTGCCAAGAAGACTCTTCTAAACAAGGAGTTGATACGCCAAGTTTTGGAAGTAAAGCAACCAAAGGTTAAGATGCCGAGCGAGATGCCGAAAAACATTCGCGCCTTCAACGCCAAAATCGACAAAACTTTTACCAAGCACGAAATGCGAGTTCGCAAGGTGTTGTCAAAATTCTGATAAAGAGATAAGAGTAGTGGCGTAATTCTTGGAAGATTTTGTCGTAAAACGACTGTTTTATGACAAAATCGGTTAGACTATTTCTGCTTGTAGCGACAATTGTTGCACCTACCATTGCGACTGCATTTGATATTCGTGGTCGTGTAATCTCGGCAACCTCCCGACAAGGTGTTCCCTATGTCGCTGTTGTTGTCGATGGCAACTACACCAAAGGTGCGGCAACCGACTCTCTCGGCTACTTTACAATCGAGAATTTGGCAGGTGGTGTGGCACGTTTCGAGGCTTCGAGCATAGGCTACACCACCGTTGTAACACCCGAATATATTATCTCGGCTGCTACTCCCCTTATAGAGATTGAGTTGGAGGAGTCCGCCTCCACAATCGAAGCCGTTTCGGTCGCCCCTTCGGCATACGCTCGTGATGTCGAGAGTCCTGTAAGCCTTCGCGCCATAGGTATCGGAGAGTTGGAACGCAGCCCGGGAGCCAATCGTGATGTGGCACGAATTGTCCGCACCCTGCCCGGTGTCGCCTTTTCGCCGATAGGTTATCGCAACGACTTGATTGTTCGTGGTGGCGGACCTTCGGAAAACACCTTCTATATTGACGGCATCGAGATTCCGAACATCAACCACTTTGCCACGCAGGGTGCATCGGGAGGGCCTGTCAGCATACTCAATGCCGACCTTATACGCCAAGTAAAGTTCTACACGGGTGCTTTCCCGGTGGACAAGGGCAATGCGCTGAGTTCGGTGATGGATATCGCCCTGCGTGAGGGCAACCCCGACAAGCAACGCTTCAAGGCAACACTTGGCGCATCGGAGGCGGCATTTAGCGGTAGCGGACACTTCAACTCGAAAGCAACCTACCTCTTTTCGATGCGACAATCCTATTTGCAACTGCTATTCAAACTGCTTGGTTTGCCATTTCTGCCGAACTACATAGATGCGCAAGCGAAGATTCGTATTCGCCCATCGGAGCGTTACGAGATAACATTTCTGGGGCTTATGGGTATCGACCGCCTGCGCCTGAACCTCGATGATAAGGAGGGTGAAAACGAGTATATTTTGAGTTATATTCCCAAAATCGAGCAGGAGACCTTCACGCTCGGAGCAACTCTGAAACACTTTGGCGGAAAACATATTCAGACCTTCTCTGTCGGGTATAGTTTTCTTGCCAACCGCAACCGAAAATATATCGACAACGATGAGTCGAGCGAGGAGAATCTGCGCCTTCGTCTGCGCTCAACCGAGGGTAAAGCGACCGCACGATTTGAGAATCGCTCACTACTCGGACGGTGGCGACTGCGTGAGGGTGCGGAGTTGTCGTTGCGACACTTCCTCGTAACCACAAAACAGCGACTTGCGAGTGGCGAGCAGGCGTTTTTCGACTACGATACGCGACTCCTTTTTGCCGGTTACGCGCTATTTTTCTCGGCAGACTATCGTTCGCTGAATGAGCGACTTACCGCATCGCTCGGAGTGCGAGCCGATGGTGCGACCTACTCCTCGCGTATGGCGAAATTGTGGCAACAACTATCCCCTCGCGCTTCAATATCATACGCACTTGGCAAAGGGTTTTACATAAGTGGCAGTACGGGTATTTATTATGAGTTGCCACCTCTTACCTCACTCGGCTATCGCAGCGAGGAGGACCAACTTGTGAATAAGAATTTGGACTATATGCGCGTATTCTCCTCGGCAGTGGGTAGCGAATATCGCCTGCGTGACAGGTTGGCGGTATCGTTAGAGGGATTTTACAAACTCTACTCACAAGTTCCTCTTTCTGTTGCCGATGATGTTCCGCTAACCTGCAAAGGAAATGACTATGGCGTTACGGGCAATGAGGCATTGGTATCGACCGCACAAGGTCGCGCCTACGGAGTGGAGTTGTCGGCTCGCTGGCAGATACCGAACAAGATAAATCTTGTCGGAGCATTCACCCTCTATTGGAGCGAGTATCGCAGCAACCGCCACGCACCATATATCCCTTCGGCATGGGATAATCGTTGGGTGGCAAATGTCAGCGGAACATACGACCTGCCACGCCGTTGGAGCATAGGTGCAAAGTTGAGCGCAATCGGAGGTGCGCCATATACACCTTACGATGAGGAGCAGACTGCTCTGAAAACTTATTGGGACGCTACGGGGCGTGCCGCACTCGACTATTCGCGCTACAATGAGGGACGCTTAAAACCATTTATACAACTCGATATCCGCGTGGATAAGGTGTGGGAGTTCCGCAAGTGGAGTCTTGGCATATATCTCGACCTCGAAAATATAACTTTCAGCGAGATAACCCTGCCCGATGCGCTTCTCAGCACAGGTGTAATTGCAAACCCTACCGCCCCGACTGAGGAGCAACGCTACGCCCTCAAACGCATAAAACAGCGAAACGGAACGCTCGTGCCGACCTTCGGCATAACGGCAGAGTTTTAGGGGGGGGTATCGGAACTCTGAGCGTGGTCAAGGCGCAACATTTATGGGGGTTATAGGGGCGGGCGTTCCGCCCTTTATGGGGGCGCTCCCTTTGGTCGCTTTATGGGGTGCGCTGAAAGTTTTCAACTCCTCACTACTATCTCCTCACTCCTCACTAAACTAAAAGTTTTCCGTTTTACGCTTTCCGTTTTCCGTTTTTATTTGTACCTTTGCGCGATTATAACTTGAATATAAGTGTCGTATGAAGTTCAAAGAGTATAAAAATCTCGATTTATCGGCTCTTGCCAATGAGGTTTTGGCAGAGTGGGAGAAGAAAGATACCTTCCACAAAAGTATCGAAACACGCGAAGGCGCACCAGCATTTATCTTCTACGAAGGTCCCCCTTCTGCAAATGGTATGCCGGGTATTCACCATGTTATGGCTCGTACTATCAAAGATGTATTCTGCCGCTACAAGACACAGCAGGGTTATCGTGTAAATCGTAAGGCGGGTTGGGATACACACGGTCTGCCTGTGGAGTTGGGCGTTGAGAAGACGCTCGGCATCACCAAAGAGGATATCGGCAAGAAGATTACCGTCGAGGAGTACAACCGTCGCTGTCGCGAGGACGTGATGAAGTATACCGATGTATGGAGCAACCTCACTCAGCAGATGGGCTATTGGGTAAATCTTGACGACCCATATATTACATACGACAACAAATATATCGAAACTTTGTGGTATCTCTTGAAGCGACTCTACGATAAGGGGTTGCTCTACAAGGGTTACACCATTCAGCCATATTCGCCTGCCGCAGGAACAGGTCTTTCAACTCACGAATTGAATCAGCCGGGTTGCTATCGCGATGTTAAGGATACCACCTGCACCGCACAGTTCCGCATTGTGCGCAACGAGAAGAGTGAGCACCTCTTTGCAGATGCCGAGGGCGAATTATTCTTCCTCGCTTGGACAACAACACCTTGGACTCTTCCATCGAACACTGCACTCTGCGTTGGCCCGCAGATTGAGTATGTTCGCGTAAAGTGCCAAAATCCATACACCGAGGCTCGCCAAACTATCATTATGGCGAAAGACCTCGTAGGCTCCTACTTTGGCAAGAAGCAGGAGGGCACTTTCGAGGTTGAGGAGCATACCTTCAAAGGCAAGGAGTTGGAGGGCATCAGCTACGAGCAACTTATCCCTTGGGTTAAGCCTATGGGCGATGCGTTCCGCGTAATTGTGGGTGACTATGTAACCACCTCTGACGGTACGGGTATCGTACATATCGCTCCAACCTTTGGTGCCGATGACGACCGCGTGGCTCGTGCTGCAGGTATTGCGCCACTCTTTATGGTAGATACCGCAGGCAAGAACTGCCCTATGGTGGACCGCTCAGGTCGTTTCTTCCGCTTGGAGGACTTGGACAAGGAGTTTGTGGAGAAGTATGTCGATGTTGCACTCTACAACGAGTGGGCAGGTCGCTACGTTAAGAATGCCTACGATGCTGCGTTGGCAGATAGCGATACAACGCTCGATATCGATATCTGTGTAATGCTCAAAGGCGAGAGCAAGGTCTTCAAGATTGAGAAGCACACCCACTCCTACCCACACTGCTGGCGTACCGACAAGCCGGTGTTGTACTACCCTCTCGATTCGTGGTTTATCCGCACTACGGCACTCCGCGAGCGAATGATGGAGTTGAACGACACCATCAAGTGGCAGCCTGAATATACAGGTTCCGGTCGTTTCGGCAAGTGGTTGGAGGGATTGGTGGATTGGAACCTCTCGCGTTCGCGATTCTGGGGTACGCCACTCCCAATCTGGGCTAACGAGGACTACTCAGAGATGAAGTGTATCGGCTCGGTTGAGGAGTTGATGGCGGAGATTGAGAAGTCAATCGCTGCGGGCTTTATGACTGAGAATCCATACAAGAATTTCAAGGTGGGCGATATGTCGGCTGAGAACTACTCGACCGAGAATATCGACCTCCACAAACCTTATGTAGATAATATCGTATTGGTGTCGTCAAAGGGCGAGCCAATGCACCGCGAGAGCGACTTGATTGATGTTTGGTTCGATTCGGGTGCTATGCCTTATGCACAGCGACACTACCCATTCGAGAATGCCGACTGCTTCGACAAGTTGTTCCCTGCCGACTTTATCGCTGAGGGAGTGGACCAGACTCGTGGTTGGTTCTTTACCTTGCACGCCATCGCTACAATGCTGTTCGACAGCGTAGCATTCAAGAATATCATCTCGAACGGTCTTGTACTTGACAAGAACGGCAACAAGATGTCGAAGCGTCTTGGCAACGCCGTAGATCCATTCGAGGTGCTCAACAAGTACGGAGCAGATGCCACCCGTTGGTATATGATTTCGAACTCGGACCCATGGGAGAATTTGAAATTCGACGTTGAGGGCGTTGATGAGGTGCGCCGTAAGTTCTTCGGAACGCTCTACAACACCTACTCGTTCTTTGCCCTCTACGCCAATATTGACGGCTTTACAGGCAAGGAGGCAGAGGTGCCAATGGAGAAGCGACCAGAAATTGACCGTTGGATTATCTCGTTGTTAAATACTCTCGTAAAAGATGTTACCGCTGCGTTGGAGGACTACGATCCAACACCTGCGGCTCGTGCTATTCAGGAGTTTGTAGGCGAGAACTTGTCGAATTGGTATGTACGCCTTAACCGCAAGCGTTTCTGGGGTGGCGAGATGAACGAG
>JAGBCX010000012.1 GCA_017937805.1 Alistipes sp. | reverse complement strand
TGTGATGTATATTCGAAGATGTCAGAAATAATCTTCATGGAGAATGCAGGTGGGTAAATGTAGGTGTTACGCACCATGAATTCCTTCAAGATATCGTTCTGGATAGTACCTGCCAACTGGTCGAGTGTACAACCCTGCTCCAAACCTGTAACGATGTAGAACGCGAGGACAGGAAGAACGGCACCGTTCATGGTCATCGACACCGACATCTTGTCGAGTGGAATACCGTTGAACAACACCTTCATATCCTCAACCGAGCAGATAGATACACCTGCCTTACCAACATCACCCACTACGCGAGGGTGGTCAGCATCGTAACCACGGTGAGTAGCGAGGTCGAATGCAACCGAAAGTCCCTTCTGACCTGCTGCGAGGTTACGGCGATAGAATGCGTTAGACTCCTCAGCAGTCGAGAAACCTGCATACTGACGGATAGTCCAAGGACGCATTACGTACATAGTAGAGTAAGGACCACGCAAGAATGGTGCAAGACCTGCTGCATAGTTCAGGTGCTCCATACCCTCCAAATCTGCCGCTGTATAGTTATCCTTTACGGGTATCTGCTCGGCAGTGAGCCAAGGCTCCTTAGCCTCAGCGTGGCAAGCAGCTGCGCCGCCTGCATATTTCAATTCTGCAAATTTTGCTCTCATGTTAATTTCCTCCTTCGATTAGATACCCATCTGTGCCAAGTAGCCCTTCAATGTTTCGAGGACATTGCTCTTGACGCTGATAAAGTTGTTAATACCCTTCGACTGCAACTCCTCGGTGCAAGCAGGTGCGCCGGCAACTACAAGGATAGCCTTGCCACCGAGCAACTCCTTAACCTTTGGAGCAACCTCTGCGTAGTCATCGTCAGAAGCACAAACGACTACGATTTCAGCCTTCGATGCGAGTGCTGCCTCAACACCCTCCTCAACCGACTTGAAGAAGTTGTTGTCGATAACGCGGATACCTGCGCATGCGAAGAAGTTACAAGAGAATTGCGCGCGTGCGCGAGCCATAGCCAAGTTGCCGCAAGTGAGCATAAATGCCTTTGGCTCCTTACCGCTACGGTCAACACCCAAACGCATCGACTCGAATGCCATAGCACCACGATATGGAGTGATTACATTCTCGTTCTCAACGCGAGTTACAGACTCTGTCGAAACAGCAGCGTCAGCAACCTCGGTGAAGTTAGGATATTGGTTTGCACCGAGCAAAATCTGACGGCGAGTAGCCACAGCCTTATCCTTTGCAGCAGCCGAAGCCTTCACGCGCTCAACGATGAAGCCTGCATTGAGAGCCTCCTCGTAGCCGCCCTTCTCCTCAACTTCGAGGAAGAGTTTCCAAGCCTCGTTGGCGATGCTGTTGGTCAAGTTCTCGATGTAGTACGAACCACCGGCAGGGTCGATAACCTGGTCGAAGTGCGACTCGTGCTTCAAGAGGAGCGACTCGTTACGAGCGATACGATACGAGAACTCCGATGGCTCTGCGTACGAGTGGTCGAACGGAAGAACCTCCAACGAGTGAACACCTGCGATAGCAGCCGACATAGCCTCGGTAGTACCACGCAACATATTTACATAAGGGTCGTAAGCGGTCTGATTCCAAGCCGAAGTGCGAGCGTGAGCGTACAACTTGCAAGAGCAGTTGCATGCAGGCTCATACTTTTTCACGATATTCGCCCACAAAAGACGAGCAGCGCGGAACTTAGCCATCTCCATAAAGTAGTTCGAAGTAACGGCGAACGAGAAGCGAATCTTGCGAGCCACCTCATCGATTGTGCAACCCTCCTCCATCAACCATACGAGGTAGTCGTGAGCAGCTGCCAACGAGAATGCCAACTCCTCAACGATTGTCGAACCAGCGTCAGAGAAGTAGTGTCCCGAAACGGTGATTACACGCACTTTCTTGTAATCCTGAGTAGCCTTAACGAGCGAAACCAAAGCCTCGCAGTCGCAGCAAGCACCCTTAACGGTCATACCCTTAACGAGTGGGTCCAAGGCGATGTTAAGACGAAGGTCAGCCTTTGCCACACCCTCCTTCTCAGCCTTAGCCAAAATCAACTCGCCAGCCTTTGCAGCGAACTTGCCACAAACGGTAATATCTACTGCAGGGAGAACGATACCTGCCAAGAGAACATCGATGCTCTCTGCGGTTGGCTCAACCTCAGCCTCACAGAAGCAGAAACCGAGCGAATCAACACCCGAGTTGAGCATTGCAAGAGCAGTAGCGTTGGCCTCCTTAGGGCAAGCCACTTTGATAGTTTGGTGAGTAAGCCAAGTGTTGTCTGTGCTTACGCCACGCAAATAAGGGAACTCACCGGCACCTGTGCCAAGTGTTTCAAGACCTTCAAGGTTCTCGGCGCGGTAGTATGGGCGGAGGTTGAAACCTTCGGTTGTGCGCCATACCAACTTGCGCTCATAGTCGGCACCTTTGAGGTCGGCAGTTATCGCAGCCTCCCACGCCTCGGTCGAAACCGGTGGGAACTCGGCGAATAACTTTTCACGATTGTTTGTTGCCATAGTTTTTGTTAGAATTTAGTTTAAGGTAAAAAATTGTATTTTTTAGTTACTTTTTATCTCTGTTTCTCTAAAATCGTGTAAAGATAACAAAAAATTTCGATAGTGGCTCAAAAAAAAGAGTTAAAAATGAAAAAATATCTGCGTGGAAAGTAGCCTTTGTGAAAAATTTGGTAAAAGTTGTTGCTGAAAGGGTAGGGGCTGTGCAAGAATGGTTGTTGTGAAGAGTCGGAAATTCCATGAGCGAGGACCTCGATGCCTGAAAAATTATAAATAAAATGGATATTATCAATAAATTTTATATATTTGCGGTGAATAATAAATAAAACCCTATGACGATCATTCAGTTGGAGTATCTTTTGGCAGTTGCCAATTTTGGTAGTTTTTCTATCGCTTCGGAGCATTGCTTTGTGACGCAACCCTCTCTATCTATGCAGATTAAAGCATTGGAAGAGGAGTTGGGCGTGATGTTGCTTGACCGTTCGAAAAAGCCCGTAGTGCCGACCGAGGCAGGCGAGGTCGTGTTGGAGCAGGTGCGCAATACTTTGCGCGAATTTCACTCCATAAAAGAGGTTGTTCAGCAGATAAAAGGTGAGATTTCGGGAAAGATACGTTTGGGCGTTATTCCGACCATTGCACCATACCTTCTGCATAAGTTTGTACCGGAGTTTGTGCAGCGTTATCCGAAGGTAGAAATCGAGGTACGTGAAATGAAGACCGCCGATGTTATCGAGGCGCTCAATCGTGACTACATAGATGTCGCTCTGGTGGCGGGTGGAACATGTGGCGATAACTTTATCGAATATGAACTCTTCGATGACAAATTCTATGCCTATGTATCGCCTCGTAACTCATTGTATAACAAGTCGAATGTACGCTTCGAAGATATCAAAATGTCGGAGTTGGTTTTGCTCTCGTCAGGTAACTGTATGCGTGACCAAGTCATAGAACTTTGTCAGGCTAAAAATGCACTCCCTTCGCGCTATACTTTCGAGTCGGGACAGCTCGATACGTTGATGCGAATTGTCGATAATACATCGCTGATGACCATCATTCCGAAGATGGCTCTCGACTTTGTTCCGGAGGAGCGAAAACGACAAGTTAAGACACTCTTCAAGGGTGCTTCATCGCGCAAAATAGCACTCGTTACACGCCGTTCGTATGTGAAAAAGTCGATTGTTGATGCGTTGAGACAAACAATATCGGAATATAAGTAGTGAATTTAGCGAATTTAGTGAAATTAAGGAGTTTGGGGAGTAATTCTTAAACTCCTTTTTCTTGTAAAAAAAAGCCAGTGGCTAATGGCACAAAATTTTAATTTTGTAGTATCCGTTTTTTTTGCTATATTTGCTCGATTAAATATATATTGCTTAAAAATGGCTATGGAAAAACTTATTGAAACTATTGTTTCGGGTATTCAGGATAAGAAAGGTAAGAATATTGTATCACTCGATTTGTCGGGCTTTGACGGTGCGATTTGTTCGCACTTTGTAGTCTGCAATGCCGACTCTACGGCGCAGGTGGCTGCTATCGCTGACGGCATCGAGGAGAAGGTTTACGAGGAGTTGCACGAAAACCCTTGGCGTGTAGAGGGTAAGCAGACCGGTCTGTGGGTGGCTCTCGACTATGTCGATGTTATCGTGCATATCTTCCAGAGCGACCTGCGCGACTACTACCGTTTGGAGGAGTTGTGGGCAGATGCTCCGTGCGTAAAGTACGAAAGTGAAGAGTAAATCTCACCTTTTGGATATACTTGACCGCCCTTAAAATCGTTATTAGGGTGGAATAATGTGTAATTTTTAACTTTTTATGGCAAAAAACAAGAGAAATATCAATATGCCGCGCCCCAACATCATGTGGTTGTGGAGCGCAATAACGCTCGTTATTATCGGATATTGGATTTTTAATAATGAGGAGAGCGCTCCCGTTAAGTCCGATTGGGCTGCGGTGGAGCAGATGGTTGCAGATGGCGATGTCGAGAAGATTGTAGTTGTAAATCGTGACGAGGCGCGAGTGGTGCTGAAAGAGGGTAAGCCTGAGGTCTATAAAGAGCGTGATTTGCGTTATAGCAAACTGCCAAAAAGTGGTCATCAATTCTACTTCAATATCGGCTCGGTAGATTCGTTCAAAGCCGATTTGGAGAAGGCAGAGGAGCAGACAGGCAACAGTGTAGTGCTTACATTCGAGAATGAAAAACCTTGGTACGACTCGTGGCTTATGGGGTTGTTGCCTTGGGTTGTTATGCTCGGTATCTGGTTCCTTCTTATGCGTGGAATGTCGCGCGGGGGAGGTCCGCAGGGCGGTATTATGAATGTTGGCAAGGCTCGTGCGCAGGAGTTCGACAAGGAGGACCCCAACAAGCGTGTGACATTCAAAGATGTTGCAGGCTTGGAAGAGGCGAAGGTCGAGATTATGGAGATTGTCGATTTTCTGAAAAATGCCCCTAAATATCGCGAACTCGGTGCGAAGATTCCGAAGGGTGCTTTGCTTGTAGGTCCTCCGGGAACGGGTAAGACCTTGTTGGCAAAGGCTGTTGCAGGTGAGGCAAATGTGCCATTCCTCTCGATTTCGGGTTCGGACTTCGTGGAGATGTTTGTGGGTGTTGGTGCTTCGCGTGTGCGTGATTTGTTCGACCAAGCGAAGAAGAAAGCTCCGTGCATCGTCTTTATAGATGAGATTGACGCAATAGGTCGTGCAAGAGGTAAAAATGCAGGTTTTTCGGGTAATGACGAGCGTGAAAATACTCTCAATCAGCTGCTTACCGAGATGGACGGTTTCCAGACCAATGCCGGCGTGATTATCTTGGCGGCAACAAACCGTGCCGATATTTTGGATAAGGCGTTGATGCGTGCAGGTCGTTTCGACCGTCAGATTGAGGTCGGCTTGCCTGAACTGAACGAGCGTAGAGAGATTTTCGATGTTCATCTTCGTAAGTTGAAGTTGGATAAAGATTTGGATAGAGATTTCTTGGCAAAGCAGACTCCGGGATTTTCGGGTGCAGATATTGCAAATGTCTGCAACGAGGCGGCTTTGATTGCGGCACGACACAACAAGGAGTTCGTTGGTAAAGAGGATTTCTTGGCTGCGGTAGATAGAATTATCGGTGGCTTGGAGCGCAAAAATAAGGTTATCTCCGCACACGAGAAGAAGACTATCGCCTACCACGAAGCGGGACACGCTACGGTATCGTGGATATTGCCACACGCCAACCCACTCGTTAAGGTTACGATAATTCCACGAGGTAAGGCGTTGGGTGCTGCGTGGTATTTGCCTGAGGAACGACAGATTACCACTCGTGAACAGATGATGGAGGAGGTCGCTTCGTTGTTGGCAGGTCGTATTGCCGAGGAGAAGTTCTTCGGACACCTCTCTACGGGCGCATTGAACGACTTGGAGCGCGTAACAAAGATGTGCTACGCTATGGTGGCATACTACGGAATGAGCGATGAAGTAGGCTCGATGAGCTACTACGACTCGACAGGTCAGAGTGATATGGCATTTACGAAACCTTACTCGGAGCGCACTGCTCAGCAGATTGATGATGAGGTGCGAGCCTTAATTGCGAAGGCACGAGCAATGGCCGAGAAGGTCATTGACGAGCATCGTGACGGCTTGGTGGAGTTGGCAGAGTTGCTCTTGGAGCGAGAGGTTGTGTTTACCGAAGATGTAGAAAGAATTTTTGGAAAACGGAAAACTGAAAACGGAACTGACGACAAACCGAGGGCAGAGGGTGCTTGCACACTATGCCGAGGTGCGAAGGAGGAAAAGCCCTCGAAGAGGGGTTAAAGCGGAAAACTGAAAACAATACAACAGAAAATATTGTTGAAGAATAAAAAGCCAATGTAGAGGCCTAAAATAACCTAAAAATGGAGAATAAGAAACTTAAAGATTTGGTTGTGCGAACCGTGAGTGGCGTGGTGCTGCTGATCGTTGTTGTGGGAGCGTTGCTCTGGTCGAAGTGGAGTGCAGGAGCGTTGTTCGCAGTGATTATGTTGGGAGGACTCGTGGAGTTCTACCGTTTGTGCCGCAAGAAGGGCGTTGAGCCTATGAGTAGCGTGGGCATTGCTACTTCGTTAGCAATTTTCGGATTGGCATTTGCGGTATTTTTGCAGTGGGGAACACCTGCAACCGAGATGACGGCACGCATCGTGTTGGGAGCATTGCTCTATACGATGTTGATTGTGCCGACAACATTTGTCTGCGAGTTGTGGCGCAAGAGTCCGACTCCGATTGCAAATATCGCAACAACATTTATGGGTGTTATCTATGTCGCTCTGCCGATGGCAATGGTGTTGTTTATTCCGCAGTTGCTTGTAGGCAAGTGGTCGGGTTTGGCAATGTTGGCATTTATCGGCATAATCTGGGTAAATGACATCTTCGCATACTTGGTTGGTGTAACACTCGGTAAGCATCGCCTCTGCGAGCGTATATCGCCTAAAAAGTCGTGGGAGGGATTCTTCGGAGGCCTGATTGGCGCAGTTGGCGCAGCGGTATTGTTCGGACACCTCTTCGGTGGCAACTTGCTTGTGTGGGGTGGCCTTGGACTCGTCACTGCGTTGGCTGGTGTAGCAGGCGACCTGGTCGAGTCGCTGATGAAGCGAGAGGTTGATGTGAAGGATTCGGGAGCGATGATGCCCGGACATGGAGGCTTCCTCGACCGTTTCGATGCATTGTACTTGGCGGTGCCGTTTGCACTCTTTTACCTTATTGTAACATCGTTTTCTTAAACTATAAAACAGCCTTAAAATGAAGATTAGTAGAGAGGGTTTCAAAATTATTACCGTATCGGGCGTAGTGCTGTTGGCGATATGGTTTCTCATATTCTACATGCTGAAAGCGAATGATTTGACTTGGCTTATCATTACACTTTCGGCGCTGTTGCTGATATTCTGGTTCTTTATTATCTCCTTCTTCCGTGACCCTCGCCGTGTGCGTATTCACGACAGTGATCTCGTCTTTTCGCCTTGTGATGGTCGTGTGGTGGTTACCGAGATAGTGAAAGATGATGAGTATTTCGATGGCGAGGAGAAGATGCAGGTGTCGATTTTTATGTCGGTAACCAATGTGCATATAAATTGGTCGCCTGTCGGAGGTGTCGTAAAGTACTTTAAGTATCACCCCGGCCGTTTCTTGGTGGCTTGGCACCCTAAATCTTCGACCGACAATGAGCGCACGACTACAGTGGTCGAAACAAAAGAGGGCGTCGAGGTGTTGTTCCGTCAAATCGCAGGTGCTGTGGCACGAAGAATTGTGTCGTATGTGAAGGTTGACGAGTCGGTAGAGCAGAATAGTGTCTTTGGTTTTATAAAGTTTGGCTCGCGCATTGATATATTGTTACCAAAAGATGCTAAGCTGCTTGTTGAGATTGGCGACAAGGTGGTGGGCACTCAAACCCCTATTGCCCGCATCGGTGGTGTAGAGGAGGAGTCGCTCGAAACCCCGGAAGAAGAGACCTTGGAACAGTGAGGAGATAGGAGATAGGAGATAGGAGTTGAAAAACTGAAAAACAAAACTTAATGGGAAATAGTCTAAATAATAATCTGACCGTGCAGACATTTCTGCGATGGGTGATGGGCTTGACTATTGCCGTTGCGGTTGGTGCTGTGCTGTGGTACTTCCGTGAGGTGGTGGTCTATATCCTCGTGTCGGCCGTATTGGCAATTGTCGGTCGGCCTCTGGTGCGTCTGCTCTGCAAAGTCAAGATTAAACGTTTCTCGTTGCCTCGATGGTTGGCGGCTGCTATTACGTTGGTATTGTTGTGGTTAGTTATCGGAGGGTTGCTCTCGCTGATTGTACCGTTGGTGGCAGGTAAGGTCTACGAACTCTCTTCGCTCGACCTTCGCTCGGCATTGGAGGGAATTGAGCAACCATTGGAGAGGTTGCAAAACTATATCTCGACAATATTTGTACTGCCCGAAACTCACTTTTCAATTTCGGATATTATCGTTTCGACCTTGCGCCGATTTTTGAATTATGACACTGTAAATTCGGTCGTTTCCTCCATAATAAATACGGGAATGTCGGCGGTGATTGTGATATTTTCGGTGTCGTTCATTACATTCTTCTTTCTCAAAGAGGACGGATTGTTTTCGACTATGGTGTCAGCGGTCTTCCCTGAAAAGTATAGTGAGAATGTGCATCGTGCCATCGAGAAGGTGTCGTTGTTGCTCTCTCGTTACTTTACGGGATTATTGACCGAGAGCCTTATCATTTCGAGTATTATTGCGGTGGTGCTGTTGCTCTTCGGTATGAAGGTCGAAGATGCTTGCTTTATTGCCGTCATTATGGGTATGCTGAATGTGATACCGTATGCAGGACCTGCGTTTGGTGTGCTGGTATCTATATTTATAGGTATAGTATCGCCGATTGATGGTTGCACAATATCATACACTCTTGCTGTTATTCTCGCGACGATATGCGTAGTGAAGGGTGTTGATGACTTTGTGTTACAACCGACAATCTACTCATCGAAGGTGTCGGCTCACCCGCTCGAGATATTTATTGTTATTTTGATGGCAGGCTCGGTGGGAGGCATTGTCGGCTTGCTCGTTGCCGTGCCGTCATATACCGTTCTGCGTGTCTTTGCCAAGGAGTTCTTCTCGGAGGTGTCGTTGGTGCGCAAATTAACCAAAGAAATTTAGTGCGATGTTGGTTATTGAGGGTATAGTCATAGGTGGTAACAGGTTGGGACGAAAGTTGGGCTTTCCGACCGCCAATATCGCTATTGACGATACGTTCGATATCGAAAATGGTGTCTATTGCTCGAAGGTTTTTGTTGAGGGCGAGGAGTATTCGGCAATGACAAATGTGGGTGTAAGACCTTCGGTTGATGGCTCGAAACGACTGCTCGAAACACACCTCTTTGGCTTTCAGGGATTGCTCTATGGATTGAAATTGCGAGTTGAACTCTACGAAAAAATCCGTGATGAAAAGAAGTTCTCTTCGGTCGAGGAACTGCGAGAGCAGATTGCAAAAGATTCAATAGAGATAAAAAATAAAATAAAAAAATAGTTTTCCGTTTTCAGTTTTCCGTTTATGAAAAATATCTTAATTGTTGCTCCTACCGAGCGCGAAAACAGAAATATACGCCTTGCCATTGAGCGCAAGGGCGAAACGCTGAAAAATAGATACACCGTAGCATTTAGTGGTATTGGTAAGGCGGCTGCGGCTGCCACTATTACTCGCTATCTCTTGCAGGCGGAGCAACCCTACGACCTTGTTGCCGTGATTGGCTACGCCGCAGGAACTCTCGGTTTTAAGCAGGGCGAGGTGGTTGTGCCAAATCGCGTGCAGTATCACGATGCCGATATCCCCGAAGGGTTTATTCCGGAGGTCAGTGACCCACGTAATCTGCTCGGTACAGACGATGTTACAGTCTTTACGGGCGACTCGTTCGTAAATGCTAAGTCGGTGGCGGAGATTAAGGCTCGTTTTGGTGTTGAGAGGGCAATTTTCGATATGGAGATAGGTGCTATCGCAATCGCCTGCGAGATGTGCGATAATATGCCACTCTTGGCTGTGAAGGTTATCTCCGATGTTCCCGAAGATGGTCATACCGAACTATCCTACGACGAGTTCGCAAATACTTGGACTGATTTCTCGCCAATATTAAATAGGGTAGAGGAGTTTTAAGCTGATGGCTAATAGCAAAAAATAGAGAGAGCTTTGAGGCTCTCTCTATTTGTGTCCTGCTCTCGGCCATTCGCCCAACTCCATATCCTTTATGTCGCTGCCGTCAATCGTGAAACGGAGGGCGGTGCGGACCTTGTGAAAGCCATAGCACCCCGCAGCTCCCGGATTGAGGTGGAGCAGGTCGTAGACCTTATCGTACTCGACACGCAAGATGTGCGAGTGTCCCGAAACAAAAATCTTTGGGCGACAAGCCTGAATCTTCTGTAACGCTTGTGGCGAATAGTGGCGCGGATAGCCTCCGATATGGGTTATTAGCACATCTACATCTTCTACGCGGAAGTGGGCGAAAGGTTGATAGGCATAGCGAGTGTCGCCACCATCGATATTGCCATATACGGCTCGCAGGGGTTTGAATTTGGCGATTTTGTCTGCCAATTCGATAGAGCCGATGTCGCCGGCATGCCAAATCTCATCAACATCGCGTAAAAAATCGCACAGCACCTCATCGAAGGTGCCGTGCGTGTCGGATATTACGCCAATTCTGCGCATTGAAGACTATTTAACAAGTTTGTCCAAACGCTTGTAAATGCTTGTGCGAAGGTCGCGCAACTTGTTGATAATTGGGCGGTTGCTGCGCTTCACGAAGATACATGTTCCCTTGAACTTCAAGAATAGACGCATATAGTTCCAAGCCAAAACGAACATGAATGGGAATGCAACCATATAGCCCAACGCCCACCAGAAGTTTGCAAATACCCACAAGAGTACAATCGGCAGAACGAAGCAGATTGGTACCGATATGAATACACTCACTCCTACATAGAATGAAGAGGAGAACATCTCGTCCTTAATCCACGCTTTGAGGAATAATTTCGGGATAAGGAACAAGAGTCCTGTCGGGATAATCGATACAAGGAAGAGTGGGAACAGAAGGATAAGTCCCAATCCTCGCAATGCAGCAACAGGCCACTTAGGGTCGCGGATAAAGAGCCAATCGCGGATACCCAACTTCTTCAAGCCGTCAGACAACTCTGCCGTGTCCTTATAGACTTGCTCCATCTCCTCGGGGTGCTCGTTGTAAGCCTCTTGGAGTGATGATACCAATTTTTGGTCGGAGAGCAATCGCGAAGGGAGGTATCTGAAATTGAAACCATGCTCCATGGCATATTTGCGACCATAGCCCGTCTCGCGAAGGAATTCGATTTGGTCGTAGTGCTCCAAATCATCGACATGCAACATCAACTCCTTAATCTTCTCGCGTACAATCTCGTTAATCTCCAACATCGTAGCACGAGGATTCTCCTGATACTTTTCGTAGTACGGCATCAACGAGATAGGGTCGCCAAAGCGAATCAACATGTCGGTACGAGCATGGAAATAGTTGGCGTAGTGGTTGCACGAAGGCAATATCTTTACATCGCGCTTGAACTCGAACTTCTCGGCGGCATCGAAGGCAATCTTCAAGTATGCAATCTTGAATGTTCCGAGCCAACGTTTATCTTGGTGGCCTGCCTCAGGAAAGAGCATTACGCTCTCGCCATCGCACAATGCCTGACCTGCGGCATCGAAAGTGGCACGATTCTTTGCCACCGAAGAGTAACCATCGTATGACATACGATATGCAGGAAGAAGTCCTAACTTACGCAAGAAGCGACCAGCAATCGGATTCTTGAATACATTTGCACGAGCAATGAAATTGATTCGTCTGTCGGTCAAGTTCATCGCAACCGATAAAGGATCGTTAAGACAATTTTGGTGATTCGAGACAATTACCAGCGGAGTACCATCTACGGGAACTTTCTCAACACCTACAAGGTGCTCTTTACGAAAATAGAGCCCTGAATTGACAAACTGCAAATAGATACGAAACGCCTTTAATAAGAGGTTGTGATCTCTTGGTTTAAGTTCTTTTTTCATACTTAATGAATATATGTTTCGGCTACAAATATAACAAATATATTCTACATGGCAAGATAAATGTTCAATTTGGGTATAAATACTGACGAAAAGAGAGTATGAATGAGCGAGGAATTTGAATATCTAAAAAAATGGTAAAATTCTCAACTCTCAATTTCCAACTCTCAACTCTTTTTTCTATCTTTGTGTGAATAAATTTATTTTTGCGCTATGCCAAAGATTTCAGAACGAGCCGTATTGATGCCGGCATCACCAATTCGCCGACTTGCTCCGCTTGCCGAAGAGGCTAAAAAGCGTGGCACAAAGGTCTATCATCTCAATATCGGTCAACCCGATATCAAAACTCCGCAGGTGGCACTCGATGCTATCCGCAATATCGACCGCGAGATATTGGAGTATAGTCCGAGCGACGGTTTTCTCTCGTTGCGCGAGAAGTTGGTCGGCTACTACGACCAATACCAGATAAAACTCTCGCCCGATGATATTATCGTGACGGCAGGAGGCTCGGAGGCGGTGTTGTTTGCCTTTATGTCGTGTCTGAATCCGGGTGACGAGATTATCGTTCCGGAACCAGCGTATGCCAACTATATGGCATTTGCCGTATCGGCAGGTGCGGTAATTCGCCCTATCACTTCGACTATCGAAAATGGCTTTGCATTGCCTTCGATTGAGCAGTTCGAGGAGTTGATAAACGAGCGCACACGCGGTATCTTGATTTGTAACCCGAATAACCCTACGGGCTATCTCTACACGCGAAAGGAGATGAATCGTATTCGTGATTTGGTCAAAAAGCACGACTTGTTCCTCTTCTCTGACGAGGTTTATCGCGAATTTATCTATACGGGCTCGCCATATATCTCGGCGTGCCATTTGGAGGGCATTGAGGAGAATGTGGTGCTGATTGACTCGGTGTCGAAACGATATTCGGAGTGCGGTATCCGCATCGGAGCATTGATTACCAAGAATAAAACCTTGCGTGCTGCGGTGATGAAGTTCTGTCAGGCGCGATTGTCGCCACCACTTCTTGGTCAGATTGCGGCCGAGGCATCGATTGATGCACCTCGCGAGTATGCTATCCACACCTACGAGGAGTATATCGAGCGCCGTAACTGTCTGGTCGATGAGTTGAACAAGATTGATGGTGTCTTTTCGCCTATTCCGATGGGCGCATTCTATACGATTGCACGACTACCGATAGATGATAGCGACAAGTTCTGCGAGTGGTGTTTGCGCGAATTTGAGTACGAGGGTGCGACCATTATGCTCGCCCCTGCTTCGGGTTTCTACTCCGAGCCGGGCTTAGGCAAAGACGAGGTCCGCATTGCATACATTCTCGAAAAAGATGAACTCAAAAGAGCAATACGCATTTTGGGTGAGGCCATAAAGGCCTACAACCAAAAGAGCTGAGAACTGAGAGCTGAGAGCTGAGAACTGAGAACTGAGAACTGAGAACTGAGAGATGTCGAGTTTCAATAATGAAAAGAGAGCAAAATGGGATTAAGAGAGATATTGCAATGAAAAATGGAGTATTAAGAGATAAGACTAAGCGATTTGCTGTACGAATAATCCGATTTGTGACCTATTTGCAGGACGAGAAGCGAGAGTTTATTTTATCGAAGCAGATTTTGCGTAGTGCTACAAGTATCGGCGCAAATGTGCGAGAGAGTAGAAATGCTCAAAGCAGATTGGACTTCATACATAAACTATCAATAGCATTAAAAGAGGCTGACGAAACTGCATATTGGCTTGAATTGATGTTCGAGGGTGAAATTATAAACTCCGAAGAATTTAAGTCTTTATATGGAGAAAATGATGAGATAATCGCCATGCTCACTTCGAGTATAAAGACTCTAAAAGGAGAAAATCTCTCAGTTCTCAGTTCTCAGTTCTCCGCTGAAAATCATAATTAAAGTTATGTCTATTCCTTTGGCAGAAAGATTGAGGCCTCAGACCCTCGAAGATTACATCGGTCAGCAACATCTGGTCGGTGAGGGTGGTGTGTTCCGCCGCTTTATCGAGGCGGGAAATGTGCCTTCGTTTATCCTTTGGGGACCTCCAGGGGTGGGTAAGACAACCCTTGCCCGCATTGTGGCAAATACCCTCGAACGACCTTTCTATACCCTCTCAGCTGTAACTTCGGGTGTAAAGGAGGTGCGCGAGGTTATCGAGTCGGCGAAGAATCAAAAATTCTTCTCGGCTACCACTCCGCTGTTGTTTATCGATGAGATTCACCGCTTCAACAAGTCGCAACAAGACTCACTGCTCGGAGCAGTGGAGCAGGGCGTTATAACCCTTATTGGTGCGACAACCGAGAATCCTTCGTTTGAGGTTATCTCGCCATTGCTGAGCCGTTGTCAGGTCTATACTTTGAAGCCGATGCAAGATGAGGACTTACAAAAACTGCTCGACCGCGCATTGACAACCGATGAGGAGTTGAAAAAACGAAAAATAGAGGTTACAGAGTCGGCTGCATTGTTCCGTTTTGCGGGTGGCGATGCGCGTAAGTTGCTCAATATCTTGGATATTATAACCTCCTCGCGCGAGGGCGATTTGGTGATTACCGATGACCTTGTAACGGAGGTGTTGCAGCAGAATATCGCCTTGTACGACAAGAATGGGGAGCAGCATTACGATGTTATCTCGGCATTTATCAAGAGCGTGCGAGGTAGCGACCCGAACGCTGCAATATACTACTTGGCTCGAATGTTGGCAGGGGGTGAGGAGCCACGATTTATCGCTCGCAGACTTGTGATTTTGGCATCGGAGGATATCGGCTTGGCAAATCCGAATGCGTTGCTTTTAGCAAATGCCTGCTTCGATACGGTGCATAAGATTGGTATGCCTGAGGCTCGTATAACGCTTGCCGAAACAACCATCTATCTCGCCACCTCGCAGAAGAGTAACTCGGCATATATGGCGATAAATGAGGCACTTGCATTTGTTCAGAAGGATACTAATTTGCGACCTGTGCCGTTGCATCTGCGCAATGCTGTAACTGATTTGATGGCGGAGCAGGGCTATGGCGCAGACTACAAGTATGCTCACGACTACGCTGGTAACTTTGTGGAGCAGGAGTTTATGCCGGAGTCGCTCAAAGGTAAGCAATTTTACCACCCGAATACCGGCAATCAGACTGAGCAACGTATAGCCGAAAGGTTAAAAATGCTTTGGAATAATAAATACAAATAGAATGAAAAGGTTTATACTATTTGCAACACTAATTTTCACTATGGCGACACTCTCTGCACAAACAAAACCGACAACCTACTGCTTTGTAGAGGGCGAAAAGCCGTTGTATCTCGACCACTATCGCGCTGAGGGCGAGGGTGCGCACCCTTGCGTGTTGTTCGCCTTTGGTGGAGGTTTTTCGCATGGCAATCGTGCCGATGAACGATATATGCCATACTTCGACATGCTCCTCTCGGAGGGCTTCGATGTTGTGTCGGTAGATTATCGCCTCGGTATGGAGTATGCTCTCGACCCCGAGAAAGAGGTTGGACCATTGGAGGGCGCATGGGCGATGTATCGCTCGGTAAACTACGCTGCCGAGGATGTGCTGCGTGCTACGAAATATATCCTCAATAATGCAGACAAGATGGGTGTTGATACATCGTTGATTGTGGCAAGCGGTTCAAGTGCCGGTGCTATTGCTGTATTGCAGGCGGAAAATTACCTCGCCAATCGCGAGAGTTATGCAAAGAGCCTTCCTGCTAAGTTTAACTTTGCAGGAGTAATAGCCTTTGCCGGAGCAATCTATTCGATGCTTGGTGAGCCCGATTGGGATTCAACCCCATGCCCTATAATGCTCTTCCACGGCAATGCTGACCGCAATGTGCCATATCGTAAGGCTACAATTCTTGGAGCAGGATTCTATGGCTCGGACTATATTGCCGAGCAGTTGCACGACTTGGGTGCGACATACTATTTCCATTCGGCACACTATCGCGACCACGCTCTCGCACTCTCACCGCTAACCGATAACCATGACGAGATTTTGATGTTCCTCGGTCGTTGTGTTCTCGGTGGCGAGAAGTTGCAATATACCAATGAGTTTGTTGCCGAAGGTATCGAACCGTGCGAAACGAATTTTACGATTCAAGAGTATCTTAATTCGAATTACAACTAAAAAAAATATCGTGGCGATTGCCACGATATTTTTTTTACTCCAACTCAATTGCCGTAAAGAACTCCGGACAGTGGAAACAAGGTTGCGGAAGAGCAATCGGTTGCCACGAAAGGAAGTGTGGCTTCGAGAGGTTATCGCCACATTTGTAGAGATTAACCTTCAATTTCAAGCCGTTCCAACTCTCCACATTGTGTTGGTGCATAATCGCGGTCGGAAGTCCCAACATCAGCGACCACTTATTCTCGCCCACGCGCTCCTCGAAAGGCTCCGAGCCGAGCGATGTGTGGCGCTCAACCTGCGAAAGTACGGTGTTGTCCGCATGGATAACATCTTGCCCCTTTTGGCGATAGCCAATCAACATCTTACCGATGCAGGTGGTCTCAACGTTGTAGTACGCCTCGCCATCGAGCGATAGGAAGAACTCGCAACACGAATCGGTCCACACTTCGCCATTATCCTCGGCTACACGAGCCGCTGTATAGCCCTCCTCGACATCGAAGCGAACATACAACTTATCTCCCGTATGGAACATCTTAAACGTTACATTCGGTGCGTATGGATACTCCTCGGCCCAATTGCAACAAGCAATCTTTTCGGGTGCGATACCCTCGAAAACTTGTTCGAGGGTACGGCCCGACAAATCTATCTTCGCAATCTTCATATTAAGCGCGATATTTAGCAGTTGTAGCCTTAATCACCTCGCACATCTCCGCATACTGCGACTCGATGCTCTGCAATAATGCATACTGAGCGTGGGTGCGCACGAGGTTGTGGTTAGGCGACTTAATCTTATAATAGGTATCGCCATTGATGTAGTCCATCAAGAATCGCAACACCTGCTCGAAAGTGATGTAACGAGCCGAGAATGCGAGATGGTCCAACTCAGCCTGTGTGAGTGTCTGCGCCTGCTGCGAGAGGTAGCCGTCAGCATAAGCGGCAAACATCGGCAACGAGAGCGATACGGTTGAAAGATCCTCTGCGTCCTCTGCGCCTGTATTGGCGTAGGTACGGATAGCATCACCAAAGTCGTTCAATGCAGGTGCCGACATCACGGTATCCAAGTCGATAACGCAAAGCACGTTGCCCTGCTTGTCGAAGAGGATATTGTTAATCTTGGTATCGTTGTGAGTTACGCGCATTGGAATCTCGCCACTCTCAACCTTTGCCCAGAATGCCAACATCTCCTCACGGCGCGACTCAATCCACGAAATCTCCTCCGGAATCGAAGCCTTACGGCCTGCCAAGTCCTGAGCCAAAGCCTCGTCCCACTGAACAAAGCGGTGCTTGATGTTGTGGAAGCCCTTGATAACCTCTGCCAATGGCTCGGTGAAGTCCGCCAACTGGGCCTGGAACTTACCGATACCCATACCGCCCATACGAGCCAAAGCCTCGCTATTTGCCGCATCGTAAGCAATGGTGTCGGCGATAAATTCGCAAACTGCCCAATACTCGCCATCCTCGTCAATGTGGTAGAACTTGCCGTCGTGGGTGTGGTTGATAGTCATAACCTCACGGTGAATGTCACCACCCTCGGCTGCAACCTTCTTGCGAATGTGTGCAGTTACGCGGTCGATATTGTCCATCATTGCAGGTACGTCAGGGAATACAATCTGATTTTTGCGCTGCAAAATGTAGTTCGGAGCATCACCCTCGGTGTGGATAATAAAGGTGTCGTTAATGAAACCCTGTCCAAGTGGGGTAATCTCTTTGATTGCGCCTTCGAGAACGAACTCAGAGGCAATTTTAAGAAGTTTCTCGGTCATAGTAGTATAAGTTTTTTACAAATTATTCTTCTCGATATCCTTGAAGTAGCGGTAGGTGCCAACCTTCAACTCTACGGTTGCAGCCTCATCGCAAATAATCATGCCGTGAGGGTGTGTCTGGATAGCCGAAGCGGTGCAAGTGTGTGAGTATGCACCCTCGATAGCGTTGTGCAATGCAACAGCCTTCTTGTGGCCAAAGGCGAGAATTACAACCTCCTTAGCCGAGAGAACGGTGCCGATACCTACGGTCAAAGCCAACTTCGGAACCTTATTTACGTCGTTGTCGAAGAAGCGCGAATTTACGAGCAATGTGTCGTAGGTCAGAGTCTTGATACGTGTGCGCGAGTTGAGCGACGAGAATGGCTCGTTGAATGCCAAGTGTCCGTCTTCGCCAATACCGCCCAAGAATAGGTCGATACCGCCCGCTGCTACAATCTTTGCCTCGTAATCTGCGCACTCCTTTGCCAAATCGGGAGCATTGCCGTTGAGGATATTTACATTTGCAGGGTTGATGTCAATATGGCTGAAAAAGTTGTTCCACATAAACGAGTGATAGCTCTCAGGGTGCTCCTGTGGCAAACCTACATACTCGTCCATGTTGAATGTTACAACATTCTTGAATGACACCTTGCCCGCTTTGTTCAACTCGATAAGGTGGTCGTAGGTGAGAAGTGGGGTGGAACCCGTAGGCAAACCGAGTACGAAACGACCTCCGGCAGCCTCCTTCTCGTTAATACGATTTACGATATACTCTGCTATCCAACGGCTAGCATCTTTGGCGTTATCCTGAATAATAAGTCTCATAATATTTTTTGTTTAGATTAGAACATTCTTACAAATACCTCGATGGCCTGATACTCTGCCATGCCGAGTGCGTCATACTGCTTTGCTGTAGTCTGAGTTCTATCCTCGCTACGCTGCCAGAACTCGCGTGGGTCCTCGCCCGGGAACGGTACGATATCCTTCTGCGAGAGGTGGCGATAGATGGCGTGACGCTTTGCAATCATCTCGTTTGGCGAGAGTGGCACTGCCATATCCACCGAGCCGAGATCCCACTCCATCCAAGCACCGCGATAGAGCCACAAGTGGCAATCCTTAAACCACTCGTCATTGCGCACAACTTCAATAGCCTCCAACACAATCTCGATGCAGGTGCGGTGTGTTCCGTGTGGGTCCGACAAGTCGCCCGCAGCGTAAATCTGATGAGGCTTAACCTCGCGCAACAACTTCGCTACAATGTCGATATCGGCCTGTGTGAATGGGCTCTTGCTGATACCTCCGGTCTCGTAGAACGGAAGATTGAGGAAGTGGGCGTTAGTGTCGGCATTCAAACCGAACGAACGTACAGCTGCACGTGCCTCGGCACGGCGCAAAGCACCCTTCAAGTTGAGCAATGGACGTGGCTCTGGCTCACCCGGCTTCTTGCTCTTGATGATAGCCTCGACATTTGCATACTCATCTGCAAAGCCTAACTCGTGTGCAGCATCAATGTTCTGCAAAACAACATCGTCATGTACTGCCACATTACCCGAAGTCTCGTATGCTACGTGAACGTTGTGTCCCTGCTCTACGAGGCGGATAAATGTTCCACCCATCGAAATTACGTCATCGTCAGGGTGTGGTGAGAATATCAATACATTCTTTGGGAATGGAGTAGACTTAACAGGACGTGTCGAGTCGTCTGCATTTGGCTTACCACCCGGCCAACCGGTGATGGTGTGCTGCAAGTCGTTGAATACGTCGATGTTTATCTGGTCGTAGGTGCGGCCCTGCTCCAACAACTCGCCAAGCGAATTTTCGATATAATCCTTGTGTGTAAGCTTCAAAATCGGCTTATTTACAACACCGCACAACCAAACTACAGCCTTGCGGGTGAATTTTGGTGTCCATTGGCACGAGCCTACCAACCAAGGTGTCTGTACGCGTGTGAGTTGCGATGCTGCACCCTCGTCAATAACTACCTCGATATTGTTGTGTGCCTGCAAGTACGAAGCCGGAACCAACTCCGAAACCTCGCCCTCGATAATCTGCTTGGCAACATTTGCCTTATCCTCGCCCCAAGCCATTACGATAATGCGCTCAGCCTTCATTACGGTATCGATACCCATAGTGATAGCCATCTTCGGAGTGCAATCGAGGCTTCCGAATGCGCTCGATTGTACCTTGCGCGACTGATACGACAACTGCACAAGACGAGTACCCGACTTAGCGTGCGAGCCCGGCTCGTTGAAGCCAATCTGTCCGTCCTTGCCTACACCGATAATCATCAAGTCGATGTGAGCCTTACCATAGTTTGCACAGAATGCCGACAACTCCTCGCGAGGGAGTGTTCCATCAGGGAAGTTGATGTTCTCAGGCAAAATGTCTACTTGGTCGAGCAACTCCTCGTGAATACGATAGTTGCGGCTCTGCTTCTCGGTCGGCTTGATAGGGTAGAACTCGTCAAGGCTGTAAACTGCAACATTTGCAAAACTTACCTCTCCGGCCTTGTAACGCTTAACCAACTCACGGTACAAACCGATAGGCGTTTTACCTGTGGTTAATCCGAGTGCGAAAGGCTTGTCGCCCTTGTGAGCCTTGATTGCTGCCACGATATTGTCAGCGATATATTGAACTCCCTCGTACTCACTCTCGTAAGCTTGCGTTGCAATACGCTCGTAACGCTGTGTAAGGTCCTTGAATGCCTTATCGGCAATCAATCCACCATCTTTTGGCAATGCATATTTGTTATTCATATCTGTAGTATTTAAGAAGATTTTGTTCCCGTTCTCTTTTACTCCTCTGCGTCAGCCTCGGCCATGGTGTGATATACATTTACCACATCATCATCCTCTTCCAACTTCTCTACGAGCTTCTCAACAGCCTCACGGCCCTCTGCATCAAGCTCCTTCGTGTCAGTTGGGATACGAACCGACTCTCCCGATACAATCTCGAAGCCCTGATCGTCTAACCACTTCTGAATAGCACCGAACGACTCGTACGGAGCATATACGTTGATACCGTCCTCCTCTACGTAGAACTCATCTACTCCGAGGTCAATCATTTCGAGTTCCAACTCCTCTGGGTCTGCACCCTCAGCCTTGAACTTGAATACACACTTATGCTCGAACATAAAGCCTACCGAGCCCGAGTTGCCAAGAGTACCGCCACACTTGTTGAAGTACATACGGATATTTGCTACTGTACGGTTGGTGTTGTCGGTTGCGGTCTCAACCAAGAATGCCACACCATTAGGACCATATCCCTCATATACAACCTCCTTGTAGTCTGCTGCGTCCTTCTCAGTCGCTCTCTTGATTGCTCTCTCCACATTCTCCTTAGGCATATTCTCTGCCTTTGCATTCTGCATCAGGATACGCAATCTCGTATTTGCCGATGGATCACTACCACCAGCCTTAACCGCGATCTCAATCTCCTTTCCAATCTTCGTAAAGACACGAGCCATATGCCCCCATCTCTTCATCTTTCTCGCTTTGCGATACTCAAATGCTCTTCCCATACTGTTTTTCTTTTTTATTTTGTTTGTTAACTAATTGCTTCTTGTTCTGTAAATCGTTTCGATGGACTCTTTTTGCACCTTGCTTGTGTCGTAAATGCTCACATACGCTAAGTATGCTCCGCTTTCCGCCACTGCTCAATGCCCAAAAATAGTCTCATCGCCTCCGATTTTCACCTCTTTTGAGGGTTAAACTTATTGCTTCTTGTTCTGTAAATCGTTCCGATAGACTCTTTTTGTACTGCTCTTTTAAGAGCAAAGAGCCATTCCAACCCACAAAGTTATAAAATATCGTGTAAAATTTCAACTTTTCTCTAAAAATTTTGCAAAATAGAAAAAAGGTTGTACCTTTGTCCCCGGAAAGATGGCAGAGTGGTCGAATGCGCCGGTCTTGAAAACCGATGAGCTGAGAGGCTCCGGGGGTTCGAATCCCTCTCTTTCCGCCACAAAGAGCAGTGATTTTCACTGCTCTTTTTTTGTGGCGGAAAGAGAGGGATTCGTCAGTCGGTGGCGTTTCGGGTGACTTATCTTCGCTCGGTTGTCATTTGCTTGCGCAGATATTCGTGCTTGCGAAATGATTGTGTTTGAAAATAGATTTTCACACATCATTTCTCAATCCCGACAATCTCTGATTGTACAACCTCGCTACGGTCACCTCTCAACTGCGGCGACCGTTCGAATCTTGGTTGTGGGCAAAAAGTGTGGTTGTACGGAGAGGGATTCGTCAGTCGGTGGCGTTTCGGGTGACTTATCTGAACTCTGAGCGTGGTCAAGGCGCAGGGGACAATAGGGATAATAGGGGTTATAGGGGTTATAGGGGTTATAGGAAGAGCTGAAAGAGTTGAGAATTAAAAATCTCCTCACTTCTCACTCCTCACTTCTCACTCCTCCGGACCAAGGTCCGCAAGCACGCGCTGTCGCTACCTGCCGGCGCTCGGCGCGTGGAAGATGGACATGGCAC
>JAGBCX010000011.1 GCA_017937805.1 Alistipes sp. | reverse complement strand
TTTGAGAATGTAAAGGGCTTGTTGTCACACGACAAAGGGAAGACTTGGGATATTATTAAATCCGTATTTCATGAGTTAGGCTATGACATCCATGAACATGTATTGAATAGCAAAAACTATGGTATTCCTCAGCATAGAGAGCGATTATTTTGTATTGGCTTTTTAAATAAAACAGAATTTGAATATCCAACTGCTATTCCATTAGAATATACAATGTATGACTTTCTTGAAGATAGCTTCTCTAGTAAGTATTTCTTAAAAGAGAAGGGTATTAAATTCGTAACCAGCACCAAGAATAGATTAAAAAGTTATACTCAAATAAACGGCGATGTTCAGTTGTGTCAAAAACGTAATCAACAGTTTAATTGGCATGGAGACTTCGTGTTTCATCCAGCAGCGGGAGAAGAGGATTTTGATGAGTTTATTTTCGAAGTAAAAGATGTAGAAGAAAAATATTATCTGTCCGAAAAGGTCGCAAAATATGTTTTATCTGAAGGAACAAAAAACTTTAAAACAAGGATAGAAACAGATTTAGATGTTGCTCGCCCATTATTACACTCTATGCATAAGATGCATAGAGCAGGGGTAGATAATTATGTAACACATAAAGGTCGAATAAGGAAATTAACACCAAGAGAGTGTTTGCGTTTAATGGGTTTTAAGGATGATTTTAAAATTGTTGTATCAGATACATCTATGTATCAACAATCAGGCAATAGTATTGTTGTAGATGTGTTAATCGCTATATTAAAACAGTTGGATATTACAAAATACGGTATATATGAAGATTGCAGATAAGAACTTTAAGGTGTTAGATACATTTGATTCTATTGTAACTATTCCTGATTGTTTTGTGGTAAGGAAGAATAAATTGGGAAAGGGCAATGGAGAAGCAAAATTGTACTTTGGTACCAAGACATTGATGCGAGAATTCTTCGGAGATAGAGGCTTTGAAGTAAAATGCTTTATCTTGAAAAATGATTTAATCACATTTCTTAATGCTCTCAAACAAGAATATACACATCCTTCGTTGAACTATTGCGGTAAAGATGTATTAGCACAACTATGGGAAGATAGAATGCGCAAAGTGGAACTTTTGGAAGATATTATATACTTTAATGTAAAAGATCAAACTCAAATTGAAGGTCCACGAGGTTATGTAAATTCAAAAGATAAAGCATACTCTATATTACGAGAATTATCATTACCTCTGGTTAGTTATATTGCAGCCATGAAAGTAAAAAATTCAAGTAACGAAATAGAGTTCTATTGGAAATTGTTTGTGGACTTTGATGCAATTTCAGAAATAAAAAATGGGGCATTAGTCTTCAAGTATGGTAAAAAAGAAAAAGATTTAATATCTTCTATACCAAAGTCAAAACAACAAAAGTCTGAGGACATCAGAAAGGCAAGAGTCGGTCAAGGTAAATATAGAGAACTATTATTAGAGGAGTGTCCATTCTGTCCTATAACAATGGTTAATGATGAACGATTGTTGATAGCAAGTCATATTAAGCCGTGGGCTTTTTCTAACGATAAGGAGAAAATAGATCCTAAAAATGGCTTTATGCTAACTCCACTTTATGACAAATTGTTTGATAGAGGATTTATCACATTCACGGAGGATAAGCACATGCTCATCTCAGACTGGTTATCTCCAAAAAATAAACGGCGCTTGCAATTAAAGGATAATAGCTATTTTCAGCATTTACCAATTGATGATGCAAGATTGAAATATCTAAGATATCATCAAGAATTAGTATTTAAGGGGTAGTCCGCAATGAAGATTGTAAATATCATAACGCTCGGTTGTGCCAAGAATCGTGTCGATTCGGAGCATATCGCTGCGCAATTGGCGGAGGCGGGCTACGAGATTCGCTTCGATAGCGACCGCACAGATGCAAAGGTCGTGGTGGTGAATACTTGCGGCTTTATTGGCGATGCCAAGGAGGAGAGTATCGACGCCATCCTCAACTGCGTTGAGGCAAAGCGTGCCGGACTTATCGAAAAACTCTTTGTAATTGGCTGTCTTTCGGAGCGTTATGCTGACGAGTTGCGCGAGGAGATACCCGAGGTGGATGAATACTTCGGCGCAAGAACTTTCGATGGCGTGGTGCGTGCCTTGACGGGCGACTACCGCGCAGAGGTCGAGACACAGCGAGAACTCTCCACTCCAAAACACTACGCCTACCTCAAAATCGGCGAGGGTTGCAATTGGCGATGCGGCTATTGCGCCATTCCGCTAATTCGCGGCAAGCATCGCTCCGTGCCTATGGAGCAGGTGTTGAAGGAGGCTCAAAATCTTGCCGCAAAGGGGGTTAAGGAGATTATGGTGGTGGCACAGGATACCACCTACTACGGCATGGACCTCTACGGCAAGCGTTGCCTGGCGGAGCTGCTCGAAAAACTCTGTAAGGTGGAGGGTATCGAGTGGATACGACTCCACTACGCCTACCCTACCGACTTCCCGCAGGATGTAATTGAGGTTATGGCCCGTGAGCCGAAGATTTGTAAATACCTGGATATTCCGTTGCAACACCTCTCGGATAATCAGTTGGAGCTGATGCACCGTCGCCACACCAAGGCGGAGGCTCTCGAACTGATTGAGCGACTGCGCACGGCAATTCCCGATATAGCCATTCGTACCACAATGTTGGTGGGCTATCCGAACGAGAGTGCTGCCGACTACGAGGAGCTGTGCGAGGAGGTCAAGCGACTCCGCTTCGACCGCCTTGGCGTCTTCCCATACTCGGAGGAGGAGGGGACATTCTCGGCAACAAAGCTCTCGGATAATATTCCGCAGCGCGTGAAGGATTATCGTGCCGAGCATCTAATGGCTATTCAGGCGGAGATTTCGCATGCGAAGAATGAGGAGCGAGTAGGTAAGGTGGAGCGTGTGATTATCGACGGAAAGTCGGGCGAATACTATATCGGTCGCTCGCAGTACGACTCCCCCGAGGTGGATGAGGAGATATTGATTTCGAGCCACAAACGCCTTATGAAGGGCAAATTCTACGATGTAAAAATTACCGATGCAGACGACTTCGATCTGTACGCAGAGATTATAAAATAGAAGATAATGGCAAAGTATCAACTTAAAGAGGTAACTACTCCGCGCGAGGCGAAGGAGTGGTTACACTTTGATCGCAAGATATATAAGGATTGCCCATATTGGGTGGCTCCGCTTGATGATGATATCGAGAAGGTCTTTGACCCCAAGCGCAACCATCTATTCGAGGGTGGCGAGGCGATTCGCTGGATCGCTCTCGACGAGAAGGGCGAGGCGGTAGGTCGTATTGCTGCATTCTACAACCGTGAGCAGGCAAAGGTTACCGAGAATATGGGTTGCTGCGGTTTCTTCGAGTCGATAGAGTGTCAGGAGGTGGCAAATCTGCTCTTCGATGCGGCTCGCGATTGGCTTGCGGAGCGTGGCTTGGAGGGCATGGATGGCCCTGTAAACTTCGGCTCACGCGATTCGTGGTGGGGATTGTTGGTCGAGGGTTTCGAGTACCAGCCTCTCTACGGCAATCCATATCATCTGCCATACTACAAGGCTCTGTTCGAGAATTACGGTTTTCAGAACTACTTTAACCAAAACTCCTATGTTTGGCGCGCCGAGGATGGTGTTTTGAGCGAGATAGCTCTCGAAAAGGCTCACCGAGTACTTGCAAACCCAGAGTACCAAATCAAGGATATTACGGGTGCAAATCTCGAAGAGGCTGCCGAGAATCTGCGCACCATCTATAATAAGGCGTGGTCGCTCTTTACGGGCGTAAAGCAGATGACCAGGGAGGAGGCGCAGAAGCTGATGCGCACGCTCCGCCCGATTATTGATCCGAATTTGATATATTTCGCCTACCACAACAACGAGCCGATAGGTTTCTTCGTTATGGTACCCGATTTGAATCGCGTAATTGGTAAGTTCAACGGCAAATTCGGCTTGGTGGAGAAGTTGCGCCTGATGTGGGATTTGAAGGTGCGTAAGTCGTGTGACCGTGTCTTCGGAATCATCTTTGGTATAACACCTGAGTTCCAGGGCAAGGGTATCGAGAGTGCCATTATGACCTATATTCTCGAAAACTATATCCATACGGGGCGCAGTCCGTACAAGTCGTTCGAGTTTGCGTGGATTGGCGACTTCAACCCCGTAATGAACCGAATGATAGAGCGTTATGTGTGCGCTACAAAGCACAAGATGCACACTACCTACCGCTACCTGTTCGACCGCACCCGCGAGTTCCACCGCTGCCCACGCCTCGGGCTTCGCCGACCAGAAAAGAGCGAGAAGCCTACCAACCAAGAGTAACAATTAAACCAACCATAAAACTATGAAAACAACCGTATTTACAAAGTATCACATTGCAAATGGTGCCAAGATGGCGGAGTTTGCGGGTTACAATATGCCTATCGAGTTTTCGGGCATCAACGATGAGCATATCACCGTGCGCAACGGTGCAGGTGTCTTCGATGTGAGCCACATGGGCGAGATTTGGGTTAAGGGCGAGAATGCCACTGCCCTCTTGCAGAAGATTGGCACAAATGATGTTACGAAGCTCTACGACGGCAAGGCGCAGTACTCGTGTATGCCTAACGGAAAGGGCGGTATCGTCGATGATATCATCATCTACCGCTACTCGGAGCAGAAGTACCTTATCTGCGTAAATGCTGCCAATATCGAGAAAGATTGGGCGCATATCTTGGAGCAGGGTAAGGCCTTCGGTATGCGTGAGGGTGTGGAGTTGGAGAACGCCTCCGACCGCATCTCGCAGTTGGCTATTCAGGGCCCTCTCGCAATGAAAATCGTGCAGAAGATGTGCGAGGAGGAGGTCGAAAATATGGAGTACTACACCTTTAAGCAGTTGAAGTGCGCAGGTTGCGAGGTGATACTCTCGATGACGGGCTACACCGGTTCGGGAGGTTGCGAAATCTATATGCACAACGAGGATGCTGACCATATCTGGGAGGAGCTGTGGAAAGCGGGCGAGGAGTACGGTCTGAAAAATATCGGCTTGGGTGCACGCGACACCCTCCGCTTGGAGAAGGGATTCTGCCTCTATGGCGACGAGATTGACGACACAACTTCGCCTATCGAGGCGGGCTTGGGTTGGATTACCAAGTTCGTGGATGGCAAAGATTTTATCGACCGCGAGTTCCTCGCCGAGCAGAAGGCTAACGGCGTAGAGCGCAAGCTGGTAGGTTTGAAGATGATTGACCGAGGTATCCCTCGTCACGAATACAAGGTGGCCGACACCGAGGGCAACGAGATTGGCCACATCACATCAGGAACGATGTCGCCTTGCTTGAAGGTGGGTATCGGTATGGCCTATGTGAAGAGCGAATTTGCAAAGGTCGGCACGGTGGTATGCGTAGTTATCCGCGACCGCCTCTTGAAAGCAGAGGTCGTAAAGTTGCCTTTCGTATAATAAACTGAGAATGGCTAATATATCGTTTTTGGTAGAATGGTTTCCGGGTGGAGGTGTTGAGCGAGTGATTATGAATCTCGCTCAGCCCCTCTCCGAGCGAGGACACAGAGTATTTCTCTTTGTTCACAACCTCCATACCGAGAAGTTGGCCAAGGAGCTGCCGATAGAGTATATCGTACTTCCACACACCGCCCTCAGCTCTCGCAATAGAGAGTTTGTCGAGCAGGCCATCAAGCAGCACCATATAGATATATTTTTCGCCCCGGGACGCTTCCCAAGCTACCTGCCAAAGTTGCGCAAGGAGGGACTATGCAAGTTGGTATATGTGCTGCACGGCTGTCCATTCTACGAGAAGTTGGAGAAGTGGGGCTCGATTATCCGTCCGAAAAAGGGCACGCTGAAAGAGTGGTTGAGCCGTTGGCTTATCGACTACCCGAAATATAAGCTCGGCTACTACGAGCGCAAAACAACAAAGCGCTACCGCAGAATTTACGGTGCGGTAGATGCCTATGGCGTCCTATTCGAGGAGTATGGCCGAATGGTTGCCGAGAAGGTGGGGGTAAGCTACGAGGAGTCGAAATGCGTGGTGCTGCAAAACCCTATCGAGTTGAACACCGTGCCCGATCTCACCGCAAAGCGAGAGAAGCGAGTGCTGTATGTAGGTCGTCTATCCTATTGGGATAAGCGTATCGACCGCCTTCTATCGGTGTGGGAGAGGGTTTACGAGCGATTTCCGGAGTGGCGATTGGAGATTGTCGGTGAGGGCTCGGAACGCGCAAATCTCGAACGCATAGTAGGCGAAAAGGGGTTACAGAGAGTGGCATTTACAGGCTTTGAGTGTACGCCGGAGAGGTTGTATGCCTCGTCCGAGATTCTCTGCCTGACCTCCACGATTGAGGGTTGTCCGATGGTGTTGCTCGAAGCGCAGTTGTGCGAAACGGCAACCATATCGTTCGATTGCAGTCCGGGTGTGCGACGACTGCTCTCGCCAAATTGGGAGAGTGGCGTATATCTCCCTGCCGGCGATATCGAGGCGTATGCCGAAGCGTTGGCGCGATTGATGAGCGACGAGAAGTTGCGACGCTCGATTCAGAAGCGGGGAGCCGAGAGTGCCCGCCACTTCTCGCCCGAAAATAGCGCAGCTCAATACGATGCTCTGATTGAGAAATTGATGCAGAAATAAGGGATAAATTAATAATTCAGACAATTTTTAATTCTCCTTCATTCTGCATTCTGAATTTTGCATTTTGAATTTTTTATTCTATCTTTGCACCCGCAATGTAGGACCCATAGCTCAGTTGGTTAGAGCAGCGGACTCATAATCCGAAGGTCGTGGGATCATGCCCCTCTGGGTCCACA
>JAGBCX010000010.1 GCA_017937805.1 Alistipes sp. | reverse complement strand
GAGGCGTTCTATTTGGAGGACTACGCAGAGATCGAGCGTGAGTTCCCTAACTTCAAGTTCAACCTTGCTCTCGACCGCCCAGACCCAGAGGCAGATGCAGCAGGCGTTGATTACAAGGTGGGCTTCGTTCACAATGTTCTCTTTGAGAACTACCTCAAGAACCACGAGGACCCAGAGGGTTGTATCTACCTTATGTGCGGACCTCCAATGATGGTCGGCGCGGTAGAGAAACTTCTTGACTCTCTCGGCGTTCCACCGGAGAATATTCTTTACGATAACTTTGGAGCATAAAAAAAGGGCTGTTTTTACAGCCCTTTTTTTATGCTCCGTGTGTTACCCACCCCCTAAATCCCCCTCCTGTGAGGGGGACTTATTTTAGGGGCTGTTTTTACAGCCTTTTTTATGCTCCGTGTGTTACCCACCCTCTAAAATACTTTTTGTATTATTCGCTACTATCTCTTCACTACTTTGGAGAGCGACTCCTTCCATTTCGGAATGGTTAGATTGAAGGTCGCTATGATTTTGCTTTTATCCAATACCGAATATCGCGGTCTATTGGCCTTGGTAGGGTAGTCGGCGGTGGTGCAAGGGTTGATTTTGCAGCCTAAATTACCACTCAATCGCGCAATCTCCACTGCAAAGTCGTACCACGAACACTCTCCCATATTTGAGTAGTGATATACGCCCACCTTCTCACTCTGTCCACTCTCTATAATATAGGTAATCGCCTTTGCTAAATCGCTTGCGTATGTTGGAGTGCCTATTTGGTCGGCAACAACTCTAATCTCCGAGCGTGTTGCCGTAAGATTGCGCATCGTCTTAACGAAGTTGCGCCCAAACTCGGAGTAGAGCCATGATGTACGCAAAACAATGCTCTTGCAACCCGACTCTGCAATGGCTCTCTCGCCTGCCAACTTGGTACGACCGTAGGCGTTGAGTGGTGCAGGCTCAGCGTTTTCGTTATATGGTTTATCGGCATTGCCCGAAAAGATATAGTCGGTAGAGATATGAATAAGGGTGGCGTTGTGCTGCTTGCAGGCCTTTGCCAACAGAGCCACCGCCTTATGGTTTATCTCGTCAGCCTTCGCCTCATTCTCCTCTGCCAAATCTACAGCGGTATAGGCGGCACAATTGACCACTACATCGACTTTTTCACGGTTAAAAAAAGCCTCTATTGCCGTAGACGAAGTTATATCCAACTCCTCGATATCGGTAAAGATATAGCGGTGTCGGCTCTCGGCACTCGCCAAGCGCAAGGCACAACCCAACTGCCCATTTCCACCCGTTACCAATATCGTCATAACTACTCAAATAGTTGTTTGCACTCGGCAAGTGTTGGGTGTTGCTTATCCTTTTCCGAGAGGATAACCTTGTCTGTTGGTATCTGCCAATCTATTGCAAGGTCGGCATCATTCCAAGCGATAGCGCCCTCACTATCGGGAGCATAGTAGTTGTCGCATTTATACTCCACAACAGCCTCCTCGCTTAGTACCGAGTAGCCATGTGCAAATCCGCGAGAAATAAATATCTGGCGATGATTTTCGGCCGATAGTTCCACTGCTACATGTTTGCCGAATGTAGGTGAACCCTTGCGGATATCCACCGCAATATCGAGTATGCGCCCCTTGACAACTCGCACCAACTTGCTCTGCGAGTGGGGTGGCAACTGAAAGTGCAAACCTCGAACTACACCATACGATGAGAGGGCTTCGTTATCTTGCACAAAACGACAATCGCACACCTGCTCCGCAAACTCTCGCTCCGAGAATGACTCGAAGAAGTATCCTCGTGCATCTTCGAAGATGCGTGGCTCAATAATCACCACACCCTCTATCTCTGTCTTTGTAATCTTCATTATATCTTCTCTATGTTTTCAGCTGTAATACCCGACACGGCAACCGCTATAACGCCCTCTACCGATACGACAAACCGCTTCGAGCGTTTGCCCTCAATCTTTACGAGTTGTCCTTCGCAGTTCTTGAATGCTCCGCCCGTTATGCGTACGTGTTCGCCAACTGCAAAATGAGCCTCCTCGCCGGCCAAAATCTCAGCCTTGTCGTCTATTTCGTTGCAGACTGCAATAAACTGTTGCATCTGCTCCTCCGGCACCTCTACGGGGATATTGCGCCCCTCTGACGGAGTAGTTATGTAGTGCAAGTATGGTAGCTTACCTTTGACCTCTTGTATATATTCGCGCTCACCGAGTACGAAGATTAGGTCCCGCACAACAGGTATCATGTCAATCTTGATGCGGCGACCAACCTTCGTGGTGCGCTTGCGCATTGGCACAAAACTCTCGATTTTTTGCATTTCGAGAAATCTCTGCGCCATGATGTTACGCCCATAGGTTGCACGCATTGCAAACCATCTCATATTTGCACTATCCGACAACATAACACAAATATAGTGATAATTATCTGTTTTTGCAAGGAACTTCTTACTTGAACGAAATTATATCCTCCACGCCAAACTCCTTGTAGTGGGCCGCCAACTCGTCGTTACGGTCGGAGAGAATCAATAGTTTATCACCCATCATCAGCTCAGCACCGCCTTTTGGTACGAAGTAGTCGCCATCGCGACACACCATCACAACAAGCGTATTGTCGGGCAATGACACTTTGTTCAGAGTATTGCCCTCCGAGAGCATCTGCTCCGTTACGGCTATCTCGGTAAATGCCGAACGCACCTTATCCTGCAAAGCACCTTCAAATTTACTCTCCTTTTCGGTATACGCCAAGCCAAATAGCTCCGCCATGCTACTTACGGTTGTACCCTGTATAACAAGAGAGAGAATGGTCATGATAAATACAACATTGAAGATAATCTCTGCGCCTTCGATTTTAGCCACCCAAGGGTATGTTGCAAAGATAATCGGCACGGCACCTCGCAATCCAACCCACGATATATAGCCTCGTGCCTTTTTCGACAACTTACGGAATGGCGCAAGACAGGCGAATGTGGCGATAGGACGAGCCACGAGCATAAGGAAAAGTCCCGCGGCAACACCCAGAATGACGGTCTGCAACTGTAGTGCCTCTTCGAGTGTCACGAGCAATCCGAGCATAAGGAACATAATGATTTGGAACAGCCATGTGATACCATCGAAGAAGGTAGTTACGGTGCGTTTATTTACGAGTTTATTGTTTCCGACAATCAGACCTGCGATATATACTGCCAAGTAGCCGTTACCCTTAATAAGCGAGGTGAACGAGAAGGTGAAGAATACGCAGGCGAGTAGTAACACCGAGTAGAGCGATGCGTTGTCGATGTTTATTTTGTTGATAATCCAAACCGAAGCACGACCAAAGAGGTAGCCAATCAGTGCGCCCACTGCCATCTGAACAACGAACATCAAGATAGCACCTCCGATACCAATCTCCTCGTTGCCTTCGCCACCAAGCATCTTTATTAAGAGAATCACAAGTATATATGCCATCGGGTCGTTCGAGCCACTCTCCAACTCCAACAATGGTCGCAGATTTTCGCTCAAACCCTGTCGGCGTGTACGCAAAATGGAGAATACCGATGCCGAGTCGGTTGAGGATATGGTTGATGCGAGAAGCAATGCCAACGGAAAAGATAACTCAAAACCTATCACAGGAGCAATCAAATAGATGAAACCTCCGAGCAGCAGTGCCGTCATCAATACTCCTGCCGTAGCGAGGGTTATACCTTCGGGGAGTATCGGTCTGATTTCCGAGAATTTGGTATCCATACCACCCGAAAACAAGATGATGCAGAGCGATATCATACCGATAAACTGCGTCAATTCGGGCGAATTGAACGAGAGAATATCGTAGCCGAAGAATAATCCCACTGCCAAGAAGAGCAAGAGGGCAGGTGCGTTGAAACGATACGCAACCTTGCCTGCCATCACGGCAACAAACAGAAGAATTGCTCCAATTAGTAGGAAGTGTTCTGCATTTATCATTATAGTTTGTCTTTTTTAGTTTTCTGAACTCCCACCCTTGTCAAGGCGCAAACCTTGTTAAGGAGTTTAAGGAGTTTAAGGAGTTTAAGGAGTGCGCTCTCAGTTCTCAGTTCTCAGTTTTCCGTTTTCCGTTTTCCGTTCCTCTCGTCTCTCGTCTAAATTAATAGAGGTTTAACCTGTTGTTCATCAGCGAGATGCCAATTCTTATCTTGCTGTGTCGCTTGTTGTAGTCGAGCATTGTTTCACCATAGCCGTAGTTGTACTGCACAAATAGGCAGGGGAGCCAATCTCCTCGTTTTGCCATGCGCCACGAGGCCTCGACCTGCACATTGTATTTGGCGAATGTAACGGTCGGATTTACAAGTGCCGTAACCGCAACTCGTTCGTTGCGAGTGTGGAATGTTGCCCACAGTTGCATTACACCACGATAGCGGAAGTAGTGGCTGATGTTTTCACGGTCGTAATAGCCATACCATGCACGACCTCCGAAGCGCCAATTGTCGAACGGTTCGTATAGACACGCCACCGTTGCATAGTTGAACGAACGGGATTGCTCGCCGTTTAGACCATTTGACTCATGCTCAATGCCGAAGAGCAGGCGTAAGTCCTCTCTTGTCTGCCATGCAACCCAAAATCCGGGGTTGTAGGTATTCTCACGGAACGGACACGACTCCTGATAGATATCCCAAAGGCTGCGTTGGGTGTAGGTGGCAAAAAAATCGACTTTGCCCTTTACGCTCCATAGTCGCATCGCTACACTCAACTGAAATTTGATGTCGGAGGTGTATTGTGATACGGGTTTGTTGGTTGCAAAACCTGTAACCATATAGTTCTGCTTCCACATTCCGATTACGGGATAGCGACTCTTAGATTTCACGGCAATACTATCTTTGCCTTCAGCATTTGCCGAAAGAACAGCTGTAAAGGCAATTAGTATCAGTATAAATCGTTTCATCTTAAATTTTTCAGGCTAATGGCTAATGGCCAATAGCTAATGGCTATCATTGCGGAATAAAGATGTAAGTTATCGTTCCTTGTTGTTTTGCAGGGGCGGAGTTGTTGATGTCGAAACGGGAGTTGCGAGCCGACTCCACAGCGGTCTGTCGCATACACTCGTCGCCACCACTCCTCACAACTGCCGAAGTTACCTCGCCACGCTGATTTACCACTACCGATACAATAACCTCGCCACCACCTTCGCAACGATAGGCAGGTTTTACCAAGTGGCGACTATATCGTACGGGATTTGTGAACGAGAAACTAACCGTAACACTGCCCTTGCGTTTGGTATCTTTGCGCTCCTTGTCACCTTCGCCCGTTTGACGACTCTCTCCGATGGCATCAACCTCGCGCAAACCGCGCTCGTATGCCTCTCTGTTCGCCTTCATCTCGCGCTCGGTTGCCTCTGCCGAAGCATTTAAGGCTGAGGTGTTTGTGCCCTTTTCGTCTTCGAGATTTTCGTTCAAGGCGTTCTCGTTCGATGAGAGGTTGCGAATGGAGTTCCAGTCTATATTCTGATTGTTGCGACGCACCTCCTCTTTAAGGCGTTCAAGCTCCTCGGAGACGAGTTCAACAGCCCCTAAATCGATGTATATTGTCTCGTCGACAGCGCGCTTTGATGTGCCTATTTTTGCCGAAACAAAGACTATGGAGAGTACCAAATATACGATTATGGTCACGCATAAACCAACACGGTTGTCGTATATCCAACTCACGGGATCCTCCCTGCGATTATCGAATGGTAATCGCAGCCTTGCTCGACGTTGCTTGTGCTGGTTATTTTGCTCTTGTCCCATAGTGTTGCGTAAAAAAGTATGCAAATTTAATAATTTTAAGAAAAAAATGCTATCTTTGTCGTGAATATACTTGATTTTTGGCAAAATTTGAACAATATGTCAGTAAAACAGAATACTCTTGGAGCGCCCATTACCTTTTCGGGTAAGGGACTTCATACAGGCAAGCAGGTTACGATGACCGTAAGTCCTGCTCCGGAAAATCATGGAATAGTATTTCGTCGTATCGACATCGAAGGTGCTCCTTCGGTGCCGGCATTGTGCGAATATGTCATAGATACATCGCGCGGTACCACTATCGGATTGGGCGATGCTCGTGTAAGCACCATCGAGCATGTTATTTCGGCTTTGTGGACTCTCGGTGTGGATAACGCATTGATTGATATCAATGCCCCCGAAACCCCAATCCTCGATGGCTCGGCAAAGGCTTATGCAGAGGAGATTTTGCGAGTTGGATTGGTCGAGCAATCGGCCGACCGCAAATACTACGAGGTGACAGAGAAACAGGTCTACGCCATTCCGGAGAAGGGTGTGATGTTGGCGATATATCCGAGCGAGGAGTTCTCGGCATCGGTACATATCGACTTCAACTCGAAGATTATCGGTAATCAGTACGCTACATTTGTTCCCGAAGATAACTATGCCGAGAAGATAGCACCAAATCGTACATTTGTATTCTTGCACGAGATTGAGGCGTTGGCAAATGCAGGCTTGGTGAAGGGTGGTGATGTCGATAATGCTATTGTGATAGTTGAAAATCCTGTTACAGACGAGCAGTTGAAGCGACTCTCGACTCTCTTCGATAAGAAGGATATCCGTGTTACGGGAGGCTACCTGAATAATCTCGAACTCCGTTCGCGCAACGAGATGGCTCGCCATAAGTTGCTCGACTTGCTCGGCGACTTTGCTCTGCTCGGCATGCGCATCAAAGGTAGCGTTATGGCAACCCGCCCCGGACACTATGCGAACACTGAGTTTATGAAGCAGATTCACAACTCTATACGTCGTGAGGGTGTGAAGCCTCGCTTTAAGTACGACCGCAAGAAGGCTCCGCTGTTTGATGTGGTAGATATTCAGAAGATGTTGCCGCATCGCTTTCCGTTCTTGTTGGTTGATAGAATATACCACATGGACGAGCTTTCGATTGCGGGTATCAAGCAGGTTACTATAAACGAGCCATTCTTCCAGGGCCATTTCCCTTCCGAGCCGGTGATGCCGGGAGTGCTTATCGTGGAGGCGATGGCGCAGTGTAGCGGTATATATGTGCTGAGCAAGGTGGAGAATCCTGAAGATTACTCTACATACTTCCTTCGCATTAATAATGTTCGTTTCCGCCATAAGATTGTGCCGGGCGACACAATGCAGATTGAGTGCGTTTTGGCAGAGCCGCCACGCCGCAACCTCGCCGATGTAGAGTGTAAGGTCTTTGTGGGCGATACTCTTGCCTGCGAAGCGACAATAGTAGCGCAAATTATTAAAAACAAGTAAAAGCCGATTTTATAAGGTGCTTTCTGCGTTATGCTTGTGTTCGAAATCCTCATTTACGCTCTGTAAACTGCGGTTTCTCACACTTCGCAAGCCTTGAAGTCTCTCTTCTAAAATCAACTTTTAGAGATTGACTGCTTAGAAAAAATAATTTTGCATTCTTAATTTTTAATTTTGAATTTGAAAAAGGTATGATTAGTCCTTTGGCTTATGTTCACCCAGATGCAAAGTTGGGTAATAATGTTACGGTAGAGCCGTTTGCCTATATCGCAGGCGATGTAGTTATTGGCGATGATTGTTGGATTGGCCCGGGTGCTGTAATTCACGATGGCGCGCGCATTGGAAAGAGAAATAAAATTCACACGGCCGCTTCGATTTCGTGCCTTCCGCAGGATTTGAAGTTTGTGGGCGAGAAGACCACTGCCGTTATTGGCGATGACAACGATATTCGTGAGTGTGTAACCATCAGTCGTGGTACCGCTTCGCGTGGAACAACGGTTGTGGGTGACGGAAACCTCTTGATGGCGTATGTTCATGTTGCGCACGATGATGTTGTGGGTAGCCACTGCGTAATTGCAAACCGTGTATCGCTTGCGGGCGAGGTTGAGGTTGGCGATTGGGTGGTTATTGGCGGTCACTCGGCAGTACATCAATGGTGTAAGATTGGCGACCACTGCATGATTCAGGGTGGTTCGTTGGTGCGCCAAGATGTTCCACCGTTTGTCACCATGCGTGAAACAGGCTCGTATGCAGGTATCAACAAGTTGGGCTTGCAACGCCGAGGATTTACAGCCGAGCAGATTGAGGCCATTCACAACACTTGCCGTATCATCTTCCAGAGCGATTTGAACTTTACGCACGCTTGTAACGAGGCGGAGCAAACTCTGCCACAGTCACCTGAACGCGACTACATCTTGGAGTTTGTACGTGCATCGTTAGGTGGTCGAGGTGTGATAAAGAAGTTTGGTAGATAATAGACTATAGTTATGAAAAAGGTACTTTTAGCAGCGTTGTTGCTGTGCGGTGTGTATTCGGCACAGGCGATTAAGATTATTCATGGTCCATATTTGCAGGCTGTAACCGATACGGAGGCTACAATTATGTGGGTGACTGATGTTGATGCATTGTCGTGGGTTGAGGTTGCACCCGAAGATGGCAAGCACTTCTATTACCGAGAGCGTGCAAGGTTCTACCACACGGTTATGGGTAGGCGTGCCATCGGCACGATACATCAGGTGCGAGTTACAGGTTTGGAGCCAGGCAAGAAGTACCGCTATGCAATAGCATCGAGGGAGGTGTTGTCGCAGAAGGGCAAGATACACTATGGCAGTGTCGTTTCGACAAATGTCTATCGCAAGGGACCGCAGATTATCCCTACACTCAACCCTAAGAAGGAGAGCATCGAGTTTGTGGTGATGAATGATGTCCACGCCAAGAATGAGAAGATGGAGGCATATCTGACTCACTGCTTCAAGAAGGGTGAAACCGACTTCGTGGTGTTCAATGGCGATATGGTGAGCAGCATTCCTTCGGCAGAGATTCTCTACAAGGGCTTTTTGGATACTGCGGTTAAGCACTTTGCAAGCGATGTTCCGTTCTACTATGTGCGTGGTAACCACGAGACTCGCGGTCTGTATGCGGTTGAGTATCTCAAGCATTTCCCTACCACTACGGGCAAGCCGTACTACACCTTCACTCACGGAAATACCTTCTTTATTATGTTAGATGGCGGTGAGGATAAGCCAGACAGCAGCCTCGAGTACTACGAAACTGCAGCCTACGACGGCTACCGCAAGGAGGTGGCAGAGTGGCTCAAAAAGGTGGTTGAGAGCGAGGAGTGCAAGCAGGCAAAACATCGCATAGTGTGTCTGCATATGCCCCCTGTCGAGGGACATAAGATGTGGCACGGCACACGCCAAATTCAGGAGATGTACTTGCCACTTCTGAACAAAGCCAATATCTCGGTGATGTTGTGCGGTCATGTTCATAAGTACTCGTACCATACCGACCAAGCTGCATTCCCTATCGTGGTAAACTCTTTCGAAGATGCCTTGAAGGTTAAGATTGACTCTAATGGTATCAAGGTCGATGTTGTGGATATGATGGGTGCGGTTAAGCATACGCACAGCTTTCGCTAAATCGAAATAGAAAATATAGATGAAATAGAGGTCTTCAATTTTTGAAGACCTCTATTCTTGTTGTATGTCAAAACAATCGTTACTCTTGCTGAAACTCCTTGGGAATTACAATGCGGATTGCTTGTGGTACGACCGAAATCGTAACCGGAGTATTGCCGTTTAACTCGCCATCGGTTTCGAGTGGCATATTTGGTACCGATAAAATTTTGACCTGCTTACCTTTGGCATACCATACATGGCCGATGGAGTAGATGTCGCCATTGAATAGTCGTCTTACGCGAAAGACTACATGCCACCAATGCACAGAGCGGATAATGGTTAGGTCCAATAATCCGTCGTTTGCTACAGCGAGTGGTAACTGCTGAATACCGCCACCATTGTAGCGACATATACCGACAGCCAACGAGAATAGCAGTTCGTCATAGATTACTTTGCCGTCGAGTTCGATGATAGTACCTGCAGGCTTTGCCGAAAAATATCCACGCAAAAGACTGTAAAGATAGAGCCATTTACCCTTCCAGCCCTTCAATTTGAGATGATTGAAAATCTGAATAACCTGAGCGTCAAATCCCAAACCTGCTACATTTGCCATGTAGCGCGTGTGTTCAACTTTCGACTCCGTAAATGTAACCTTGCCAACATCCTGCAGAAAGGAGTTCCCCTCAACGATGGAGCGAACTACCATAGAGTAGTTGCGCGGAATTCCGAATGTTCGCACCCAATCGTTGCCCGTACCTACTGCAATGACCGCCAATAGAATATCCTTCGGCTCACACTGCTTTTGGATAAAGAGTCCATTTACAACCTCATTCAACGTACCGTCACCTCCCACAACAATTATCTTGCGATAGCCGCGATTTACGGCTTCAACAGTAAGTTCAGTGGCATGGTAGCGATGTTCGGTAAATGCAGGGTCATGCTCAATACCGTTTTCGCGAAGTAGGTGCGAGATTTGAGGAAAATCCTCCAATCCCTTACCTCCTCCTGATACTGGATTTACCACCACAAACCAACGCTTTGTATCTTTATGAGTCATAGCTCGTCAATTGTCAATTATTTCGCAGGAGCGTTCTTTAATGTATGAAGCAAAAATTCGTAAAACTTCTCAACCGAGGCAATCTCCACCTTCTCGTCAGGCGAGTGTGGGTAGCAGATTGTAGGACCAAACGAAATCATATCGAGATTTGGATAGACACCACCGATAATTCCGCACTCCAAACCTGCGTGGATAGCGGTTACGGCAGGCTTCTTACCATAGAGAGCCTCGTAAGATGTCAACATCGCCTTCAAGATCGGCGACTCCATATTTGGCTTCCAGCCATCGTACGAGCCTTCGAGCAGTACCTCTGCGCCAGCCATCTCGAATACGCCCTTGATAGCCTCGCCAAGAGCAACCTTCTCGCTCGAAACAGACGAACGTAACAAACACTGAATTTTTACGCACTTGCCATCAGATACCACGCGTGCAAGGTTTGTCGAGGTCTGCACCAACCCCTCCATCTCAACCGACATCTTCACCACACCGTTAGGTGCGCCTACTACCGCCTTAACAAGGTTTGGCGCCGTTGCAGCAGGGATAATCTCCGTAGGGTAGGCAACCTCCTCTGCAAGTACGACAATCGAATCCTCGATATTCTCGAACTCCGACTGCAAGGTCTTTTCGTATGCGGCAGCCTCAGCCTTGAAAGCCGCTACATCATGAACGAGAACTACTGCCTGTGCCTCACGAGGAATAGCATTCCTCAAACCTCCGCCATCAATCGAAGCGAGCAACCACTCCTGCTCGGTGTGGAGCAACAAACGACACAACAAGCGGTTGGCATTTCCGCGCTGGAAGCCAATCTGAATACCTGAGTGGCCGCCCTTCAAACCCTTGATTTCGAGTTTTACTGCCTTCCAACCCTGTGGTGCAGGCTCGGCAGTGTAAGGAAGTGTGATGTTTGCGTCAGTTCCACCTGCGCAACCAACATACAACTCGCCCTCGGTTTCGGAGTCGAGATTTAACAAGATGTCGCCTTTGAGCAAGCCCGCCTTTAAGCCGAATGCTCCGTCCATACCGGTCTCCTCGGTTGCGGTGAAGAGTCCTTCGACTGCACCGTGTTCGAGAGTGTTATCCTCCAAAACTGCGAGAATTGCCGCTACGCCGATACCGTTATCCGCGCCAAGAGTAGTGCCATTGGCAGTTACCCACTCGCCATCGATATATGCCTCGATAGGGTCGTTCTCGAAGTCGAACACCTTGTCGTTATTCTTCTGCGGTACCATATCGAGGTGCGCCTGCATCACGATACCTTTACGGTCCTCATAGCCCGCAGTTGCAGGCTTTGCGATATATACATTGCACGCCTCATCAACGCTGTATTCGAGGTTATGAGCCTTTGCAAACTCCACGATATATTCACGCACCTTCTCCTCGTGATGCGAAGGACGAGGAATCTGTGTCAAAGCCTTAAAATGTTTCCAAACCAATGCAGGTTTCAGTTGTTCTAAATTGTAGTTCATAGTATTTTATTTTTTAGTTATATGTTTTCAGTTTTTAGAGGTTGTAGGGTTTATCGGGTGCTTGTTGTTAAGCGTTAGCGCACCCTATTATCCCTATTGCCCCTATTGTCCCTATTCTTTGTTTGCGCCTTGACCACCTTCGGAGTTCTTAATTAGCCTCTTTGTCGAACGCCTCGACAATATGTTTTACCAATTCGTGGCGGACAATATCGCCCTTGTTGAACTCCACAAAGCCGATACCCTTAATGCCCTCGACCGTATTCATCGCACGCACTAAGCCACTATCGCTTTTGTGTGGCAAATCGACCTGCGTAACATCGCCCGTAATGATAAATTTTGCGTTGCGGCCCATACGAGTCAGGAACATCTTTATCTGCGATAGGGTGGTATTCTGCGCCTCGTCAAGTATTACGAAGGCATTATCCAGAGTACGACCACGCATATAGGCAAGTGGCGCAATCTGCACCGTGCCGTCCTCCATAAACTTCTGCAACTTTGCAGGCGGAATCATATCATTCAACGCATCGTACAACGGCTGCAAGTATGGGTCCAACTTATCCTTCAAATCGCCCGGCAGGAAGCCCAATTTCTCGCCCGCCTCCACCGCAGGGCGTGTCAATATCACTCGGCGCACCTGCTTATCGCGCAACGCTCGAACAGCCAAGGCGATGGCGGTATAGGTCTTACCCGATCCCGCAGGACCTGTGGCAAAGATAAGGTCGTTCTTGTCGTACAAATCGACCAATTTGCGTTGGTTGGCGGTGCGAGCCTTCACGATTATGCCGTTGTTGCCATAGACAATAACCTCCTTGTCGCTCTGGTGAGCCTTCTCCGCAGCCTCGGCAAAACCCACCGAGAACGACTGCTCGATAACCTCCTTCGAGATGTGTCCGTAGCGGTCGTAGTAGGCTATCAGGCCTGCCATCTGACGCTCAAAACGCTCCACATCACCCTTTGCGCCAAGCACCTTCAACGAGGAGCCTCTCGCTACGATTTTCAACTTAGGGTGCATCGCTACAATCTGTTGCAGGTAGCACTCCTTTGCTCCATACAACTCTCGTGTATCGACACCCTCGATTATTATCTCCTTACCTGTTGTTTCGGTCATTCGAAATATTTGTGTTTTTTTTGAAATTTTTAACCTAAATGCCTGCGCTTAAAATACTATTCCTACTCGTAACTGTATGCTCTGGCTGCGCACACGGAACTCTTGTGCATCAGCTTGCTCGTTCTGGTCGAGCGACCATACGTAGGCATTAGTTACCTTTCTATCGCAAAATTGGTCAGCATAGCGAATATCTACAATTGTACGCTTGGCAATTTTCATGCTTACGCCTGCCGTATATGTTACAGTAGGGTAGAGCGCACCCATATATTGCTGTTGCGAAGCCCCGTCGCTATCTTTAAGGAAGTAGTATGGCGAGTCCATTAGCGTAAATACAGGTCCGGCATTGAAACGAAACATTGCAACCCTGATTGATAGCAGAACGGGAATCTGAACAATGCTGTAGTTTATCTTGGTGCTGAAATTGTGCACATCGTCAACTATTCGCATATTGGAGTATGCGTACGATATCTCGGGTTGAATGCCGAAGAACTTGCCCACGTTAAGACGAAATTGCAAAGCTGCACCATACGACATTCGCATATTTATATTCGGGGAAAAATCTGCACTTACCGGTTGAGTTGTCAAAAAGTTGTAACGCGCACCTACGCCCAATCCGAATTCGGTGGAGACTTTAAGCTCCTTTTTGTTGTTGCTCTTTTGTGCCGACTTGCTTGACGATGAGGCTTGTGCAGAGATAACCAATCCTACTGTAAGGAGTAGTGCTAAAAGTAATTTTTTTCTTCCGATATATCCCATAGTTGCTACCAATAATCAATCTAATAACTCCCAAAAATAATAAATATTTTTGAAATTGCCGAATTTTATCGAGAAAAATATGCGAATAATTCCCTAATTTTTTGATAATATGGTTAAAAAGGGTTATATTTGCATTAACGTTAAAGATTTGCCGAATAATAACTTAAAACTTACATATATGAGAAAAATTTACCTTACGCTTCTTGCTGTGTTAAGTTTGAGCTTTACCTATGCGCAGACGCAGTCTGCAAACCGCTATCGAAAGGGTGATAGAATCTATTTTGACTCGCAAGATGGGCACTCCGGAGCCTTCGAGTGGAAGATGATAAAGGCGGGTGATGTGCAGGAGGCTGCCGAGAAGATTTCGCAGCCGGGTTATGTCGTGAAAGAGTGGCTTCCGGCAATTGTTCCAGGAACGGTGCTTAACTCGTTGGTGCATAACAAGGTCTATCCTGATCCGTACTATGGCTTGAATAATAAGCTCGATAAGAAGATAATACCCGATTTGGCTTATGCCGGCAGAGATTTCTACACCTATTGGTTCCGCACAGAATTTGACGTGCCCGAGAGTTATAAAGGCAAGGTTGTGTGGTTGCAGCTCGAGGGTATAAACTATCGCGCCGAAGTGTGGGTGAATGGCCATTTGTTGGAGTATATGTCGGGTATGTTTAAGCCGTCTGACATAAATGTTACCGAATTTGTGAAGGTGGGCGAGAAGAACGCTCTCGCAGTTAAGGTCTATCCTGTCGATATGCCTGGTACAACAAAATTTAAAAAGTGGGGTGCTGCGGGCGAGTTTCGCAATGGTGGCGACGGTAATATCGGCTTGAATACCACGATGTTGATGAGCGTTGGCTGGGACTTTACCTTCCTTGATGGTATTCGCGACCGCAATACGGGTATTTGGAAGAGTGTCAGCCTCTATGCAACCGATAAAGCGGTGCTTCGTCACCCGTTTGTTCGCTCCGATTTGAATAAACCGAACTACGATGTCAGCCGCGAAACGATAAGTGTCGAGGTGTCGAGTCCTACAATCCATCGCAAGCCTTTGAAATGTGTTGTCAAGGGCGAAATCGTGGGGGAGAATATCATCTTCGAGAAGGAGATTTCGCTCTTGCGTGGCGAAACAAAGGTCGTTACCTTTACTCCCGAGGAGTTTCCGCAACTTATCATTAAAAATCCGCGACTTTGGTGGCCTCTTTTCAAGGGTAACCCCGAGTTGTACGAGCTGAAACTTACCGCCTGCATAGGGGATAAAGTTTCGGACGAAACAAGTGTGCGATTTGGTATTCGTGAGATTACTTCCGATCGAAATACTCCAGACCGCTCTCGCCAATTCTATGTCAATGGTAAGCGCATCTTCATTCGTGGTACTAATTGGATTCCGGAAGCTATGCTTCGTCACTCCGATAAACGCACCTATGCCGAGTTGCGATATACCAAGCAGAGCGGTATAAATCTTATCCGTATGTGGGGTGGAGGTATTGCCGAGTCGGACTACTTCTTCCAGCTCTGCGACGAGATGGGCTTGCTTGTGTGGCAGGAGTTCTGGATGACGGGCGACACGAAACATCCGCAGGATAAAGCGCTCTATTTGAGCAATGTTGAGGCGACGGTTAAGCGCTTGCGCAATCACCCGTCATTGGCGTACTACGTGTCGTCGAATGAGAGTACCGAGATGTCGGGTGCCAAGGAGTTGATACTCAGCCTTGATAATACTCGCGGCTATCAGATGCAGTCGGAGTGCGATGGTGTTCACGACGGTAGCCCGTACAAGCAGGTTAATCCGATGCAGCACTACGAAAATACCGCCTCGCCGCGAGGTAGTCGTGTCGATGGCTTCAACCCCGAGTATGGTGCACCGACAATTCCTACCATCGAAACTCTGCGCGAGGTTATGGACGAGAAAGATTTGTGGCCTATCAACAAGGAGGTTTGGGACTATCACGATGGCGGAGGTTTTCATCTGATGACCTCGATGTATACCGACTTGACCAATAACTACGGTAAATCATCTTCGATAGAGGAGTTTGTCAAGAAGGGACAATTGTTGGGTGCGATGAACTCGAAATCGATTTGGGAGGTGTGGAACTATAACAAATATGAGTACGGCAGCCGCTACGCCTCGGGATTACTGTTCTGGTACCACAACTGCCCTGTAAAGCAGGTGTGCGCCCGAATGTGGGACTACACCTTGGAACCTACCGCATCGCTCTATCATACCCAAAATGCATTGGAGCCTCTCCACGCTCAATTCGACTACCTGAAGAATACGGTGTCGGTCTATAACGAGTACTATCGCTCATTCTCGGGCTATAAGGTTAGCGCCGAGGTCTACGATTTGAATAGTAAGAGAGTATGGCACAAGTCGGCAAAGGTCGATATTCCGGAGGACGGAGTTGTGAACGATATCTTTGTAATCGACTTCCCGAAGAGTATTACGCAGGTCCACTTCATAAAGTTACGCCTCTACAACGAGCAGGGCAAAGAGGTCGCAAATACATTCTATTGGCGCTCGAACGATAAGTATGAAGGCGCAAAAACTCTTACCGGCCCAACATCTTCGGGCTTCGAGAAGTTGGCCGAGTTACCTTCGGTACGCATTCGTTGTCGTTACCAAACATACGAGAAGGAGGGCCGCCATTTTGTGAAGGCGACCTTGAAGAACACATCTTCGGCATTGGCTTTCTTTGCACAGCTCCAGCTCTTGGATGAGAATGGTAAGCCGGTGCGCCCAAGCTTCTACACCGACAACTTCTTCTCGCTCTTGCCCGGTGAGAGCAAGGAGGTGGTTATCGAAACCGCTTTGGAGGATATGCCAAAGGAGGCGACTTTCGTGGTCAAAGGTTGGAATATCGAGAAGTCAAGTTATAAGTTAGCCAAAGCTAAATAGCATAAGGTGAATTGGTTATGAAAAAGCTTCGTGTTATGGCATTTCTTGCAGGATTGTGCGCAATTTTTGGTTGCAGCGCAAAGGGTTTTGAGTTGGTCGGAGCCGACGAATTTGCTCGCGAAATAGCGAAAGAGGGTGTTCAAATTGTGGATGTGAGGACAGCTTCCGAGTATGCCGAAGGACATATTCCGAATGCGGTAAATATCGACGTCTATTCGCCCGATTTTGCCGAGAAGATTGCAAAGCTCGACAAGGAGCGAACTGTAGCCATCTATTGCCGTAGCGGCCGACGCAGCAAGAGCGCTGCCGAGCAGGCTGTGAAGCAGGGTTTCAAGGTTGTGGAGCTCGACGGCGGAGTGCTCAGCTGGAAGGGTAAACTCGAACAATAGAGAAAAACTTGCGACACCTTTGGTGTAGTAGCGAATTTTTTATACCTTTGTACCCGTAAAAATATGTTTTAGTACAGCTGATGACCAAAGGTCAATGGCTGACAGTCGCAAAGAAGTATGAGTTTAGTAGCGATAGTAGGACGCCCGAATGTGGGCAAAAGTACACTCTTTAACCGTTTGGTAGGCAACCGTCAGGCGATTGTGGATTCGACTGCGGGAACTACTCGTGACCGCCACTATGGTAAGACCGATTGGAATGGTCGTGAGTTCTCCATCATAGATACGGGAGGTTACTCGGTTAATAGTGACGATATATTCGAAGATGAGATTCGTAAGCAGGTGATGCTCGCCATCGAGGAGGCTGATGTTATCCTCTTTATGGTTGAGGTAGGTACAGGAGTTACCGACTTGGATATGATGATGGCAGAGGTGTTGCGTCGTGCGAAGAAACGCACTATTTTGGTCTGCAACAAGGTGGATAACTACGACCTTATCTATTCGTCTAACGACTTCTACTCTCTCGGCTTGGGCGATCCGTTCTGCATCTCTTCGATGTCGGGTAGTGGTACGGGCGATTTGATGGACGAGATTTTGAAACATCTGCCTGAGGATTGTGAGGCGGAGGAACTTGATGACCTTCCGCGTATCACGATTGTTGGCCGCCCGAATGTTGGTAAGTCGTCGCTTACAAATGCTCTGCTTGGTCGCGACCGTAATATCGTGACAAATATTGCAGGTACAACTCGCGATTCTATCCATACGCGATATAATAAATACGGTATGGATTTCTACCTTGTCGATACCGCAGGTATGCGTAAGAAGGGTAAGACGATGGAGGATTTGGAGTTCTACTCTGTGATGCGTTCAATTCGCGCGATTGAGGCATCAGATGTCTGCATTTTGATGCTCGATGCACAGCAAGGCTTGGAGTCGCAGGATTTGAATATCCACAACCTTATCGTTCGCAACCGCAAGGGCTGTGTGATTGTGGTGAATAAGTGGGATTTGATAGAGAAGAGTAACAATACGATGAAGGAGTGGAAGGAGGCTCTCGCGAAGCGTCTTGCTCCGTTCAACGATATTCCGATTATCTTCACCTCGGCTCTGAACAAACAGCGTATTTTAGATGTGTTGCAGACGGCAATCCGTGTATATCAATCACGCTCGCGCCGTATCCCGACATCGGAGTTCAACGACTATATGTTGCCGATTATCGAGGAGACTCCGCCACCATCAACCAAGGGTAAGTATATCCGCATCAAGTATGCGATGCAGTTGCCTACACCGACTCCGCAGTTTGTCTTCTTCTGCAACCTTCCGCAGTATATCCGCGAGAATTATCGCCGCTTCTTGGAGAACCACTTGCGCGAGCATTGGGACTTCTCTGGTGTGCCTATTCAGATATATTTCCGTCAGAAATAACAATAATTCAAACCAAATAAAACTCAGAGCAATGAAAAAGATTTTAACACTTGCATTGATGCTTGCCGTATCAACATCGGCATTTGCAATCAAAATCACTTATGGACCTTATGTTCAGGCCGTAACAAAGGAGACCGTAACCATCGTATGGGCTACAGACAAGACCGCTATTTCATGGGTTGAGACTGCTCCAAACGACAAATTGCACTTCTATGCATTCGAGCGTCCGAAGTATTTTCAGACTGTACTCGGTCGTAAGGTGCCTACAAAGTTGCACTCTATCACCATTCCTAACCCTAACACAAATGGTGACGCAACTTTCCGCTATCGTGCCTATTCTCAGGAGATTACCAGCAATAAGGGTGGCCGAACAATGTATGGTCGAGTAGCTGCAACCCGTATCTTTGCGTATCGTCACATCTTCGTTAGAACTCTCGACTACAACAAGAAGTCGGTTAATTTTATCCTTATGAATGACCAGCACGGCAACGATGGTACTTACGAGTTGCTCAACAAGCGCATCAGCAAGGCTAAGCGTTCCGACAAACATTGGTCCGCAGATGCAGTGTTCTTTGTTGGCGATATGGCCAGCTCGGCAGATTCGAAGCAGTTGTCGGTTTACAACAAGATTTCGGGTGGTGTGAATAACTATCCTAAATATGTTGAGACTCCATTGCATGAGGTTCCGACATTTATGACTCGTGGTGTGAATGAGTCGGTGGGTAAGTTGGGCGCAAACTATATGTCGCACTTCCCAACTTCGACAGGCAAACCATACTACACTGTACGTTATGGTTCAACTTGTTTTATCGTGCTTGACTCGGGTAGCGATGTGAAGGATAAGGTCGCAAATACAGACTTCGATTCTTATCGCAAGGAGCAGGCTGAGTGGCTTGCAAAGGCTCTTCAAAGCGAAGAGGTTAAGAGTGCAAAGTTCAAGGTTGCACTTATGCATATCCCTCCTGTAGCAGGAGCATCGCCTGTAAGTAAGGACCTTCACTCTTTGTTTGTGCCAATGCTTGAGGAGGCCGGTATTACCCTTATGATTTGCGGTTACACTCACAAGTTGCAGATGCACGAGGCAAGCAAGAAGTGCAGCTTCCCTATCCTTGTAAATGGAAGTCACAACGTTTTGAATATCCGTGCTACACAATCTAATATGGATCTTGTTGTAGAGGATTTCAATGGTAAGGAGTTGCACACATACTCTTTCGAGTAAATTAGAGCCTTACAGATAAAAAAACTGAAAACGGAACGCTCCGTTTTCAGTTTTTTTTATTACCTTTGTACTGACATAAGGGGTGCTGAAAAAAGTGAGTAGTGAGGAGAGAGTAGTGAGGAGTTAAAAAAATAATTCTCAATTCTTAATTCTCAATTCTCAATTTTTAAGGCTGAGATTATACCCATCGAACCGAAACGGGTAATGCCGGAACGGGAAGAGTGTAATTTACATTATACCCCTTTTCAAACTATTGTTTAATTAAAACTTAAATGGTTATGAAAAGGATTTTTTCTTTTTTAACGGTGGCACTATGCGCCACACAGGGAGCATTGGCACAAGATGCCGACTCCATCGCTTTCTATCAAAACATTCAACAAGTCGAAGTTACTGCTATCAGGGCAAAAAAGAGCAGTCCCATCGCCCACACAAATCTCTCACGCGAGGAGATTGAGGAGCGTAACTATGGTGAGGATATCCCTTCGCTCTTGGCAAATCTCCCTTCGGTGGTTATCTCTTCGGAGAGCGGTACGGGCATAGGCTCAACCTCGTTCCGTGTGCGTGGAACAGATGCTACACGCATAAATGTAACGCTCAATGGCGTGCCGATGAATGATGCCGAAACTCACTCGGTCTATTGGTACGATACGCCCGACTTGGTATCATCGCTCGGCTCGTTGCAGTTGCAGCGAGGTGTCGGCACCTCGACTGCAGGTACGGGAGCCTTTGGAGCATCGCTGAATATGACCTCCGCACCCCTCGCATCGAAGTTTTCGGGGCGCGCGTCGCTCTCCTACGGCTCTTTCAACACCGCAAAGCAGGAGATAGCCCTCTCGTCAGGCTTGCTCGGTGGGCATTGGGCGATAGATGGCAGATTGTCGCACCTCTCCTCGGACGGCTATGTTGAGCGTGCATCGAGCAATCTCTCTTCATATATGTTGCAGGCGGGCTACTACAAGGGTAATACAATGGTGAAACTCCTCTCGTTCGGAGGTGTTGCGAAGGTCTATCTCGCCTACACGGGTTTGACCGCAGAGCAGATGGCGGAAAATCGTCGTTATAATCCTGAGGGTGAGATTATTGTCGGCGATAATGTTGTAGGTTTCTACGATGACCACACCGACAACTACACGCAGATAAACAATCAGTTGGTCGTAAGCCATATATTCAACGATAAGTGGCGCATCAATGCCACCGCCCACTACACCTACGGCAATGGCTACTACCGCAACTACAAGAACGACCAAAAACTGAAAAAGTACGGTATCGCTCCTATCGAAGTCGGGGGTGCATTGGTGGAGCGCACCAATCTTCTGCGCAAGAAGATAATGGGGAATAATTTTGGTGGTTTGGTTGCATCTGCTGCATATACGGCAGAGCGAGTGTCGCTCACGCTCGGTGCTTCGGCATCGCTCTATGACGGAGTTCACTATGGCGAGATTTCGGGCTTGACAGAGGCTCCCGACTTTGCCACTGCGGAGTACTATCGCAACTACACGACAAAGTGGGACGCTTCGTGTTTTGCAAAGGTTGATTGGTTGATTACCAAAGGATTAAATCTCTATGCCGATGTGCAGTATCGCCATATTACGCATGTTATTTCGGGCGTAAATGATAACTTTGACGATACGACTGAGGCGATGCAGAGCCTGAATATCAACCGACACTACAACTTCTTCAATCCGAAGTTGGGCTTGCACTACTCGTTTGCTCGTGACCATGCCATCTACGCCTCGGCAGCGGTGGGACAGAAGGAGCCTACGCGCAACAACTTTACCGATATCCGCAAGGGCGAGTACCCGACAGCCGAGAAGATGCTCGATATCGAGGCGGGATATACCTATAATACAAAGGTTGTTGCGCTCGGCATTAACCTATATTATATGATGTACCGCGACCAGCTGGTGCAGACGGGCGAGTTGTCCGATACGGGCGAGTCGCTCTCGCGCAATGTTCCCGACTCGTACCGCCGAGGTGTGGAGTTGTCGTTGGCGGTAAATGCTACGAAATGGTTTTCGCTCGGAGGAAATGCCACATTGAGCCAAAACCATATCAAAAACTATGTTGATTATATCTACTATGCAGATTATAGCGATGTTGTGGCATTTGAGCGTGGTCGCACAACCATAGCCTACTCGCCATCGGTTATTGCAGGAACATTCTTCGACTTTCACACGCACGGCTTTGCGGCACGTCTTTCTACGCGCTATGTCAGCAAGCAGTATTTGACAAATGGTCAGTACGAAGATCTAACCCTGCCACGCTACTGCGTGAGCGACCTCGACATCTCCTACACGTTACATACCAAGAAGGTCGAGAAGGTGCGATTTGGAGTGAAGATTGGCAACTTGTTTAATGCAAAGTATTGCGCAAGTGGCTATGGATACTCGGAATTGAATGGCGATACGCTTGCCGACCGCAGCTCGTGGGCGTGGTACTTCCCACAAGCAACTATCTCGGCACTTGGAAATGTAACAATACATTTCTAAATTGACAATTAAAGGTATTTATTTTAATTCTCAATTCTTAATTCTCAATTCTCAATTTATAGTCGTGGAACTGAAACTGATTTTACAGATTGTAGGCGTGGTACTCGGACTGCTATATTTGTGGTTGGAGTACCGTGCCAACATTTGGTTGTGGGTAGTGGGGGCAATTATGCCCTGCGTACATTGCGCCCTATACTACCAATCGGGCCTGTATGCCGACTGCGCCATGCAAGGCTACTATATCTTGGCAGGATTGTATGGCCTTATTGCTTGGCTGATGGGGCATAAACGCAAGGATAATCCACTGAAAATATCGCATACACCGATAAGGCTTGTCGCACCATTGATGGTAGTATATGGCGCACTACACGTAGCGATATACTATCTATTGGTGGAGTTTACCGACAGCACCGTGCCATTTTGGGATTCGATGACTACGGCTCTGTCGATGATAGCGATGTGGCTCTTGTCGCGCAAATACTTGGAACAGTGGCTTGTATGGCTTGTAGTTGATGCCATAACGGTGGGATTATATATCTACAAAGGTATTCCGCTTACGGCAGGACTCTATACGCTATACACAGCACTTGCTGTGGCCGGCTACTTGCGATGGAAGAGAGAAGTGAGGAGATAGGAGATAGGAGAT
>JAGBCX010000009.1 GCA_017937805.1 Alistipes sp. | reverse complement strand
TTTTGTTATATTTGCAAAATATAACGAAAGTGTAAAACCTTAAACAAAACCGAATATGTTGAGAATTAAGACAAAAGAGGCCGGTTCGTGGCTTATCGGAGCCGTGGCAGGCGTGTGTGCAATGGTCGTAACATTGACTACCCTCGACCTGAAATCGTTGTGGTGGGTGGTGATTGTTGCCACGCTCGGAACATTTGTAGGCGTGTCGCTTTTTGCGCTTTGGGTGATGACAAAGTATGTGGCTTACAAGTTGCGCCCAATCTATTCGACAGTATTTTCGCGCGATGTTCACACCTCGGAGTTACTTGACGAGTTGAAGGACAAGCGCGTAGAGAATATCTCGGAGGAGCTCTCATCGTGGGCGGAGGATAATGACAAGGAGATTGCCCGTCTGAAAGATGTAGAGAAGTTCCGCAAGCAGTATCTCGGCAATGTCGCTCATGAGTTAAAAACCCCGATTTTCAATATTCAGGGCTATATCTCTACGCTTCTCGATGGTGGCATTGATGACGAGATTATCAACCGCAAGTACTTGGAGCGTGCCGAGAAGAGCGTAAATCGTATGATTAACATTATTCGCGACCTCGACACCATCTCGTCGCTTGAAAACGATATGGAGATGATGAACTCGGAGAGTTTCGATATCGTAGCACTCGCAAAGGAGATTGCCGAGCAGTGCGAGATGGAGGCAGCAAAGAAGAGTATCACCATTACGGTAAAGTTTGCAAACAACTTGCCTTCTCGCTTCTGGGTATCGGCAGATAAGTTCTATATCGGTCAGGTGCTCGAAAACCTTATTACCAACGCCATACGTTACGGCAAGGAGGGCGGAATGGTTAAGCTCGACTTCCGCGATATGCTCGACAAGATTCTTATCGAGGTGGAGGATAACGGTATCGGTATCGCAAAGGGTGATGCTCCGCGCGTGTTTGAGCGTTTCTATCGCACCGACACAGGCCGTTCGCGCGAGCAGGGTGGCACAGGACTCGGCTTGGCTATCGTTAAGCACATTATCGAAGGACACGGCGAGCGTGTATCCGTTCGTAGCGAGTTGGGCGTGGGCTCAACATTTACATTTACTTTGAAAAAGGTTGAATTATAGTACATTATGGAGTTGCTGACTGTCGTTTGGGACTTTAATCCCACTCTGGTAAATATCTTCGGTTTTGAAATTCGCTGGTACTCGCTGACTTGGGTTGCAGCACTCTTGTTCGGAGGTTGGTTATTCTCCTACTTCTGCAAGCGCGAGGGTAAGCCCGAAAGTGTTTCGGATACGGCATTTATGTATATCGCACTCGGCACAATCATAGGCGCACGACTTGGTCATTGCCTATTCTACGAGCCGATGGAGTATCTGCGCGAGCCTTGGAAGATTATCACAGGTATTCGTGATGGCGGTCTTGCAAGTCACGGAGCAACAATCGGTATCCTTTTGGGCATTTGGCTCTCCTCGCGCAAAAGCAAGGTTTCGGTGATGTGGACAGCCGACCGACTCGGCATTATTGCGCCTTTGAGTGGTGCGATGATTCGCTTCGGAAATCTCTTCAACTCGGAGATTATCGGCAACGAAACAACTGTACCTTGGGGCTTTAAGTTTATGCGCTTATATCCTAATTGGCCAGAGGAGATGGTGCCTGCTCGCCACGCCACGCAACTCTATGAGGCGTTGTGCTACCTCGCATGCTTTGCCATTTTATTTGCTCTATATCGCTACACGAAGGTCGAAAAGCGCGAGGGATTTATCTTTGGTGCAGCACTTGTAGGTATCTTCACTCCTCGATTCTTCATCGAATTTATCAAGATTGACCAAGTAGCCTTCGAGCAGGGCATGACACTCAATATGGGGCAGTGGCTCTCAATTCCGTTTATCCTCATAGGTGCAGGATTTATGGTTTGGAGTTGGTATTTTAATAATAAAAGCGTATCGGTCAGTGCGCCCACAGTTGCTACGGCTCCGAAGGTTAAACAACCCAAAAACAAACGCCACTACAAGAAGTAATGAAGCAACAAATCGATAATCTTATAGCCAACATACTGCTCGATGAGGGCGAGGTATATCTGCCGGAGGTGGGTACGCTTATTCTCCGTCGTCGTACCGCAAAATTGCTCTCAAAAAAGGAGTTGCAACGCCCATATCGCGAATTGCAACTCACCAAAGAGCAACGAGGCGAGAGTATTACGGCATATATTTCGCATATAGCGAGTGTATCGGCGGAGCGAGCCTCGGATATCTATGCCGAGTGGCTTGCACAATCACTGCGCAATGGAATTTTAACAATTAACGGTCTTTGCACCATTGAAGGTGGCAAGATAACGACCGACAAAACATTTGAAAATATGGCAAATCCAAAGGGGCGAGGTACGACAAAGATAAATCCCCTCACCAACTACTTTATATATATAGTAGCAGGCCTATGTATGGGCATTGCACTCGGCATTGCAGGATATGTTCTCTATGCAAACGGAACGCTCGGCAATCTCTTCGCCAAAAAGAGTATTGCACCTGCATCTTCAGCCTTTGAAGCCGTAGAGGAGCAACCAGCACAACCGGCACAACAACCCGCTGAACAAGTGGCAGATATTGTTACCGAGCCGATTGCCGAAAAGCCAGCAATTGCTCCGATGCAAAAGGGTAGCAGCTATGCCGTGTGGGGTGTATACAACGAGTTGAAAAATGCCGAAAATGCTCTAAATTGGCTTGCGACACGCATACCTGAGATTGAGAGTGCGAATATATACGAATACGATGGTCGCTATATGGTGGCGCTTTGCGAGGTCGCTTCGCGCTCGGAATGTGGTCGCAAAGTATCGGCATGGAAAGCACAACACAAGAGTTGCAAGAGCGTTTGGGTATATACCAGAGAGTAGTGAGTAGTTTAGTTAAATATATCACAAAGGCGATAGACCTATTCTACATAAAACCTCTGCGGAGAGTATTCTCGCAGCAGGTTTTTCGCTATTTGGCGTGTGGAGGAATTACCGCAATGCTTGATGCGGTATGGTACTATATAATCTACCATTATATTGTTTGTGAGCAGTTTATAGACCTCGGATTTATTGTAATGTCGCCACACATTGCAGCCCTGTGCATCGTCTTTCCTATAACATTTTTTACAGGTTTCTGGCTTAACCGCAATGTTGCATTTCGCGTTAGCGATATATCCTCCTTGCCACAACTTGCCAAGTATGCCCTTACGGTTTTAGGCTCCATATTGCTCAACTATGCCTGCATGAAATTCTTTGTCGAGTGGTGCGGAGTGTGGGCAACACCTTCAAAAATCCTTACTACGGCAGTATGCGCGGTGTATAGTTTCTTGGTCGGCAGATATTTCACATTTAAGCGCTAACGATAAATTTTAGCCACCTTTTTTCGATAAAATTTTGCATTATTAGGAAAAAGAGTTATCTTTGCACCACTTTTAAGGGTTAAGCACTACGGAGAGTTGGGTGAGTGGCTTAAACCAGCAGTTTGCTAAACTGCCGATATCGTAAGGTATCCACTGGTTCGAATCCAGTACTCTCCGCAAAAAACACGAAGCAAGAAGATGTCAAAAGACATCTTCTTTGTTTATGTATATCATAATGCAAACTTATTTGTATGATGATAGGCATAAACAAAGATATGGTTGCGTAGCAACTTCTTGCTGAGTATCAATTTGCAAGGGCCCCCACGGCAAGTGGGCTGGAAAGGCGTTAAGCGGAGCAGACCAGAGGTCTGCGTAGTAGCCAATCCAGTACTCTCCGCAAAATTCGATGACAGCTTCATGGCTGTCATCTTTTTTTGCGGAGAGTACCATGTGTTACCCACCCCCTAAATCCCCCTCCTGTGAGGGGGACTTGCTAATCATCGCTTCAAAAGGACAATTTCATGGCTGTCATCTTTTTTTGCGGAGAGTACTGGATTCGTTCAACTTGTTGCACCAACATTTTCCTACACTTTTTGTATGTTTTACATCTAATTTTCATAGAAAATTATTATCTTTGCGCGATATAGTGATAAACCGTAAAAAAAATAACAATAGTATTATGAAAAGAATTTTTATCGCAGCGATCGCATTTTTGGCAATTGTAGGCTGCAAGGAGAACAAACAGAACACAGAGGCAACAGAGCAGACAGCAACAGAGGTAGTTGCAGAAGGTGATTTGGCATTTGTAAATGTCGATTACGTATTGGCTGAGAGTGATATTTTCCAGACTGAGGGTATTGCTCTTCGCGACAAAACCGAGAAGACTCAGCAGAAGTGGGCCAAGAAGGAGCAAAATCTCCAAAACGAGATAAACCAACTCGCAGAGAAGTATCAGAAGGGATTGATTACCGCTCGTAACGCACAGGAGAAGGAGCAGGAGTTGCAGAAGCGTGCCGCTTCGATGCAGACCGCAGCCCAGAAGGAGGGTAAAGAGCTCGAAGAGGAGAGCATTGTTTTCCAAAACCGCATGAACGACCTCTTGATGCGTGCCGTACAGGAGATTAACGCAGACAAGAAGTACAAGATGATTGTTGCTGCAACAGCTTTGCTTGACGCTGACGAGTCGTTAAACCTCACCGAGAAGGTTCTCGCTAAGGTAAACGAATTGTATGCAGCCGAGAAGGCATCTTCCAAGAAGAAGTAATTTACGACATCAGAAATATCCAAACAAGATTGAGATAACGTAGTCGATTATGGGCTTTATTCCGTTCACATTTATAGACCTACTCGATATTCTGCTGGTGGCAGGGTTGCTATTCATCGTATACAAAGCGATGAGAGGCACAAATGCACCATACATCATGGTAGGTATTGTGATAATCTATTTCAGTTGGGTGATTGTCAAGGCTCTCAATATGGAGTTGCTCTCGACAATCCTCGGACAGATTATCAGCGTAGGAGTGATAGCATTGCTTGTAATCTTTCAACCCGAATTGCGTCGTTTCCTCTTCACGCTTGGTATGCGACAAAAAGAGTTGGATTTTATCACTCGTTTTTTCTCGCTAAATCGCAAGCACGGTAGCACCAACACCTCTCCAATCGTATCGGCATGTATGGATATGAGCGAGAACAGAGTTGGCGCATTGATTGTATTTCGTAGAAAAGACGATTTACAGTTCGTAATCGAAGGAGGTATTGCGCTTGATGCCAATATTACGGTATCTCTAATCAAGAATATATTTTTCAAAAATGCACCGCTACACGATGGTGCCGTAGTGGTAGACAATAACCGTATTGTGGCAGCAAAGTGTATTCTCCCCGTAACACAAAGCAATGTACCAAAGAGTTATGGCACACGCCATAGAGCAGCCATCGGATTGAGCGAAATGACCGATGCCGTAGTATTGGTTGTATCGGAGGAGACGGGAGCCATAAGCATTGTCAAAGGTGGCAAGGTAAAGTCGAAGATTGACCCTCAGAAGTTAAATAGCGCCCTTAAACTTGCCCTTGAAGAGCAGGTAGAGAAGCCTGCGAATTAGGTTGAATATTTCTACACCTTTTATTTGTATGAAAAAGGGATTCGATAACGATATGTACCTCAGGGTACAATCGGAGCAGATTAAAAAGCGTATTGCACAATTTGGCGACAAATTGTACTTGGAGTTTGGCGGTAAGTTGTTTGATGACCACCACGCAAGTCGTGTCTTGCCGGGATTTCAGCCCGACAGTAAGTTGCAGATGCTCCTGCAATTGAAAGACGAGGCCGAGATGATTCTCGTAATCAGCGCACTCGACATCGAAAAAAACAAGATGCGAGGTGACTTGGGAATTACCTACAACGAAGATGTGTTACGTCTTAAAGGAGAGTTTGAAAGTCGCGGTTTATGCGTAAGTGGAGTGGTAATAACTCACTACAACGGACAAGCAAGTGCCGATGCCTATCGCAAACGATTAGAGCGTCAAAACATAAAAGTCTATTACCACTATACAATCGAAGGTTACCCCAATAATGTGGCTTTGATTGACTCTGACGAGGGATTTGGCAAGAATGACTATGTCAAGACATCACGACCACTCGTATTCGTAACAGCTCCGGGTCCCGGCAGTGGCAAGATGGCCGTATGCCTAAGCCAGCTCTACCACGAAAACAAGCGCAACATCAAGGCCGGATATGCCAAATTCGAGACCTTCCCTGTATGGAATTTGCCTTTGAAGCACCCTGTAAATATCGCTTACGAAGCCGCAACTGCCGATTTGAACGATGTCAATATGATTGACCCGTTCCACCTCGAAGCATACGGCAAGGTTGCTTCAAGTTACAATCGTGATATTGAGATTTTTCCGGTATTAAACACCCTCTTCGAGGCTATCTATGGAGAGAGTCCGTATAAGTCACCTACCGACATGGGTGTCAATATGATAGGCTTCTGTTTTAGTGATGAGGAGGTGTGTTGCGAAGCGGCACGAGATGAGGTTATACGCCGTTATTACTACGCATTGTGCAACCTTGCACAGAAGGGGGATAACGAGAACGAAGTGAACAAGTTATCGCTTATCATGAAGCAAGCAAAGCTCACTACGGCACATCGTAGAACTACTGTTGCAGCCAATGAGCGTAAAGAGCGCGAGGGGGTACCATGCTCAGCCATTGAGTTACAAGACGGAACCATCATCACAGCGAGCACAAGCGATTTATTGGGTCCAAGTGCCGCCCTTTTACTCAATGCAGCAAAGCATTTGGCCGACATTCCGCACTCTGTCAAGTTAATACCAAAACAGATGATTAAGCCGATACAGAAGACCAAAGTGGGATTGTTACACGGTGGCAACCCGCGCCTGCATACAGATGAAGTCTTGGTGGCGTTATCAATGTTGAGCATCACGGACGACAACTGCCGTAAGGCTCTTGAACAACTTCCGAAACTCAATGGTTGTCAAGTGCATTGTACCGTAATGTTGAGCGAAGTTGACCACAAAATCTTCAAAAAGTTAGGAATTGGCCTTACCTGCGATCCTGTTGCAAAAGAGTAACGACTCAAATTGTTCGGACCACAAAACAACAACCTTGACCTATATTACAATGAAGAAATTTTTGCTTTTGCTATCTGCGATTGGAATAATTGCAACAGCGTGTCAGACCGACACGACAACCGACAATTTCATTGGAGTCGGCAATGGCGAGGAGGGTACTACTCTGACTGTTTCACTTGCCGAAACACGCACTTTGTTGGGCGAAAAAGTTGGTACAAGTTATCCCGTTTATTGGAGCGAAGAGGATAAAATCGTTGTAAACGGAGTTCCATCTGAGGAGATTCAAATCAATGAGGAGGATAGAGCCCATGCTATATTCTCATTCAATCAGAAATTGGATTATCCATACGCCGTTACCTACCCCTATTCGGTATCAACAACCGCAAAAAATCCAATTGTCGAACTCCCTGCCGAACAGAAGTATGTAGAGAACTCGTTTGATGTAAACAGCACTCCGATGTGCGGATATGTCATCAACAAGGGCGACAAAATAAGCCTCTCACATCTTGCCGGAGTATTGCGCATACCGGTAAAATCAGCCTACGACAATACGATATTGGATAAAGTCGTTTTAACCGCAACATCGGGCGCAAAACTCGCGGGAGAGTTCTCCGTGGACTGCAAAAATGCCAAAATAACGCCAACGGAGAGTGCTCAAAGCAGTATCACCTATACCTTACCTTCAAATTTCAAGCTTTCGCAAATTGTAGGAGAGCCTCTCTACATCTCGGTTCCTGCCGGATTTATCGATAAATGCACAATAGAATTTATCGAGAAATCGGGAGCAAAGATGACCTGCTCTTGGGCTCCTTCATCGCCTGTAAAAGCCGGTGTCGTTCGCGAATTTAAAGGTCTTACCTACGAGCATAAGGCTGGTGGAGTGTTAGAGCCTCTACCTGTCGAGGAGGACGAGTTCACAATTTTCTACAAGAGTATTCATGGTCATGTAACATACTCCGATGGCTCGCCAATTGCAAATGTAGCGGTAAGTGATGGTTTCCAAGTGGTTTCGACCGATTCGAACGGTTACTACGAGTTGAAAGGTGTAACACCTCAAACTTGGTACATCTACTGCTCGTTACCTGCCGATGTAAAAGTACCGATTGACGAGTTGGGCAGACCTTGCTTCTTTAAGAAATACCCATCAAGTACTCAGCAGTACGACTTCACTTTCGAGAAGTTGCCAGGCGGAGTAGAGAAGGAGTTTGCGTTATTGGCTTTGGCTGATGTACAGCCTGGCAATATGACTCACGCCGAACGATTTATAGCACAAGCAACTCCCGAAATAAAGAATTACTCGCAAACGCTCTCTGTTCCTTGCTATGGTATTGCCTTAGGCGATATTATTAGTAATACAACGGGAATCAGAGAGTATTTGTTCGAGCATATTCAGCAGGCTCTCTCTGCACATAATACGGGAGTGCCAATATTTGCAGTCTATGGTAATCACGACTGTTGCGACTTCAACGAGAGCCTTCCTATATTCGCTGATGAGCGAAATGGTAGCTACAACCTGAAAATTCAACGCGCATTTGAGGATACTTTTGGTCCGGCAAACTACTCCTTCAACCGAGGCAATGTTCATGTTGTAACGCTGCGTAATACACAATATAATGACAACATACACCCTGATGGTCAATATTCGATGTATTTTACAGATGAGCAGTATGCATGGTTACAGCAAGATTTAGCACTCGTTGACAAGAGTAGAACAGTTGTATTCTGTGTGCACATTCCTATATTCAACAAGGGAGGAACACATGTGCAAGATGTGCTCAATCTCCTTGATGAATTTAGTGAAGCTCATGTATTATCGGGACACCTTCACTTCCGCCAATGTTACGACCATGTAAAAGCGAATACAGGTCATAAAGTTTACGAGCAGAGTTGGTCGTCATGCGGTGCAGTAGCAAACGGCCACGGAATAAACATCAACTGTGATGGTGCGCCAACAGGTTATGGAGTTATAACCTTCAAGAGTGGCAAAATGGCTAAGAGTTTCCACAAAGGATATGCATACGGCATGAACAGCGAAGATTACCAAATTCGTCTGCATCGTGGCAACGATATTACGGGTGCGGCGATACCGGAAGGTGATGCCAATACCTATGGCACAAAGGGTTACTATCAGTTCCCGTACGATGGAAATACAATTATTGCAAATGTATTTAGTTCCGACCACTACACTTGGACAATCGAGGTGTGGAAGTATGACGAGGCAACAGGCGCAAGAACAACCAAAATTGGAAATATGACCTCGTTGAACCCTTACTATAAGATTCCTCTCTACGATGAGTTGGTGGGTTCGTGGACAGCGGAGGACCCTAGGCGACCTGCAGATACGGTAACCAACTCCGGTCGTGATTTCTGGACTATTGGCGTATTGCTCGGTTATCTGGGCAAATCATCAACAAGTAGGCTTTATCACGAATGTCATACATTGTGGAAATATAGATTGTCCGATGCTGATGCCAATGCAAAGGTTATGGTCGTAGCACGCGATCGTTGGGGTAACGAATATACCGAAACCGAGTTCCAAGTAGGTACAGATATAGGATATTCAATCTACAATCCTGAAAAAAATCCAACAGTAGAGTAGTCTGCAACGTTAAAAACGACACAGGGTATCTCGCAAAGATACCCTGTGTCGTTTTTTAAGTCTTTATCTCTACTTCTTGCCTATCCAAGTGAGCTTGCGCCAAATAATCTCGAATGGTCCGTGCGAGTGGCGCGAAAGCCACCAACAACTAAACGCATACTGCAACGCAACACACGCCATACCCATCAAGAAGCTCGATGCGTGTCCCGAATAACGGAACATTCCGAGTCCCCAATTGTAGAATACAAAACCACCGATTATTGACTGCAAGAGGTAGTTTGTAAGACTCATCTTACCGTATGGAGCGATTTTAGCGAGGAAATTACGTGCTGATGTGCGATAGTAGAGTAGCACGACACCCGAAACATAGAATAGTGTCATCGAGAGATTTTTCCACATATTGAGCATTTCATACAGACTCTTGAATGCACAACCCTCATTTCTGACAGCCATCGCACCCTGCGAGAGTGGCAAAAGAATGAAAAATGCACACAATGCACCAACAATAACCCTCTTCCAAATCTCGATATTGTTGCCTTCATCGTAGAATAATCGCTTGCGACCGAGATAGATACCAAGCAAGAAGAGGAAAATGGTCTGCGTCATTCGTCCGTGCTCAATTGCCCAAGTGAAGTTCACGAGTGAGCCATAGCGGAGATTTGCAATCATCACATCTACAAACGAACCTCCCGATTGTGCCGGCTTTATCGCCGCAAACAACTCTTTTGAGCCAAGTTTCAGTACCTCTGTTGTTGGATCTATAAGCCCCTTTACGACATAGAACAGTTCGATTGGTTGTAGCGCAAAGAAGATCATCGCTGCCACCAATACCTTATTGTTCGCGCGTATAAATGGCACTACAAGTACTCCACACACCGCATATACGGTGAGGATATCGCCATTATAGAAGACAAGGTCGAATACTCCGAAGAGGAATAACAGCACCATACGCCACAAGAAGCGAAGGCGGAAATCCTTGCCTTGTTGCGCCTGATTGTCGTGTTGAATAAAGAAGCTCAAACCAAAGAGCATCGAGAATATTGCATACATCTTGCTCGCCAGCATGAAAAATGTATTTTTCCACACGCCCTTATTGAGTGCAGCCATAAAATCGTTCGAAGCCTCGGGGAACTCATAAAAATTGAGTTGTTCGATAAAGTGAATTAGCACAATACCTCCGATAGCAATACCTCTGAGAATATCGGCAACATCAATGCGTGTGTTGGGTTTCAAAGATGGGGAGTAGGACATGAGAATTAAGAATTAAGAATTAAGAATTAAACAAACGTCTTTGTTGTTGAATGAATATCTTAAAAATAGTAAAAGCGATTTTAAAATCGCTTTTACCGCTAATTGCCAATTATCAATTTCAATTATTAACCAAAATCAATACTCGTCCTCGTTAAACAGAAAATCCTCTTTCGAAGGGTAGTCCGGCCAAATCTCCTCCATGCTCTCGTACGATTCGCCATCGTCCTCAATCTCCTGAAGGTTCTCAATTACTTCGAGTGGCGCGCCCGAACGAGTTGCATAATCAATAAGCTCCTCTTTGGTTGCTGGCCATGGTGCATCTTCCAATTTCGATGCAAGTTCAAGTGTCCAATACATAAATTACTATATTTTAATTTGTTAGTATTCGTTTATTGCGGGTGCAAATGTATAAAAAAAATCTAATATACAACCACTTTGATATAAAAATTCAACAAATATGCAAAATTTTAATATTTAGCACATTACGGACGCCACAATACCTCCTCTGCACCAAGACGTTCCGTAATCGTACGACACAATGCATACAGATAGTCAGAAAGGCGATTCAGCATTACCAACAACACCTTATCAACCTCATAACTCTCCGCTACCTCAATAGCCCTGCGTTCAGCCCTGCGACAAACTGTTCGGCAGATATGACAGAGCGATGCCAACTCGCAACCTCCCGGAATAGTAAAGCATTCAACAGGTTTCAACTCCGCCTGCAACGCATCAATACGCCCCTCAAGCCATGCAATATCCTCCTCCGAAATCTTCGGCATCTCATATTCGCAGTTGCAACCTACTGCCAACAGCGAACATATAGTCATCAACTTCGAGCATACCCAACGACAATCCTCAACATAGGTCGTCAGGCTCTCTTCATGCGCCATTTTATCGGCTAAATAGGCGATATTGGCCTGCAACTCATCGGCTGTACCGTACGCCTCGACACGAACATCTGTTTTGCGTACGCGCTCACCTCCTATTAGCGATGTTCGGCCCTTATCGCCACCCTTGGTATATAGTTTCATAAACGATAGTATTGTTTAGGTAATCTGTTGTTAAAGAAGAGGATATATGCACGATTATCTATTACTGTCGAGCAATGTCCACCAATCAAGGCCTTAACCTCGTTTTGACGCTCACGATTGAGGTATGGTTGATATATCGCGAGCGTTACGCCCTCGCGCTTTGCCTCGTCGTATGCCTCGGACAACTGTTCGGTTGGGTAGTCTGCCAAGAGGATTGATAGGTCGCAACCAACTTCATTTATTGAGTAACTGAGGCCCTCAATATAATACAACGTATTACTCAACTCGCGCGCGCGTTTTTCGGTCACACCCTTAGCTACAAGGTTGTGATAGAGTGTCTTGTCCGAATTTTCACTCAGTGTTTTCGTCATAAGTACCTTACGCACAAAGCCATACACAAACGGAGAATGAACTCCATGCCCCTTACGATGCTTGATGCGGGAGAGTCTATCTCCAAGCAACTGCAATCGACGACGAATACTACGACCACTAATCTTCATAACTTTACTATTTCTTTAACAATCCTGCCAAGTGACCTGTCGAGAATGCGATTTGCAGGTTGTAACCGCCCGTATTGGCATCTACATCGAGTACCTCGCCGGCAAAGTACATACCCTTGATTTTCAGCGACTCCATCGTATACTCATTCACCTCCGAGCAACTTACGCCACCTGCAGTTACCACAGCATACTCGAACGGAGCATAGTCCGAAATCGGAAATGACCAACCCTTCAATACCTTAATAAGTCGTTCGAACTCTTTGTCCGACACCTTCGAGATATAGAGGCGTGAATGGACGTCTAACTCCTTACAGATTGGCACCACAAGCGGTTTTGGTACCAATCGGCGCACCAACTCGGCAAAGAAGTCCTCAGGACGCATCTCTGCAACCTCGCGCTTAATTCTCTCACGGAGAATATCCTCTGTAAGGGCAGGCTTCAAATCGAGTTCTATTTTTACACTCTTCTCTTCAAGCAAAGCATCTACGGCATCGCGGCTCAAGCGAAGAATTACAGCACCCTCCAAGCCTCTATCCGAGAAGGACATCTCACCAAACTCCTCGCGCACCATTTCGCCCGCAACAAACAGTCGGGCATTGATATTTTTGAGCCAAACGCTCTTGATATACTCAATCTGCGGGTGGTTCGACACAAGCGGTGTAAGCGAAGGTCGCACCGACTCAACAGTATGCCCCGTGCGGTCAGCAAAGGTGTAGCCATCGCCCGTAGAACCGGTAGCGGGGTAGGATACTCCACCCGTAGCGATAATTACATTTTCAACCTCGATTTTGCGGATAAAGCCTCGCTTATTCATATACTTCACACCATAGACCTTGCCATCTGCAACCAAAATCTCGGTTACGCGCGAATTGCACTGAATATCCACCTCATAATCACGGCAATAGAACTCCAATGCATTGGCAATATCTGCCGCCTTGCCACTTGCAGGAAATACACGTTCGCCACGCTCGGTAACGAGTTTTACGCCCATACGCTCGAAGAAACGCATCGTAGCACGATTGGTAAACTCCGACATAGCCACATGCAACCACTCGCCATTTGTGCGTACATTTTCGGCAAACTCCTCAACGGGGCGGGCATTTGTCAGATTACAACGACCTTTACCCGTAATACGCACCTTACGCGCCGGTTTCTCCATCTTTTCGAGCAACAGAACTTTATTACCCACACGAGCTGCCGTACCTGCCGCCATCAATCCTGCCGCACCGCCACCAATCACAACAACATCATAGTGAGGGTGCGACAACTCCATTTCAAGATTTTCTTCCATCTATTCTAAACTTTCACTATTTCGATTTGAGTGTTATCGAAGCCGAGCCTACGCCCTTGCCCGATACCTTCAGCACCATATCGCCTGCGGTCTTGGTAGTCTGCACACCAACAACCAACTCACCATTAAAGAGCTTCATCGTTGGATTTGTAAAGACCTCCAACGAAGTCTGGTCGCCATTGCATACGCCCTTGAACTTACCCTCGCCCGTAACCTTCATAACGAGTTGGTGCGATGCCTTCGGACAGAGGTTTCCGTCTTTATCGACCACACGTACCGCAACAAATGCCATATCCTCACCATCGGCCTTCAAATAACCACCCAATGGGAAGAGTGTAGGGTTACACGAGTTGTACATTTCGGCATAACTGCGTTCCTTTGTTCCCGTACCCTTATTTGCATAGAGTTCAATATGGTGAGGTTTGCCGGCAGTTCTAACCACCTTTTCGCCCACCTTCAATCCATTAGCATCATAGACGACAACTTTAATCTCACCCGGCTCATATTTGACCTCATTCCAACGCAGACGATAGCGGTCGAGTATATCGCCATCTGTACGCTTGGTGCGCTTTCCTTGGCTCTTACCATTTACGAACAACTCCGCAGTAGGGTAGTTGGTGTAGCAGTATACAGGTGTTACCTCGCCTTCGCGACTTTCCCAATTCCAATGCGGAAGAAGGTGGATAGTAGGCTGTTTGGTATTCCAGCGTGAACGATAGAGGTAGTATCTATCCTTTGGCAAACCTGCCAAGTCAATAATTCCGAAGTAACTGCTTCGCGAAGGCCAAACATCATTATATGGAGTAGGCTCACCAAGGTAATCGAAGCCGGTCCAAACGAACTCACCGATAACCCACGGCTTCTCCTGCTCTACCCAATCGTAGTCAGGCAAGTTGCCCCAAGATACAACCTCTGTATCGTAGCTACTGTTATGGTAGTCATCATAGCAAATTCCTGCCTTCTTCAATGCATCACGCGTAGCCTTATCTCTGCCCACAAGGCAAGTATTTACGACAGGGAAGTGATAAACGCCTCGTGAAGATACGGTCGAAGCGGTTTCAGCACCGAGTACAAAGCCGTGTCCCGAACGAGCATAAGTTGCATCATACTGATTCACATGGTAGTTGATACCCAGAATGTCGAAGACCTGTGCTGCACCCATTTCGATATCAATCAACGCCTGATTCATTCCTGCTGTTACAGGGCGAGAAGGATCCAAACGATGGAACTCCTTAACCAACATATTTGCTATTGTTGCGCCCATATTCTTCTTCTTTGCTTCATCAGTTTTTGGGCGATACCACAACTCTCGCAACTCATTTCCTGCACTCCACATCACAATCGAAGGGTGCAACTTGTGATTATTTACAAGGTTTGCCAAATCGCGCTTATACCACTCCATAAAGAAGCGATTATATCCATTTTGCATCTTTCCGTCAACCCACTCGTCAAAACTCTCAGCCATAACCATAAAGCCGAGTTCATCGCAGAGTTCCATCTGCCACTTTGAAGGCATATTGTGCGATGTGCGAATACCATCGCAACCCATCGACTTCAACAACTCCAACTGTCGGCGAATTGCCGCCTTATTCTCGGCTGCGCCTAACATTCCGAGGTCGTGGTGCATACATACACCCTTGATTTTACGGCTCTTACCATTCAACTCAAAGCCCTTCTCCGGCGATACACGCACAGTGCGGAAGCCGATACGCTCGGTCTTGCTATCAACAACACGGCGTGAGCCATCAGCAGCAACCACCAACAAATCGACCTTCATATCGTAGAGTTTTGGCTCCTCAGGCGACCATGGTGTAATACCGCTAAATGAGTGAGCCGTAAATGCCTTGCCATTGTTATCAACTACTTGCTCGAACTCCTCACCTGCGACACTCCAACGAGCCACAAGTTTTTTGCCTGCATATCCCGTCGCCTGCGCCTCGAACGAAGCGGTAACATCGCCCTTATCGTTGAGCGAAAGGGTGGTCATATTCAAACCCCAACAATCAATTGCTGTTACAGATGTTGTTGTGAGGAATACAGGGCGGAAGATTCCTCCACCCGGATACCAACGGCTTGTCTCTACAAGATTCTCGGCACGAACAGCCAAAACATTCTCGCGACCATCACGATAGACAAATGGTGTAACATCAACATTAAAGGTGTTGTATGGGTGTTTCCACTCACCGGCCCAATGACCATTTACATAGACCACAGGCTCGCCAAACACTCCGCCGAATGTCAAAATTGCACGCTCACAAGCCTCAGGCACCGAGAATTTCAGACGATACCAGCCTGCATCTATAAATGGCAATGCTCCGGTACGACCCGTGCGGAGTTTCTTTACTTTGTCGCCATCTTCGACAACCATTACCACTTGGCTGTCGTGTTTCTCATCGAATGGACCTTTAATAGCCCAATCGTGTGGCACGGCAACCACCTCCCACAACGAGTCATCGTAGTTTTCGGACGCAACCTTTGCACCGTCAGCCTTCATCTGCTCACTTTCGAGCGAGAAACGCCAACCTTCTGCCAGCTGTACTTCCTTGCGAGCACTCTGTGCCATAACCATCAATGGCAACATCGCAACTGCAACCAAAAATAGAGCTCTTCTTTTCATTTTATAGATATGTTTTAATTGTTATAAATTATTTCTCTCAACTCCTCGCACGCCTTTTCAGGGTTTCTACGGTCGAAGTGGAATGGGGTAATACCCAACTCTGCCGCAACCTCAACATTATCGTGACGGTCATCAATAAATATTGTTTCAGATGGATTTAATCCGCAATGTTCAAGCAGATACTTATATATTTCAGGGTTCGGTTTGCCGAGATGTACCTCGCACGACACAACCTCGTAGTCGAAATATTCAAACACCGACAATTTACGCAGAAATTCGATATACTCCTTCGACATATTCGAGAGTACATACAACTTGTATCCTCGCTCCTTCAACTCCTTGATAAGGCGCACCGTAGGCTCTACCTCCTCCTGCAATGAGATGGCGTAGAGCATATTCGCCTTTGCCTCCTCAACACTGCATTTACGGTATTCGGCCACCGATGCAGCAGTTTCGTCTATTGTTCGCACTCCGAGGTCGTAATCGCACCAAAACGACGGCACACACTTCATGTCCGGCCCGAAAACAAAACTGAAAAACTCGCCAAGCTTCTCGGCAAAACTCTCCTCGTTATGGGCTACTACCACACCTCCGAGGTCGAAAACTATATTTTTAAGCATCTGTTTTTACTGTTTTGTAAGCAACATCTTCACTCTTTCGCGGAACTCTGGCGAGAACTTTTCAATCTTATCAATCTCTACTATACACTCCGACAAAGCCTTATAGTAGTTATCGATACTCTCGTGGACATTCTGCGGATACTCCATAATAAAGTTTGGAGCTTGAGACACATTCATATAGTAATCAGGCAGCATCGCTCCCGAATCGACATACTTTGCATACGCCTCTTTGAACTCGGCCGTGAGTGATACACAACGATTTGCTATACCTTGTACACCGTACAATCTTTCCTGCTTTGCCAAATCGCCCTCCTCGAACTCAACCTCTACGATGCAACCCTTCGCATTATCAATCTCGCCTACAACGATATATGGCGCAAGCGAGTAGCCATCGTAGCCCCACTCGCCAACCTCGGCATAGCGGGCATACTTAAACTCACGACCATCGACACGCACACTCTTTGGAGGGTAGTTTGCAGGCAAACGCAACTCATACGATGTTGTTGCCGTTGCACCCTCATACGAGCCCTGGCGCGGAGCGATTGTAATAACAACCTTGTTGCCCTCGGTACGCTTTGTAACCTTTGTAGTGGCGTATGCCGTAGCGTAGTTCTTCGACTTACCATCGTCCTCGTAGATTGTGGTTTCGCCATCACCTCCCGGAACGAAGGTCAAGACGTAAGAGTTTATAGTCTGTTGCAGATTGCGCACTGACTTCGGATACATCGGAATAATCGAGCCCGCCTTTGCAAAATATGGATTTTCACCAAGCGTACAGTGAATTTCAATCTCGCTGTCGCTACCCTCATACATCTTTCCGCTAACCATATTGTACCACTTCTCACCCTTTGGCAACCACACTTTTCGTGTTGCCAAACCTGTAACCTTATCGGCAGGGGTGATAATTGATGCTACAAGCAGGTTGTCGCCAAACATATACTGCGACTTTGACGCGTACGCCAAATCGTGCTCCGGATAGGAGTAGTACATCGGACGGCACATCGAAACGCCTGTATCAAATGTCTGACGAGCCGCTGCGTAGATGTACGGCACAAGCGCATAGCGCAGGTGCATTGTGGCGCGCATATCGAGCATGTGGTTAGGGAAGTGCCATATACGACGCTCGATAGTACGGTCCTTTGAGCAGTGAGTCTTGAATATCGGTGTAAATACGCCATTCTGCAACCAGCGCAAATACAACTCAGGATCAACCTCGTTCTTATCCTCCTTGTGGAAATAGTGTCCGCCAATATCGTGTCCCCAATAGCCATAACCTACATTTGATGCGGTAGGTGTAAACCAATGGATAAACTGCAATGACTCCCAGCAGATGTAGGTATCGCCCGAAAATCCAACCTGATAACGATGCGAGCCAAGTCCGCCCCAACGATGATAAATCATTGGTCGCTCGTTGCCCTTCTCCGCCATATGGTGGTCAAAGGTGTGGTTGAGCCAGAAAGTGTTGCTCAAACCCTTGATATACTTGCTTGTCGGCCACTGTTGCCAATCGAGCCACCAGAAATCGACTCCCTGCTTCTCGATAGGTGCGAGTACGGTATCAAAATAGGCGTCTGCCCACTTCTGCTCCGACATCTTGTAAGGTACGCTCTTGCCCTCCTCTTTCCAACCATAAGCCTCCGTGAAGCGCTTGTACGGCTCCTCATAAGGCATAATACCCGATGCAGGGTGAAGATTAAGCGATGTTTTCAGATTTTGTTTGTGACACCACGACAAGAAATTTTCAGGCGAAGGGAACAACTGCTTCTTCCAAGTATAACCTGTCCAACCTACACGCTGACCATACTCATCTTTCTTTGTATTCTTGCTTGTAAATCCCCATGTGTCATGCCAATCCATATCTATAATCAGCACATCAAGCGGAATATCCAACGAACGCATAGTTTCGACCAAATCTCTCAACTCATTGTCCGAATATTGCCAATAGCGACTCCACCAATATCCGAACGAGTACTTCGGAGGCAATGGAATATCGCCTGCAACACGGGTGTAGTCCTTCAACGCCTTAGTGTATTCGTGACCGTATGCAAAGAGATACAAATCGAGTCTATCACCCTCAGGGCGACACTCAACCCAATTCTTCCAATGCGACTCAACCGGAACGAACACATGTCGCTCGGAGTCATCTACAACACTCCAACCACTGCGCGAAAGCAGACCTTGCTCCATCGAACTGCGTCTTTTATTGCTTCGTGGGTGGTCCTGCGAGCCGTAATAGCGGTCGAGCGTACGGGTTGTACCCATCAAATTTTGGGTATCCTTGTCACCATAGTGCCATACCACCTTCTTACCAGCAACCAAAATCTCTGCCTTTAAGTTTTCAGCCGAGAACTTTGCACCCTTCAGATAGGTCAAGGTTACATGCGAAGTTGTAATGGTCAATTTCGACTTGCTCTGCTTAACCTTGAACTGTGGCACCTCCAACTTACGATTTACAAAGGTCAGAGTGGCTCTATCCTCGAACTTACCGTCTTCGCTCCACTCCATACGAATCATCTGCGGAGTCAAAACCGTAAATCGAGCATTTCCTGCAACAACTTGTGCTTTTTCGTCTGCTTTTGGATTGTTTGTCGCAAAAGTTGACAACGGCAACATCAACAAAGCCAATACAAATGTCAATAATCTCTTCACAACTATTATGGTTTTTTGGTTATTTCAACAACAATTTCGCTACTCATAGCCTTCAAATCGGCAACAACAGCCTCCGCCACCGACTTTCCCTCAAATGTGCCGATTACGAAGGTTGTGCCGATACGGGAAATCGTACAATCCGCCTTGTGGGCAAGAATCTTGGCTTTAACATCGTCAGTCAATGTTTCCACTCCCGAAATCTCAATATTGTATTGACTCTCCGAACGGCGCATATCCTCGATTGTAGGGTAGTACTCTCCATCAACCCACACTGCAATAATAGGCTCTTTAAAACCAATCTTTTTGAGATACGCAACTCCATCTTTCGCCTCTTGCGCAGTGCGAAAACCGCCCACAAAGTAGGCATACATGCCTTTATTGTAGGCAGAAGTGTAGGAGAGAGGTGTCACACCTCTCAATGCCGACAGATTTGGTCGCTTCGAGAAGAGGCCTATACGAATACGATAGACCGTACCGTAGTCGTATATTTTTGTTTGTGGCACCGGATTCTTCGAATTGTAGATAGTCGGCACCTTGACCTCAATATCCTCATACTTGATAAAGCTACGACGTTGCAACGATAGTTTCGAAAGGCGGTAATCCCGATTTTTCAACCCCGCAAAGACCACTTTTAACGAATCGCGCGAAGTTGTCAGCGACAAGGTCGATGCTATCTGCATCTCATACTCTACAAGAGCCTTTTTGCGAACATAATATCCCAACAATGCATTGGATTCGTAGAGGTCGCTATTCTCATTCACCTCTCGCTCGGCTCGGGCAGTAGCCTCTGCTGAGAAGTCGAGCATGGAGGTATTGCCATCGCGCTCCATCAACAAATCGTAAGCGTAAATCTTGTTAAAATAGAGCGATGACCACATTGAGGCTATTTCGCCATCAAGTGCAAGCATCTCCTCCCGCTTTGCTGCGAACAACTTGGCTTGTTCGTCAGCCTCCTCACGAGTAGGCACTTCCATATATCGGCGTTGCAGAGCCAGCAGTTCGCTATATTTTACAAAATATCGCTCTACCGCCTCCTTAATCTTCAATTCTCGCTGCTGGGCATCGCGCAGAGTTTTGTAATCGGCCGTAGTTAAACGCTCCACAAAATAATCATTCGCCACCAAATCGCGCTTCATTCGCGCCTTATCGGGAATATAAGCACCTCGCTTCTCCTCAACAACAGGTTGTTGCTTCTTTGCTGTTCCGTTCTCTTTTTGAGCATTGCTATACAACGCGAAAGCCTCCTGAGCATCGCGCTGAGAGATTGCGACAAGCAACTTGTCGTACTCCGCCTGCAAACGCACTGCTTCACCCTCCAATGCACGAATAGTCGGAGCGAGTTTTTCTCGCATAGATTCGTTCTTGGCGTAGTTTGTACGATGTTCGGCCAACACTTCCAATACCGAGTCGCGCACAAAACCTGCTCGTTCCAACTCTTTTGCAGTTTGCCCCTGCGACACTGCCACGCTCGCCAATGCGATAATGGATATAATCGTTCGTTTCATCGCCACATTCTGATAAATAGGAATTGTATAAATCCGAATATTTCAAGACGCCCCATAAGCATCAATATCGTGCCTTGAATTTTCAGCAACGATGGCATCATAGCGTAGTTGTCGTACGAGCCAGCCTCGCCAAATCCGGGACCTACATTGCCAATAAACGCCACCGAAGATGAAAGTGACGTAAGTAAATCCAATCCAAAGAGCGTACTTGTCAATGTCGCCACCAAAATAAGCACGAAATATGTTGTGATAAAGAGTGTTACAGCATTTACCTGTCGCTCCTCCTGCACAATGCCGTCAAGACGGATACGGATAATGGCGTTAGGGTGCTGCTGTCCTCGCAGACGAGCCTTCAACACCTTGCCATAGAGCAGAACTCTATCGACCTTAACACCTCCCGCAGTTGAGCCTGCACAACCGCAAATAATCGAGAGAATTATCAAGATAACAATCGCAAACGGAGTCCAAAGGTTGGTATTTGCCGTTGCGAAACCGGTTGTCGAGATGAGCGATACCACCTGAAATACCGACTGTCGCAGCGAGGTCAATATATTCGGATATATACCGGCAAAATATAGACTTGCTCCAATGCAGAGCGTTGCTGCCACGATAATCCCGACATAGACGCGCACCACCTCCGAACGGAATATATTGTTTGCCTTGCGTGTGAAGGTCGAGAAGATAAGTCCGAAGTGCAGGCTCGAAAGGAACATCGCCACAATCAATATCCACTCAATCAGCGGACTATCATAGAAACCGATACTTGCATTTTTGGTCGAAAATCCACCCGTAGCACACGCCGACATAGCGTGAGTGAGCGCATCGAACCATCTCATACCCGAAACTTTCAATAGTAGGGTAGTTACGAGTGTCAGACCGATATACACGGCAAGCAAAATACGCACAACCATCTGCGTGCGATAGCGATAGTTGTCTTTCGCAAGCGAAGAGAGTTCTATGCCCGACAACGCCATCTTATTTGTTCCGAGTGATGGCAGAATCAACAGGGCAAACATCACTACTCCTGCACCGCCAATCCAACATGTCGCCGAGCGCCAAAAGAGCAGACCTTGCGGCAGAGCCTCTATGTTGGTCAAAATCGATGCTCCCGTAGTCGTAAAACCCGAAACGCTCTCAAACCATGCATTTACCAGCGAGAACTCGCCGCCCCAAATTAGATATGGGAACATTCCCACCACGCACGACAACACCCACGAGCCTACGACAATCATAAAGCCCTCTTTGGTGGTGATATTGTCCGCCTTCGGCACAAATATCATCGGAAATATTCCGAGCAACAGCGTCAGCAGAGCCGACAGCAACAGCGGATAGAAGCCCGTATCGTTCGACACGAGCGAGATACCTGCCGACACAGCCATAAAGGCCGAGAGGCAGAGCATCACCGTACCCACATATCTCAAAATTACACTAAATCGCATCTTCGCCCTGCTTTTTGTTCGACTTCGAGATATTTATCAAATTCTCAATATTATCACTCAACTCCTTAATCTCATCAACCATCTCCGCCTTTGGCTTGTATGGCAGTTTGAAAGACAAGTACTCCGCTAACGAGCGATTGATGCGCTTTATCGGCTTCACACCGTAGATATAGACAAAGTAGAACAACATCAGCACAATGGCAATCATCACCAACAGCGAAATCAGCACCGGAGCCACCGAGCGATAGGCATTTTTCGAGAGTTGCGCTGCACGAGGAGCCAACTCGCCATGCGATAGGGTAATGTATCGCTTAACCTGCTCAATAAAGCGGTCATAGGCCGGCTCATAGACCTCCAGATACCACTTGCGACCATCTACGCGCCTAATCTCAATATTGAGCGAATCAATCACGACAGTCTCAGATGATTTGTAGTTTTCGGTCAATAGTCGCAACTCCGCACTATACAACGAGAGCGTATCAAGGCTTCCCTGCACCGCCGCAGGAGCTTTATCACGCACCGAAGCGATATGCGAGTCGAGTTCTGCCAACGCCTTGTGGCATGCAGCCTTATCTTCCCTGCCAAAGATTGCGATATCAATAATCGCGCGACTATGGTCATGAGCCGAACGCAAGAGATTTTTTGAAACCTCCATATCACGGCTACTCGCCGAGAGTATCGCATCGGTATCGTAACTCAAATTACTCAACTCGAAGAGCGATATCACACCTGACACCGACAACAGCGCAACAATACTCAAAAACGCAATCGTAGTTCTCTTTCCAATACCTTTCATATCCCAATAAAAAAGTTACTATCTCTGTTTAATTCCACAAAGATAGTAATTTTCCGAATAAAAACTATGTTTTTAACGCTTTTTAGATGATTCTTCCTAAAATTTCTGCCGAAGGCTCAATTTCGAGCAATTCAACTTTGACAATCTGGTTGATATATTGTCTATCGTACGGCACCTTGACTTTCAGATAGTTACTTGTAAATCCCGTCATCATTCCGCCACGCATTGTACTCTCGAAAAGCACCTCTGCCGTAGTGCCTAAATATCGCTTTGCAAAAGCGTAGTGACAACGGCTGCTCAACTCTTCCAAACGCTTTGCGCGCGCCATCGAAACTTCGGGCGACACCTTATCGGGAAAATTGACCGCAGGGGTATTTTCTCGCTCGGAGAATGGGAAGATATGCAGGAACGAAGGGTTGATCTTTGATAAAAAGTTGTAGCACTCCTCAAACTCCTTTTCGCCCTCGCCCGGAAAACCGGTAATAACATCTATGCCGATAAAGGCATCGGGCATCGCTCGGCGCACGGCATTTATGCGCTCCTCGAACTTCTCAACAGTGTAGCGGCGGCGCATCAAACCGAGCACCTTGTTCGAGCCACATTGGATAGGAATATGAAAGTGATGTTGAAATTTAGGTGACGAGGCGCAAAATGCTATTATCTCGTCAGTTAGCAAGTTTGGCTCGATAGAGGAAATTCGGTATCTCTCAATGCCCTCAACATCGTTCAACGCCCTCAATAAATCGAGAAAACTCTCACCCGTAGTACGACCAAAATCGCCCGTATTTACGCCCGTAATTACTATCTCTTTTTGACCACCTCGTGCAATCTCTTCTGCCTGCTTTACCGCCTCGGCAATCGGAGTGTTTCGGCTGGCTCCACGAGCGTTGTGAATTGTGCAGTAGGAGCAACAATAGTCACACCCATCTTGAACCTTCAAAAAGGCGCGTGTGCGGTCACCCGAAGAGAAGGCTGAAAAGAAGGAGGTTATCTCGTCAGTTTCGCACGAAAAAACCTTTGTTTTACCTCGTTCAGTGAGTTGAAGTACTTGTTTATATGTTTCGCCTTTATCGTTGTTGCACAACACGATATCTACGCCTTCAATCTCGGCAATTTCGTAGGGCTTCAACTGTGCATAGCAACCCGTAACCGCAATGATTGTATCGGGGTTTCGGCGATGAATTTTTCTGATTAAATTGCGACATTTTTTATCCGCCTGCGCCGTTACGGAGCAGGAGTTTATAATCGAAATATCGGCATCTTCGTTTGTGCCGACACGGACAAATCCGCCCGCCTCAAATTGGCGTGCCAAGGTCGAACTTTCCGAAAAATTCAACTTGCAACCAAGCGTATGGAAATTAACTCTTCTCATATCAGGTGCAAAGATAGCAAAAAGTTGAGAGTTGAGAGTT
>JAGBCX010000008.1 GCA_017937805.1 Alistipes sp. | reverse complement strand
GAGGAGGCAACCGAGACACCTGCTGAGGAGTAGGTCAAAAGATGTTGACGGTAGGGCGCATAACAAAACTCTTCGGAGTAAAGGGGGAGGTCGTAATAAACCTCTACGACACCCTGCCCGACAACTTCAATTGGGAGGAACAACCCTTCTTCACGAAAGTGGAGGAGCTGGTAGTTCCTCTTTTTTGTGAATCATTTGCTCGTCGTGGTCAGCGCAGTGCCGTTGTTGCATTTGCAGATATCGACAACGAGAAGCGCGCCGAGATGATCCTCGACCATGAAGTGATGATAGAGAGCGAGGAGGGCGACGACGATGAGTTTACTTTCGACGATCTTATCGGTTTTACCGTGCGTGTGGGCCGTGCCAAGGGCGAGATTGTCGATTTCTATGACAACGATTTCAATCCACTCTTCGAGATCGAGCTCAAAGGTAAGCGTCACCTTATCCCGGCCGTCGAGGAGTTTATTGCAGCCATCGACTTCGAGGGCCGCTCCATCAAATTTGTTCTTCCTGAGGGATTGATAGAATAATATATATAAGTATGAAACAAAGTATTGCAGCGGTAGTCATATCGCTCTGTCTTGCTATTCTGCCCTTTGAGGCTATGGCCTACAATGGCGAGGTTGTAAAGTTTAAGATGCACGATTCGCAGATATATCCGGGTACGGTGCGCAATATCTCGGTCTATGTGCCGAAGGAGTATGACGGCAAGAGTCCTGCGTGCCTTTGGGTGTCGATGTCGGGCGGCAGTTTTATGCTCGATACACTCGACAAGCTGATAGCAGATGGTGAGATACCCGTTATCATCGGCGTCTTCGTTAGTCCGGGACAGATTCGTGATGCGGAGGGTAATGTGGTGCGTTATAACCGCAGCAACGAGCTCGATAGAATGGATGGGCGATATGCCGAATTTCTCGAAACAGAGGTGTTGCCTGAGGTGTGCAAGCGCAAAACCACTGATGGTCGAGCAATTAAAATCTCGGAGAGGGCGACCGACCGTGCAATCTATGGCAATAGCAGCGGTGGAATTTGTGCATTCAATGTGGCATGGCAGCGCCCCGACCTCTTCTCGCGCGTATATACATCGTGCGGAACATTTGTTTCGTTCCGTGGTGGCGATCAATATCCGGCTCTTGTGCGCAAGTGCGAGCCACGCCCAATCAGAGTATTCTTGCAGGACAACGACCAAGACACATGGAATCCGCTCTTTGGCAGCTGGTTCGAATATAACGAGCTGATGCTCTCGGCTTTGCAGTTTGCAGGCTACGAGGTGCGCCACTCGTGGGACAAGGGAGGACACTCCTCGAAAAATGCCCGTGCCATTATGCCCGATGTTTTGCGCTGGCTGTTTGAGGGTTGGCCTGAACTCCCCAAAAAGGGCAAGAGCCAGAGTAAAACCGTCGCTTCGATCCTCGTCGAGGGCGAGGAGTGGCGCTGTATAGGCGAAAATATTGCCGACGGAGCGATGCTGCACCCCTACTCCGAGGAGAAGGTCGTTTTGCAGTCGGGCAAGACGAAGGTGTTTGTAACAACCGACGGCACTCGCACGAAGGCGAAGGGCAAAATAGAGTTAAGCGATCCCTACACTGCGGTTTATCCGGGTGGTACCCATACTGCCAAGCGCGTTGAGGGCAGTCGCTGGGTATGGGATTATATCAACACCCCCGATGGCAAACTCGCTCATGGCCAGGAGTTCTACTTCCTCTATGCCAATGCCGGACAGATTCTCTACGATGCGTCGGGCTATCTCTATGTCGCCTCGACGGTGGGTATTCAGGTTTGCGACCAAAACGAACGAGTGAGAACTATCCTCTCGCTTCCGGGTGGTACGGTCGAAACAATAGCCTTTGCCGGCAACCACCTCTTTGCTGTGAGCAAGGGACGACTGTATGTGCGAAAACTCCTCCGCAGCGGTACTCACAACGGACTTCCAAAATCGGAGCGTCAGGGCTAAAATCGCTTAAAATAGCGTAAAAACTCCTTCCTCTTGCGAAAAAGAGGGAGGAGTTTTTATTTTTCAACCCCTGCTAAATAGTTGTTATTCAGTAATATAGCCGATGTTGCACAATCTTTGTTCGGCGCCTGTCTTTGTTGTTGGTTACAATATGTAAGTACAATCGTCGTTATAACTACTATATGTAATGAATAATCGCATAAAAATTGACATCTGTAGGCAAATGCACTATGCATATTCATTTTTTATGCAAAACATATCTCTGTTGTATAAAATATTTATACCTTCGCACTCAACGAGGCTTGAGAAAGCCCGTTTTTGAAGGTGCATACATCTATTTTATTTATTAATTTTTATACCATTTTTATTATGAAGAGATCTTTTCTTTTTGCATTGATGACCGCCTTGGTTGTTTCGTTTACGGCGTGTCAAAATCCTAATGGCGGTAAAGTTGAAAATCCGGCTTGTACAGAGCACGATTTTGATTATGCTCTCAACGAAGTATCGGGTCTTTACTACGGCAACCAGTATAGTTACTCCGCAGATGTTTTCAACTATGGTCTTGTTTTGTCGAATCAACAAAATGTCTATGACCTTATGACGGGTAGCGTGGCCTATTCGCCAAACTCGCAGTATCTGTTTCTTGACCTCTACTCTGCGGTATCTTCCCCAAATCACAGTACCACCTTTAAGGTTCCTAATGGTGTTTACAATTTTGATTTAGAGGATACCACTGCTGCAAATACGGCTGGCGGTTCATACACAAACCTTATTGTAACATACGGGGACGGTGAAGAGGTTGCTATGACCTACTTCAAGAGTGGTACAGTAACCGTAACAGACGATCTTATTGAGGCTATGCTCGTGGGAGAGGATGACAAGGTTTACCATGTTAAAGCCGCTAACAAACTTGTTGACAACAACAATAGTTGGGGCGTTGGCTCTATGCCTGGCGAGTTCTCTACATTGACCGGTGATTATACTGTTCCTTTCAATAGTGATGATTTAGAAATCTATGGCGAAAACTATGGCGACTATCTTTGCATAGGCAAGGATTTGTGGTTTGTTTATGTTGATAATTGGGCTTCAGGCGATGAGTTCTCGTTATATATACTTACCGATCCATCTAAATCTACACCTGTTGGCACATTCCCTATATCGTCAGATATTAGCAAGGAGGTTGCTTTGGTAGGATATCCATGCGGATTCACCGGAAATGTCGAGGGCGCTTGGTGGCTTAAGTTGGATGAGAATTACGAACTTCTTGCCATGGCACCTCTCAAATCCGGCACAGTTACAATCTCTGTTGACGAGGAGGGTGTAGGAACAGTTCAGGTTAATGCTAAAGACGATAAGGGCAACTCGGTGTCCGGAACTTGCGTGACAGAAGTTGTAACTTTCTACGGTTCAGATGAGGCAATGCCACTCTCTGTTTCTAACAAAGTAAAGCGTGCAAACAAGAAGGTCTTGGCACCTCGCACCAAAGTTATGCCTTCAATGGTTTGGAAGAAGTAAAAGATTGTTTTTTATAATTTATGCGAAGGCAGGTAATAGCATTTGCCTGCCTTTTTCAGCAGATAACCAATATAATTACCAATTTTATTATGAAGCGATTACTATTTGTGCTTTTTGCGGCGGTTGCATTGTGTGCATGTGAGGCTCCCGGTAATGGTGGAGAGCAGAAACCGCCTCGCCCCGAAAATGCACTCTCGACGCTCACCGACGATAAAGAGGTGGTGTTCGATGTTGCGCAGGTGTGGGCAGACTGCTTCGGCGACTACTACAACACAGGCTACTATATGTGGGGAATGTATCTGCAGGCCTACGATACTCGCGAGCAGGTCTATGTCGAGTTGCTGACCTCCTCGACCGAGTTGGTTGTTCCGACAGGCAAATTCACCGTGACTGCTGCCGCAAAGGAGCAGTGGAGCGATCGTTGCATCCTGCCGGGCATTATGGCAGAGGAGTACGGCGAGGTCTATCAGGCCTACTCGTGGTTTTTGAAGGTCGATCCGTCGTCGGGCTTTATTCCGGTCTATCTCGAGCAGGCTCCGATTGTCAAGGGTGTCTTGACCATCACCGAGGAGAGTGAGGGTTACTACGATTTCACCTTCGAGTTCGAGGATGATGCCTACAACCGCATCTATGGTACCTACAAGGGCGGTGCTGCAGTCGAGGATTTCAGAATGTAGCAGTGGGTATTCTACCGAAAAACAGAGAAGCGAATGGTTTTCCATTCGCTTCTATCGTTTGTGTGGACCCAGAGGGGCATGATCCCACGACCTTCGGATTATGAGTCCGCTGCTCTAACCAACTGAGCTATGGGTCCTACATTGCGGGTGCAAAGATAGAATAAAAAATTCAAAATGCAAAATTCAGAATGCAGAATGAAGG
>JAGBCX010000007.1 GCA_017937805.1 Alistipes sp. | reverse complement strand
TACGATGTAAGACCAGTAAGAGCCTGAGGAGCGAAATAACACAAATCGCCACTCTCAATCAAACAAGAGCCGTCTGCTGATGCAAATTTTCCGGTATACTTTTTAACATTCGAGAAACTCTTATAGAAACTACCGAAACCACTTAAGGTAGTAAGGCTATCAGGGAATGAAACCTCAGTAACATTATGCGAACTACCAACATTACAGAATTTAAACGACTGAACGCCATTGGGAATAGAGTAAGATGTAACGCTCTCATCAATAGGCAACATATAGTAAAGCACACCTTCAACAACAAGGCAATAGCCATCATCAGAGACTATGCTACCTGAGAATTCAGACAAGCTAGGGCAATCGAAAATTGCGTTTGACTCAACAGTTGTAATACCATTACCAAAATTAATTGTCGTAAGATTAGGACAAATACTGAATGAATACCCACCAAGAGTGGTAATGCTATCAGGGAGTGTTACAGTTAAGAGAGTCTCATCACCCTCAAAAGCCTCCCAAAGTCGAGTTGCATCACCATCAAGCTTTATAACACCCTTACCATCAGCATAAGTATTAGAGACTATATTTGCACCGAAATTATCAAAACTATTATATGTCTCAATAACATTTTCATCCGATGTAGTGTACCAAATCTCATTATTTGCGGGTTTTGCCTCAGTTCCAGGAGTCTCGCCCTCGAAGTCCTCACCGCTATCGGGGGTAGAGCCCTCAAAGTCCTCACCCTCGTTGATTGTGTAGGCAATAGTCTTGATAGAGCCCAACTCAAGGTCAAATGCGGGCAAAGCAAATGACTTCTCAACACCCTCGGCATAAGTGAATGTTACGGTAAGATCTTTTGCTGCAAATGAGGTTGCGGGAAGAACTACATAGAAAGCCTGCTTCTCCGCTGTAATAGGTGTATCAATACCAGAAAGAGTTACTTCGTTTACGCCATTCTCGGTTACCACTGCCTTGCTATCAGTTGAGAGGTTGATAGTTGCCTCACCTGCAATCTTATTAGCTGCCGAAACAAGCTTGATTGAGCTCAAGGTATAGCTATCGGGCATATTATTAGCAACATCGAAGCGCATTAGAGCAGTTGAGTTTACAAACTGCAAAGCCGAAGATGTTGATTTAGCCACCATAAGAGCATTTGACAAATCCACCTTCTCAGCATTGTAAACCTGCTCGGCGTTAATCTTGGTAGTGATAACCTCACCCGAGAGTGTTGCATCGGCATCGTAGGGGTAAACGGCATAGTTATTCTCGATAGCCGAGCCATCGTTGCCCGAGAAGCCTACATAGCCAAAGGTTGCGCTACGGTTGCCATTGCTCAACGACTTAACCTTGTAGTGGCGGTTGTGAGCAGTTTTGGTAAAGATTGTAAGCTCGTCAGCATCGTTCCAAAGAACGGCAACACCATCGAGCTCGGCGCGTGTCTCGGCAATGGTTGCGGTAAAATCCTCACCACCCATTACGGGGCGCACCTCAATGTCAGCCTCCGCACACGATGCGAAGAGGGCGGTAACACATAGTACCGACCAGAAAAGTTTTCTCATAATTGTTTGGTGTATAAAAAGATTAAATGATTGTAGCTATCCGATAACAATAACATCGTCATCCTCCTTGTACTCGGGAGTTGTGCTTCCACTGTTGCAGATGCCCTCCTCGACGGCAACTGCGATAACCTCTACCTCGGGAGTGAGGTAGTCATTCTTTGTAAGTTTTGTCATAATTGTTTATGTTTTGAGTTAATAATAAATTGTCGCTCAAAACCATACAACTCCAATATGGTGGGGTATATAAACAAAGAAAGTGTGGAGTTGATTCTCGTTTACTAAGTAGAAGGTTGTGGAAAGACCTGACCAAAATAAACGCTACAATGCCCCACACTTGGATAGTATGGGGTACACGCACAGAGAGTGCGTAGCCACATAGCTACACAAGAAATGAGTGCTGTTCGTTTAGTCCTTTGGTCTTGAAAACTTCCACATTTTCTACTTCGGACTACGAAAAACACTTTCGTAAAATATGTCCGCCGAAAAAGCGACAGCGATAGCCACAATTTCGACACCACAAAATTAGAAAATTTTTCGTGAACGAACAACACTCACTGGGGACATTGTTCTAAAAAATAAAAAAACTCTGCCACAGATAACCGTAGCAGAGCAAATATCTCTCAATTTCAAGAGGCCTACTTCTCTTCTTTTATCATTTCGTACTCTACGCCAAACCAGTCATTCAGTGTGTGGTCAACCTTGGCATTGATGGTGGGGGTAATCTTATCTTTAACCTTCTTGTAGACATACATCACCGCAGCACCCTCATCCAAAACGCCGATAAGCTTATATATAGCACTGGGCAAGATGCTGACGGGCGAAATGGTATAGATGATAGCCGCATAGATTAGCGCACGGTCGAGGGTCGAGGTCTTATCGTCCTCCAACACATAGTAGAACTGCAACAGAGGTCGAGCAACCACCCTACCAGCCTTCAAGGCATAGGGGCGGATAGAGTCGATAAGCGATGAGGTCTTCTGTCGCCAGTCGATAGACTTTGCCTCCTCCAAGAGGCTTTTGATATCCTTGCCCATAATCAGATAGGCAAGAATCGTAATACAGAGAATCGTTGACATAGTTTCGTTGTTTAGGTTTGCTTTACAAAGTTACGCAATTTTTCCGTTTGGTGGCGCATCTGCACCGATTTTTCCGTTTGCGTTTGCATATATAACGAAAAAAGTGTTACTTTGTTATGCAAACCCAAACCCAAAAAGAGAATGGCATTGGATATTGTGCGTGTGCTCGGTGCTTTGCGCTCCGATGTGCAGTTTCTGCGTACGCTCGAACATATACTTATCGAGCGCGACACCATATCGTGGGGCAGCAACTCTGCCACTGCGCGCTGTCGTGTGATGGGTATGGAGGGCACTTTTCTATTGAAGTGCTACTTCCGCCGTCGCCGCAATGCACGAGCCATCTATGGCGATAGGTTTTACCCGCAGGAGTTTGGCGTTGCGGGCTTTCGCGGGCGTATGGAGTATGCCGATATTGCGCTTCTCGACTGGGTGGAGGGCACACCTCTCGAAACACTCCTCTGGCGCAAAGATGCAGACTACAAGGCATTTAGCGAGGCATTCGACCGCTTGGCACACCGCACACTGATGAGCGATGGTGCTCACGGCGATATCAAGCCCGAGAACATCATCGTAAAGCCCGATGGCGAGATGGAACTTATCGACTGGGATGCTGCGTGGCGACCGGGTATGTCGAGCTACGATGCCGAGGAGATTGGCACCTTCTCGTATCGCCACCCTATGCGTGACGACACCAACTTCAACAAGCATATCGACGACTACCCTATTGCGCTGATAAGCACAATGCTTGCCGCCCTCGCCATCGACCGAGAGGCGATGTTGCAATATCGCACTGCTGAAAATTGTCTTATCAACCCCGAGAATGCAATCTACAGCAAAGACCCCGCCGTGCATCACGCACTCGAACTCTTTGAAGAGTGTGGCGATGCCGCGCACTACCGCATAGCCAAGGTCTTGGAGAGCATCTTCACATCGAATATCAGCCTACCCGACTATATAGCGTGCGCCATCCAGCCCCGCCCAACGGCTGTGCCGAGCAATGCCACACTCGCCAAAGAGTGGCATCTATACGGCTTGCGCGTTGGCGATGAGTGGGTTGTGCCACCTCTCTACGACTGGGTCGATGAGCCGAAGAACGGCATCTGCCGACTAACGCTTGGCGACAGCGAGTTTGAGATAGATGTAGTCGAGGCCGAGGAGAGTACCGAAGCAGTAGATGAGGCTAATCCCAGTGAGCCACCTCTTTAACACTCTTCTCGAACTCCTCGTTCTCGGGGTCGAAACGCTTGTTGCACACAGGGCAGAAGAAAGGTGCCGACTCATCGCCAAACTCGCCACAATCGTGACAATTACAGACAAAACCGATACCCGCCTGATGGGTAAACGATGTATTGCAGCGATCACACTGCATAGAATAAACAACTCCCATAATCGTAATATTTTAGAGTATTGTAGAATATTTGCCACAAAAATAGAGTGGAGGTTTGACAACTTGCGTCAAACCTCCACTTCCTCTAAAAATTTATTACAAATTAATATCCGTTATTCTGGACAAGTTGCGGATTTCTCACTATCTCAAACTGTGGAATTGGCATCAACAGTTCATACTCCTCACAGCCAACAACCGCGCAAGCGGTATTCGTTCTCTTTAACATCGCCCAATAGCCATATCGTTCCTCTTGAAGCGATAACCAATCGGCGTTTGTATTTTCGCCACCAATCTCTTTTCTTAGAAGTTCAGTTTTAGACTCTGAGTAGATTGTAATAGCATCACCAAACAGAGTATAATATTGAGGGAATCTTGCAGAATCAATCGAAAGCGCAAAATCTGCATCATCCGCAAGCAACGATGCGGCTTGCTCCTTTGCACCACGATACAATGCAATCTCTGCACGAAGAGTCGAAATATCATCATTCGACAATCTATACTCTGCGTTCGAAACCTCACCCAGCGAAGTGAGCATATCTTCGACCATATCAAGAGTCTCAGCGGCATTATAAATCGCACAACTATCCATTGACTCATACTCCACAACAACACCATACAACATAGCGAGGTTGTAATATACAAAAGCCTTTAATGCCACCGCCTCGCTATAATAGTTAGGATAGAGTTCTGCATCTAAATATTCGACGATAAATTTCGTATCATTAGCAACCTTATACCACTTTTCCCAAGTAGATAAAACCTCCTGTGAATCAGGCGTAATGCTCTTTGGCACACCAAACAAATCCACTTTGTTGATACGAATATTTTCAAGGTTTAGTTGCTCGGCGACAGCATCAATCATTGATAGATAGACCGCACCCAAAGCAGCAACTATATTGCTTTCCGAATTAAATATTTCATCGGTTGTAATATTGTCGCTTGGAGTCTCCTCGATAATATTCTCCTCGATTTCTCGCTTCACCTCCTCCAACGAACTCTCCAAACCATCATATCTCGCAAATAGATAGATTATCTCATCATTCGATATAGACAAGACATCGCCTGTAACAGCGACATCGGCACGCCATATCTCTTGACCTATAATCTGCACAACAATCTCCGATTCGTTAATCGTGTAGATTAGGGTCATCTCATCTTTATTCCATTCCGAGTCTTCGTAGCTATAATCAACAAGGATTGCCTGACCAGTGCGAACATCCAATGTGTAGATATGATCCTCCATAACCATATACCAATATCCCTCGATATTGAGTTCGGAGTTAGGCTGCTCAGGGTCATTTGGCTGAGGCTCAGGCGGCACGGGCAACTGCTCACAACCAATTGAAAACAAAGCAACTATAAGGCTTAAAAGCAATCTCTTCATAATGCTATATTTTATTACTATTTAACTTTTCACGGATATACTTTTCAAATTCTGGCGAGTCGACAATGCGGATATCATCAATAAGACCCATCACAAAGCGACCAACACCAAGATAGTTGCAGACGAAAGTTTCTAACAGCCAGCGATTTGGGGCAATCTGCCGAATATCGCGCTCCGAGAGTGGATACTCCTCGGTTAAGAGGTTATGCGAGAGGATGCCAAGCTCAAGAGATACACGATGTTGCTCAAAGCCAGTAGTGCGGAAGATGTCGATATGTCCCTCACGATGCTCCGCCTCATACGACCACTCCGTATTTAATATCTCCACATCGCCGATTCGCGCCGTATTAAAGAGTTTGTTCATTCCGCTTTCGGGCTCAAAGCACCACAACTGCACATAGTTGGTCGTAAAGCCAAAGGGTTCGACAAGACGGTCACGACAGCCAGTATTCGCCGAGGCGTAGTCGTGCAACACCACCTGACGATGATTCTCTATAGCCTCGATAAGGTAGTTGACATTCGTTGCATTCTTGCCCTTAACGATGCTATTTGCCATCGAGGTGCAGTTGTATACCGAACTAAGCTTACGGCGAAGATTCTGCTTCAACATATTGCTATCATCCAGACCAGCAATAAGTTGATTTACAATATGCGCCTCCTCATCCGTAAAATGCACCAACTGCGAGATATCTTGAAAATATCGGCTCTCCTTGCCAAGCTTGTAGATGCCGCCATCGAGCTTATGCACCACAAAACCTGCATCCTTGAAGGTCTCGATATAGCGATATATCGAGCGATACGATGTATCCAATCGCTCGGCAAGGTCGTTAACGGAGTAATTCACATTACCCGTCATTAGTTTCATCAGGCGCAACATACGCTCCAACTTCGGCTGATCCATATATCTTCGATTTAGATATGTAAAGGTAGTAATAATTTCGCAAACCAATGACAATAAGTGTCAAAAAAATCGGATCACTTGCAAATTCCGGCGGGGTAATAATCAACTCGTCATCCCGAGGGAGGGCAACCGTGAGGGTCGGGGTGCGATTTGCATCTATGCCCGAGCGTGGGGATCTACCGCTGTTTATGGGCGGTAGGTTGCGGTATCAGCAAGGTCGTTGACAATGGTAGATTGCCACGGAATTGCATAGACTCTACAAGGTATCACTACCGCTACAAAATGCAATTCCTCGCAATGACGGAGTGTATAGTATTTTTTGTTCTCCACTTAAATTTACGACAGATGCTTGGTGGTAGGTGGGCTTGCACACTTCGACCATCAAGCATCTGTCGCAATAGAGCGCAGCTCTACACCTCTCGCGTATAAACAAAAAAAGATGACCTTTCGATCATCTTTCTTGGCGGTGCGTAGGGGACTCGACCGGCGAAGCCGTAGAGCCGATACCTTATAAAAAAAGCGCAGGCTGAAAGCCGAGCAATAAATCACTATAATATCGGCTCAACCCCGCAAATCGTGAGCAGTACCCTACACACTGCGTGAGTGGGATAGTCGCGAGAGGTGGTATTGCCGTAGGCAAATACGACAGATGCTTGGTG
>JAGBCX010000001.1 GCA_017937805.1 Alistipes sp. | reverse complement strand
GCCTTGCTCTCATCTGCTTAAAATCAATTTTCTTTATGCGACGGGTGTGTTACCCACCCCCTAAATCCCCCTCCTGTGAGGGGGACTTTTTATTAAATGGGCTTTTGTCTTGCTCTCATCTGCCTAAAAACAATTTTCTTTAATTTCTCTAAATTCCCTAATCTCTCTAAACTCCTTCTAAAAATTCTTAATTTTAAATTCTTAATTCTTAATTTTTATTTGTATCTTTACGCAAAATATTGACTTTTGCGAAATTATGGATTATACAAAATACGATAAACCCGAAGTTGGTCGTGGCGTTGCCTTTGGCGTAAATGAGGCGGGTGAGCCCTATGCAAGAGAGGCTCGTGGCTGCTTTCGTCTGCACGAGGAGCCTTGGCTCGGTGAATACCCCGACAACTTCCCGACCGATATTTTCGAGGTACGATTTAAGAATACGCGCCGTTCGTTCTATCAGAATGTCAACAACTTGCAGTTGCAAGTTGGTGATATAGTAGCAGTAGAGGCTTCGCCCGGTCACGATATTGGTATCATCTCGCTTACGGGCGATATGGTGGCACGACAGATGAAGCGTCTTGGCTTCAATCCGCAAAATGGCGAGTTTAAGAAGATTTACCGCAAGGCTCGCCCTTACGATATCGAGAAGTGGCAGGAGGCCATCGCCCTCGAACACGAAACAATGATTCGCTCGCGCCAAATTGCAGCGGATATGGGCTTGGATATGAAGATTGGCGATGTGGAGTATCAGGGCGATAAGATTAAGGCGATATTCTACTATATTGCCGATGGTCGTGTCGATTTCCGCGAACTTATCAAGGTCTTTGCCGAGCAGTTCCATATCCGTATCGAGATGAAGCAGATTGGCGCTCGTCAGGAGGCTGGTCGCATTGGCGGTATCGGTGCGTGTGGTCGTGAGTTGTGTTGTGCATCGTGGGTATCGAGTTTTTCGAGTGTAACCACAGGTGCGGCACGCGTTCAAGACCTCTCGCTTAACCCATTGAAGTTGGCAGGACAATGCTCGAAATTGAAGTGTTGTCTGACCTACGAGTACGATGTTTATGCCGATGCACGTCGTTCGATGCCACGCTTGCGTGAGCCATTGCAGGCGATAGATGGCGAATACTTCCTCGTGAAGAGCGATATCCTCGCTCACACGATGACCTTCTCGACAAGTAAGGATTCGATGTCGAACTTGGTAACAATTCCGGTGTCGCGTGTTCGTGAGATTTTGGCGGTAAATCGCAATGGCGGAAAGGTTGAGTCTATTCTCGGCGAGGATTTCGAGCCGCAAGTTGAGGAGCCTACATATCGCACCGAGGAGGATAGCATTACTCGTTTCGACAAGGCAAAGAAGCGTAAAAAGAAAAAGAATCGCCATAACTCAGACGAGAAACGAGAGACGAAAGACGAGAGTAATAACGCTCAAAATAGTCAGACTGCGCAGCAGGACAACCAAAGCGGTCAGCAGGGTGGTCATCACCACAGGCCTCACCGACATCATCACAATAACCAGAACAAGCCTAAGCAGGAGTAGAGCAATGAGGGGTGGTATGCGTATCATAGTGGCTGTGTTGGCAATGGCGATGTGTAGTTGCCTTGCTCCGCAAAATACGCAGATGGTAGGCGTTGATGTGCGGTCGTGGGATAGTGCCGAGAGTGTTGTATTTGACAATAACGATACACTTTCGTTGCGCAATCTTAATATAACCCTTCGCTACAACGACAACTTTCAGCAGACATCATTACCGCTAAAAGTAACGGTTAGAACACCCGATGCCCGCCATTTCGAGGAGGAGGTGATATTGCCGTTGCATCACCCTCGCACGGCACTTACGGTTGCAACAACCGAGAGTCTGCCATATCGAGCAGATGTTTTATTAAATCAAAAAGGGATCTACACCTTCTCCTTCGAGCCACAATCGGCAGTACGGGGTATCGAGGCGATAGGAGTAGAACTTCGTTAGTGAGTAGCGAGTAGTTAAAAAACTTTCAGCGCACCCTATAATCCCTATTACCCCTATAACCCCTATCATCGCTTGCGCTTTGACTACGTTAGGAGTTCGGAAAACTGAAAAAACAAAAGAGATGGGAAAAGATAAACTCCGTAAATTTGCAGAAAACCTAACCTTCGAGTGTTTCGTGCAACCGGCATTCGAGGAGATGTTTCGCACCGACCACCCGTTGAAGGGTAATTGGCGCAAAGATTTCTTCCACAACGATAACCCTATAATCCTCGAACTCGGTTGTGGTAAGGGCGAATATACCGTTGCGCTTGCCGAACGCAACCCCGACAAGAACTTTATCGGTGTGGATATCAAAGGTGCCCGCATCTGGCGTGGCACAAAGACCGCAACGGAGCGCAAGATGGGCAATGTGGTTTTTTTGCGTGCCCGAATAGAGTTTATCACATCGCTCTTTGCTGAGGGTGAGGTTGATGAGATTTGGATTACATTCCCGGACCCACAACTCCGCACCAAGCGTGCAAAGAAGCGTTTGACGGCTCCGATATTCTTAGAGTACTACGCCAAGTTGCTTCGCAAAGATGGTTGGATAAACCTCAAAACCGATTCGCAGCACCTCTTCCAATACTCTTCGGCTGTTATCGAGAAGTTTGGTTTGAAGTGCGAGGTGGCGAATAACGATATCTACGGCTCGGGTTATGCTGACGAGGTTTTGTCGGTAAAGACCGCCTACGAGCAGATATATCTCGAGCGAGGTCTGCCGATAACCTACACTCGTTTCCAATTGGGCGAATGTAAAGAGTTTCCTATGTTCGATTGGGAGGGCGATGATATCCTCGAAAAAGATGCCGAGGAGGAGCGAGCCTTGCAGGTAACCAGACGATAAAAACGGAAAACGGAAAACGGAAAACGGAAAACTAATAACAAATGCCGAGCAAAACTGCTCGGCATTTGTTGTAAGTACTACGCCTACTACTTCTTTGTGAGGTCAGTCAAAGCACCAAGTGCGCTCATAAGGTTGCTCGACTCGTATGGCAGATAAACCAATTTCGAATCGCTACCTGCTGCCATCTCCTTCAATGTTTCGATATAACGACTTACCAACATGTAGGTTGCAGGGTCGGTCTTTGTTGCAGCGATAGCCTCTGCCACCTTACGAATAGCCTCAGCCTCGGCTGTCGCCTGTAAAATTCGTGCATCGGCATCTCCCTGAGCCTTCAAAATCTGCGTCTGACGCTCCGCCTCAGCCTGATTGATTTGCGACTCCTTCTCTCCCTCGGATTGGAGAATCATCGCCTCCTTCTGACCGCGTGCCTCCAAAACCTTTGCACGGCGCTCACGCTCTGCCTGCATCTGCTGCTCCATCGAACGGCGTACCGACTCAGGAGGTGTAATATCCTGCAACTCAACGCGATTTACCTTTACACCCCACTTGTTCGTAGCATCGTCAAGCACGGCACGAAGCTTCGAGTTGATAGTGTCGCGCGAGGTCAAGGTTTCGTCAAGTTCCAACTCGCCAATAACATTTCGGAGAGTTGTCTGAGTGAGTTTTTCGATGGCGTTTGGCAAGTTATCAATCTCGTAGACAGCCTTCACGGGCTCCACGATTTGGAAGTAGAGCAACGCGTTGATAGTGGTCGTTACATTATCCTTCGTAATAACGCTCTGCTTCGGAAAATCGTAAACCTGCTCGCGAAGGTCAATCTTGTCCGAGAGTTTCGTAACTACGATAGTGCCGTCAATAGAGTTGCGCTCGTAGCGCGAATATACAGGTCGTGCGCGGTCGATAATCGGAAGGATAAAGTTAATTCCCGACTGCAAGGTGCGATGATACTTTCCGAGTCGCTCCACAACGCGCGTTTCCGACTGCTGTACAATGGTAAATCCTACCAATACATAGAGTATCGCAATCAGTGCGATAATTCCAAAAATCACTAATGCTCCCATAGCTATTCCTAAATTAAAAATTTACAATTTCTTGACGGTTAAAATTACGCTGTTGATGGCGGTTATCTCAACGGCTGCACCGACCTCAATAGGCTCTGTGTCAAGCGATACTGCTTTCCAATCATCGCCATCAATTTTTACGCGACCGGCGTGCAGTTCGCCTTCGATACGTTCTGTAACGATAGCGCGGCGACCAACCAATGCATCGACATTTGTCTTGACCTCCTGCCCCTTCTTGTAGAAGAATTTATATACCAATGGTCGTACTGTCAAAAATGCCAGCACTGTACCAACGGCAAAAGCGAGCAGTTGCCACTTAATATCCCAATCCAAAGCCGAAGCCGCTGCTCCAAACAGACAACCAAACGAGATGCACATCACAGCAAAACCTGTCGTAAACATCTCCACAATCACAAATACGAGGGCTATAATAACCCAATAATGCCAAACCTCCATAAAAATTATTCTAATTTGTAAATTTCACACTGCTCTGCGGACTCCAAACTCCTCACATAGGTCTACTATGCTGCGGGTTTGTCGCCTTGTTTAGTGCAAAATTTCCTAAATTACCTCTAATTTTTTCTCCTTTTGTAGGACTCTAATTTGTAAATTTTGCACCACCCTGCGGTAGATATATCGTTAAATACCCTAACGCCTCTACAAATTTAAGAAAACTTTTCAATAAATATGCAAGTCGCAACAGAAAAAGTAGATTTCTACGATATCTTTCGTAGATAGCGCAGATAACGCGCAACTTGAACGCCATATAGAATGGCTGCGGTTGAGAGCCCAACGATATAACCGACAATCAATCCCGTAGCGCCCATTCCGAGTTGGAAAGCCACAAAGTATCCCACCGGTATATTAAGTACGATGTAGGCAATAAACGATATCACGGCTATACTTCGCACCTGTTGTAATCCTCGTAAGACACCCACTAAAATACATTGCAATGCATCAGAGAGTTGGAATGCTCCATAGAGGATTAGCATCTGCGAGGCGAGAGCAATAACCTCCTCGTTCTGGGTAAATAACATTGGCATAATGTGTCGTAAGGATACAAAGGTTGCAATTACGCCGATGCCCCACACCACCGCCATCGAGAGCGAGGAGCGCACCACATCGCAAATCTCGTTGATGTTTTTTCGACCGAAGGCGTGCGATACGCAAATCGTAGTAGCCGAGCCGAGCGACAGTACCATCAAGAAGGTGCAGTTACTGTAGGTGTTACCCACCTGATTGGCACTAATAGCCTCCGCGCCAAACCAGCCCATCATGATGCCTGTAACGATAAATGCCAACGCCTCCAACACCATCTGCCCCGATATGGGGAGTCCCATTTTTAGCAGATGCACCGAATTTTTCCAATGTTTAGCCTTTCGCGAGAATAGCGAGATATACTCTCTGTAACGCTTTGCGTAGACAAAGTATCCGCCGAGCAGTATCGGGTTGAGAATACGGGAGATAAGAGTTGCCAAACCTGCTCCATATACTCCCATCGGCTCAAAACCGCACTTACCAAAGATAAAGACATAGTTAAGCGCAATGTTTATTATATTGGTAATGATGGCAACAATCATTGCCGACTTTGTATTGCCTACGCCCTCCAAAAACTGTTTAAACGAGCCGTAGAACATTGCAAATGGCAAGCAGTATGCCATCAGGCGGTAATATGGTAGAGCCATGTCAACCACTTCGATGGGTTGTCCTAAGTGGTAGAGTAGGGGCTCTGTGGCAATTTGTAATGCCATACACGCCAAACCAAAGATGGGGTAGAAGAGTAGTGTCGTTTCGAGATAGTGAGCCATCTCTTGTTTGCGCTTCTGAACAAAGAGTTCTCCGATTATAGGCGTAAGTCCAATCGAGAGCCCCATGCACAAAAAAGTGAATACCCACGCAATAGTAGAGCCGAATGCCACTGCAGCCAGCGGTACGGCATCTTCGCCGCCATACATTCCCACCATGGCACTATCCGCCACCTGCACCGCAATATAGCCCAATTGTGCCAATACTACGGGCAGTGCAAGGCGCAAAATTTCGCCCACCTTGGATAGATATTTTGCTCTAAATGCCATAATCGGTCGCAAAGATACCAATAAATTGAGAATTGAGAGTTGAGAATTAAGAATTATTTTCTTTCAACTCACTACTCACTACTCACTCTTCACTCCTCACTCCTCACTCTATCCTGCCATTGCACGGCTCTGCCGAGTTGTAATCTTCCCTTTGGTTGCTCCGACCACAATTTCAGCATTTGGCGCAAGCTCCCCTGCGACAATCATTGAGGCAATTGGCTCCTCGACCTCGCTGACAACCGTACGGCGAATGGCTCTTGCTCCGTAGCGCGATGAAAAACCGAGCCGAGCCAACTCTCGCAGTGCCGTAGGTGTCACACGCAGACGATAGCCAAGTTTTAAGAGTCGCTGGCGCAACACCTCAATCTCCAAGCGTACAATCTGCTCGGCATCGCGCTCGGATAGCGGAGCAAAGAGTATCACCTCGTCAATACGATTGAGAAACTCAGGTGCAAATGTTCGCTCGGCAGCACGGCGATACTCCGCTTCGGCTGTGGGGTGTAGTTGCTGCACTGATACACCGAAACCTATGCTGTTGCCACGCTCCGCCACCTCGCGCGAGCCGATATTCGAGGTCATAATTACTATTGTATTGCGGAAGTCGACCGTACGCCCTGAGCCATCGGTCAATCGCCCCTCATCAAAGAGTTGTAGTAGCGTGTTGAAGATGGACGGGTGCGCCTTCTCAATCTCATCAAGCAACACCACCGAGTAGGGCTTACGGCGTACCGCCTCGGTGAGCTGTCCACCCTCGCCATAACCTACATATCCCGGAGGTGAGCCAATAAGTCGTGCGACATTGTGTGCCTCGCCAAACTCCGACATATCCAATCGTATAAGCGCACTTCGAGAGCCAAAGAGGTGATATGCCAACTCCTTAGCCATAAGCGTCTTGCCCACTCCCGTAGGTCCTGCCACGAGAAACACTCCGAGAGGTCTGCGCTCATCGTGCAACCCCGAATGGGCACGGCAGATATGGCGTGAGATACGGCGCAAAGCCTCCTCCTGACCGATAATGTGAGAGGTCAGGTGCTGCTCCAAACCTTGCAGATGGAGAGCCGTTGAGGTTGTCATCTGCTCGGCAGGTATTCCCGTTGCAACTGTCAAACACTTCGCTACTTCCGCCTTGTCAATCTCGACAAATGCTCCTTCGTGGTTGAGGTGTGCCGTAGCACCGACCTCGTCTAAAAGGTCTATCGCCTTGTCGGGAAAGTGGCGGTCGGTAATGTATCGCCCCGATAACTCCACACATGCTCGCAGAGCCTCCTCGGTATAGCGCACGGAGTGATGTTGCTCGTAAATTGGTGCAATATTGCGCAGAATATCAAGCGTTTCGCTCTCGGTTGTCGGCTCTACCATCACTCGCTGAAAACGGCGTTCGAGGGCCGAATCGCGCTCGATATTTTCGCGATATTCGTCGGGCGTGGTGGCTCCGATGGTCTGAATTTCGCCACGCGCAAGAGCCGGCTTCAAGATATTTGCCGTATCGAGCGAGCCTTGTGTTGCACCTGCGCCGACTATGGTGTGTATCTCGTCAATAAAGAGAATTGTATCGCCCCGACTGCGCAACTCATCGAGTACCTGCTCGAGTCGCTCCTCGAACTCACCTCGAAACTTTGTGCCGGCAACAAGCGATGCGATATCAAGCGAGAATATGCGTTTGTCGGCTATGGTGTGTGGAACATTGCCTGCCACAATGCGTAGAGCCAACCCCTCCACAATGGCACTTTTGCCGACACCAGCCTCGCCAACGAGTACGGGGTTATTTTTTTTGCGGCGGGCAAGAATCTGCACAACACGCTCCGTTTCATTCGTGCGACCTACTACGGAGTCTATTTTACCCTGTCGTGCCAATTCGGTTAAATCTGTGCCAAATCGCTTCAAAACAGAGTTTTCAATCTTCTCTGTTATTGCCAAAGTAGGTTCTGTTGTATTACTATTGCTACTCTCGTTTTCCGTTTTCCGCTTTCCGTTTTCCGCTTGCATGGAGAATACCTCTGCCGTGATATTGTATAGTGCAAAAATTCGAGAGGATAGGGTAGTCGTATCCTCCAAAATATCAATTACGGCGTGTGAGGTCGAGATTTTCCCTACATCAGAGAAACGCTCCGCGAGATGGTTGGAGTACTCCTTATAGAAGATGTCGGGCGAGATGGTGTCGTGCCCCATGCGATAGGCTACGCGCTCCAATCGCAACTTTAACTGAAAGAGTTGCCAATCCTGCAACAACTCTTTGAATATATTATATGCCATCGAGCCCTCCGAAGAGAGTATTTGCAACATTAAACAATCTTTGAGAGAGCATTGTGTGTCGACTTGTGCCGTGTTGAATACCGCCTGCGCCATTGCGCTCTCCAAACTCTTAGAAATATTAGTTTTCATCTCCATTATACAAATTTTCGGCACTATAACGAAGATGAAAATTGTTTTAGTATATGCGGAGAGTTGAGAACGGAAAACGGAGAACGGAAAACGGAAAACAGAAAACGGAAAGCGGAAAACTTTCAGCGCATTCCTTAAATTCATTAAATTCCTTAAACTCCTTAAAAAAGTCTGCGCCTTGACCACCCTCGGAGTTCAGAAAACGGAAAAACTTAGAGCGCACCCCATAGAGCGACCAACGGGAGCGCCCCCATAAAGGGCGGAACGCCCGCCCCTATAATCCCTATCATCGCTTGCGCCTTGACCACCCTCGGAGTTCGCAAAACAAAAAAAGCCAATAGCTATAGCTATTGGCAAAGCAATCCTATTTGTGAAACTATTTCACAAATAGGATTTCTCTATACTTGGGCAGTGTCCAAATCTGGTCATCAACTACCTCTTCGAGCTTATCGACCTCGGTGCGAATCTTGTCGAAATAGACCGCTACGGTATCGTGGTAGGTGATAGCCTTCTGACGGGTATTTTCGATAACATTAGCCTTTTTGCGAGCCTCAATCATATCGGCTACCAACTTCTGAATCAGGGCGGTGCGTCTTTGAATAAGGCGAATTAACTCCTCATCGCTCTTCGACTTCATACCTATCTGGTGCATCTTCCAAACCTTGTCCAAGAGAATATCCTCGTAGCGTGAGGCGATAGGTACAATATGGTTCATCGCCAACTCGCCCAATACACGCGCTTCAATCTGAATCTTCTTGACATACTGCTCCCACTTAATCTCGGTACGCGCCTCAATCTCCTTTGCGCTATATACGCCCATTGAGGCGAACAACTCAAGACTCTTGCTGTCGAGATAGCGGTCGAGAACGAGTGGAGCCGATGTTTCGCAGTCAAGACCTCTGCGCTCTGCCTCCTTGCGCCACTCCTCCGAGTAGCCGTTGCCATCGAAACGAATCGCCTTGCACTCGCGAATCAACTCGCGCAATCGCTCATATATTGCCTTATCCTTCTTCTCTCCCTTGGCTATACGGGCATCAACCGTCTTGCGGAAGTCGATAAGTGCCTCTGCAACAGCGGTATTGAGTACAATCATCGCATCGGCGCAGTTGTCCGAAGAGCCTACCGCACGGAACTCGAAACGATTACCCGTGAAGGCAAATGGAGAGGTGCGGTTGCGGTCGGTATTGTCGAGCAGAAGTGATGGAATCTGCGTCAGACCGCCCATGCGAAATAGATTCTTTGAGTCGAAGCGGATATCCTCGTTGTCGAGCGACTGCTCAATCTTGTCGAGTACCTCCGAAATCTGTGTTCCGAGGAAGGTCGAGATAATTGTCGGAGGTGCCTCACCTGCTCCCAAGCGATGCTCGTTTGATGCACTCATCACCGAAGCCTTCAATAATCCATTGTGACGATGTACGGCAGCAATAACATTTACGAGGAAGGTCATAAACTGCAGATTTTCAAAGGCGGTGCGACCGGGTTTGAGAAGATTTACGCCTGTGTTTGTGCCGAGCGACCAATTGTTGTGCTTACCCGAGCCGTTAATGCCTTTGAATGGCTTTTCGTGCAGAAGTACGCGGAAATGGTGACGTGTTGCAACCTTACCCATTATGGTCATCAACAATTGATTGTGGTCATTTGCAAGGTTTGCCTCCTCGTATATAGGAGCCAACTCGAATTGGTTTGGTGCAACCTCGTTGTGGCGTGTTTTGAGTGGAATACCGAGTTTCAGACACTCATACTCCAAATCCTTCATAAAGGCGAGCACTCGCTGCGGAATAGCACCGAAATAGTGGTCGTCTAACTGCTGATTTTTTGCCGACTCGTGTCCCATAAGGGTACGACCTGTCTGCACAAGGTCGGGGCGTGCCGACCAGAGGGCATCATCAACCAAGAAGTACTCCTGCTCCCAACCGAGAAAGACCTTTACATGCTCAACACTGCGGTCGAAGTAACGACAAACCTCTGTTGCGGCATTCGAAACTGCTGTGATTGAACGGAGCAGAGGGGTTTTGTAGTCGAGCGCCTCGCCTGTGTAGGAGATGAAAACCGTTGGAATACAGAGCGTTGTATCTACGATAAATGCAGGCGATGTCGGATCCCATGCCGAGTAACCGCGTGCCTCGAAGGTGTTGCGGATACCTCCACTTGGGAAAGACGATGCATCAGGCTCCTGCTGAACAAGCACCTTGCCCGAGAACTCTTCGAGCATACCTCCCGTGCCATCGGGCTCGGAGAAGGAGTCGTGCTTCTCTGCCGTTCCACCCGTAAGTGGCTGAAACCAGTGGCAGTAGTGGTCTGCGCCATTTTCGAGTGCCCACTGACGCATTCCCGCAGCTACCGCATCGGCAATATCTGCCGAGAGTGGGGTGTTGTTCTCGATAGTGTCGAGCAGTGCGGTGTAAATCTGCTTGTTGAGGTACTTGCGCATCTGCTGGCGACCGAAAACCATCTCGCCAAAATAGTCTGACGGATTGCGTGAAGGGGCTTTTACCTCGACCGGCTTATGGTCGAGAGCCTTCTCGAACATCTTAAATCGTAGTAACGACATAACTTTTTTCTGTTTTGCTTGTGTGATGCAAAGATAGAGATAAAAACGGAAAACGGAAAACGGAAAACGGAAAACTTGCATTTTTGGGTTTAAAAAATATTCGTTTTATCGAAAAACGATAACACGCAAAGGAGGGTGGTGTGATTGTGTGGGGTATGTTTATCGAAAAACGATAAAGTGTGGTGTTAGGGGCGTTCCGCCCTTTATGGGGGCGCTCCCGTTGGTCGCTCTATGGGGTGCGCTCTAAGTTCTCAGTTCTCAGTTCTCAGCTCTCAGTTTTCCGTTTTCAGTTTTCAGTTCTCACTAAATTAAAAGTTTTCCGTTTTCCGCTTTCCGTTTTCCGTTTAATTCACTATATTTGCACAATTAAACACTTTTTGATATAGGTATGGGTAAAATTATACTTACAGGTGACCGTCCGACCGGTCGTTTGCATTTGGGACACTTTGTTGGCTCGTTGCGCCGCCGTGTGGAGTTGCAGAACTCGGGCGAGTTCGAGAAAATATTTATTATGATTGCCGATGCGCAGGCTTTGACCGACAACTTCGACAATCCCGAAAAGGTGCGTCAGAACATTATCGAGGTGGCCCTCGATTACCTTTCGTGCGGTCTTGACCCCGAGAAATCGACAATCTTCATTCAGTCGCAGGTAGCCGAATTGACCGAGTTGGCTTTCTACTATATGAACCTCGTAACGGTGCAACGTTTGCAGCGCAACCCAACCGTAAAGGCGGAGATTCAGTTGCGCGGCTTCTCGGAGAATACCGCCGAGGGCGACACTACTCAAAAACAAGGTATTCCTGTCGGCTTCTTCACCTATCCGATTTCGCAGGCATCGGATATCACCGCATTCCGCGCTACGACCGTACCTGCGGGAGCAGACCAAGAGCCAATGATTGAGCAGGCACGTGAGATAGTACACAAATTCAACTCAACATACGGCGAGACACTTGTTGAGCCGGAGATTCTCCTTCCCGAGAATTGTGTCTGTATGCGTCTGCCGGGAACTGATGGTAAGGCGAAGATGTCGAAGTCGCTCGGCAACTGCATCTACCTCTCGGATTCTCCAAAGGAGGTTAAGCAGAAGGTGATGTCGATGTACACCGACCCTGACCACCTCCGCATCGAGGACCCCGGTAAGGTTGAGGGTAACTGCGTATTCACCTACTTAGATGCCTTCTGCTGCGATATCCATTTCGAGAAATATCTGCCTGATTACAAAAACCTTGACGAGATGAAGGAGCACTATCGCCGTGGAGGTTTGGGCGATGTAAAGTGCAAGAAGTTGTTGATTGCTGTATTGGAGGAGATTTTGGAGCCTATTCGCGCACGCCGCAAGGAGTGGGAGCAGAAGATTGAGGAGGTTTACGCAATTCCCGAAAAGGGTACAGCTGAGGCTCGTGCTACGGCTGCCGCAACCCTTCACGATGTCCGCGAGGCGATGAAGATTAACTACTTCGAGGACAAGGAGCTGATTGCAGAACAGGCAAAAAGATTTAGAGAATCTTCAAATTAAAAAGTTTTCCGCTTTCCGTTTTCCGCTTTCCGTTTGGTATGATTGAGCGTTCCAATTACATAAGCAAGGCCAACCGAGAGAAGATTTACCGTTGGTTTTTGGGCATCACAAAGCGACTGACCGAGCGTCAAATGATGCTCATTCTCGCTGTTGTGGTGGGAACTTTGGCGGGTTTGGCGACCTATCTGTTCGAGATGTTATTGCACCTTATCAAAGAGGGTTTGGTCAATTGGTTCGATGTCGATACCTATCACTTTCTCTACCTGCTCTATCCCGTTATCGGTATCGTCTTGGCTACACTCTTTGTGCGATATATCGTCAGAGATAATATCTCGGAGGGCGTTACACGCGTACTCTATGCAATGTCAAGACGAGGCTCACAGATTGCAGGTCACAACTGCTGGACCTCGATGGTAGGCGGTGCCGTAACAATCGGTTTCGGAGGCTCGGTAGGTCCTGAGGCTCCAATTGTGCTGACGGGTGCTGCACTCGGCTCTAATGTCGGAAAACTTGCAAAACTCAACTACAAAAATATCACCTTGTTGCTCTGCTGTGGCGCAGGTGCGGCTGTGGCGGCTATCTTCAAAGCACCAATTACGGGTGTGGTCTTTGTGTTGGAGATTCTGATGCTCGATATCACCTCCACATCTATCATTCCGTTGCTTGTTTCGTCGGTTACGGCTACTACCATAGCCCTTGTCCTCAGAGGTTTCGACCCAATTATATCCGTAACGCTAACTGCGGCTGATGGCTTTCAGATTAAGCATATTCCTCTCTTTATTCTGCTTGGAGCATTGTGTGGAGGAATTTCGTACTACTTCACCACCGCCAATGCAAAGGTTGGGGAGTTGGTGCGCTCGATTAAGAACCAATATACTCGTTGGGCTATCGCGGGCATAATTCTCGGTATCCTGATTTTTGTATTCCCACCGCTATATGGCGAGGGCTACGAGGCCTTTACATCGTTGATGCGAGGTGATAAATATACAATTTTCGAGAATTCGCTCTTCTATGATTTCCGCGAAATAGAGTGGGTTTCACTTGTATATATCATTGCCATTATATTCTTTAAGGTTGTTGCAATGGCCACCACAAATGCCGCAGGAGGAGTGGGAGGTACATTTGCCCCATCGCTCTTTGTCGGAGCATTTACGGGTGCAGGCTCGGCTATTATTTGCAATATGCTCGGTGCTGATGTTTCGATAGCAACATTTACCCTCGTAGGTATGGCCGGTGTGATGGCGGGTGTGATGAAAGCGCCATTGACGGCAATCTTCCTTATTGCCGAACTATCAAACGGTTACGGATTATTCCTTCCTTTGATGATAGTGGCGTGTATCGCCTTTGCCGTAGGCAGATACTTGGATCCGGACTCTATCTACACAAAGCATCTGCGCCAAAAAGGTGATTTGCTTACCCACGATAAGGATCAGTCGGTGTTGGTATTCCTCAATCTTGACGAGTTGATGGAGACCGACTTTGTGCGCATTAAGGAGCACTTTACTTTGGGCGATATTGTCGATATTATCTCGACTTCGAAAAGAAACATATTCCCTGTTATTGATAATTTTGGGCATCTGCTCGGCATTGTTCAGCTTGATGACCTGCGCGAGGATATGTTCAAGCCATCGAAACGAGGTAATTCCATTACGAACTATATGATACAGCCACCGGATAAGATTCTCGAACACGAGATTATGCAGGAGGTGTTGCCTCGCTTTGAAGCGAATCGTACATGGATGCTGCCTGTGGTAGATAAAGAGAATCACTATCGCGGTTTTATCTCAAAATCGCGTATCTTAGATGCATATCGCGAGCAGTTGGTAAAGATAACACAATAGATATGAATTATAAAGTTGTAATGCTCGATTTCGATGGTACAACGGCTTGCACCGTACCGGCAATTTTTTATGCTGCGCGGAAGATGCTCGGCATGTATGGCTACGAGGTGAAGAAGGAGGTTGTATACAAGAATTTCGCTTTGGCCTTACCATTTGCATTTCGATGCTTTTCGGGCGATGAGAATATTGACGATGCAACCATCGAGCAGATGATTGGCGAATATAATAAGATATACCAAGAGGAGGCTGAAGGGCTTATTGAGTTGTTTGATGGCGTTGTTGAAACCCTTGACCATCTCAAAAAAGCGGGCGTAAAGATTGTTATAGCCTCGAATAATATTCAACCTGTACTCCGCCGTCTGACAACTAATCTCGGCATTGCGCAGTATATTGACGATATCGTTGCCGTAGAAGATGTGGAGAATGTAAAACCTGCTCCCGATATCGCGTTGGAGGTGTTGCGCCGTTGCAATATCAAGGGCGAGGAGGCATTGGTTGTCGGAGATGCTTCGCTCGATATGGATATGGGGCGCGAGGCGGGTTGTCACCTATGCGGTGTAACCTATGGTAGCCATTCGCCTGAAATACTGCGCGAGAGGGGTGCGCGATACATTATCAACCACTTCTCGGAACTTGAAAAAATCGTGTTAGGATAGATATGACACCCGTAATAACCATCTATACAGACGGCTCGGCTCTCGGTAATCCTGGGCCGGGTGGGTATGGCGTGGTACTTATAAGTGGACCTCACCGCAAGGAGCTTTCGCAAGGTTTTCGTCTTACGACAAACAACCGCATGGAGCTTATGGCGGTATGCGTGGCACTCGAAGCGTTGAAGTTCGATGGCTCGGAGGTTACCATCTACTCCGACTCGAAGTATGTGGTCGATGCGGTATCGCAAGGCTGGGTTTTCGGTTGGGAGAAGAAGCGCTTTGCGGGCAAGAAAAATCCCGACCTTTGGATACGCTTTTTGAGAGCATATCGCCGCCACCACGTTCGTTTTGTGTGGATTAAAGGTCATGCAGAAACGGTTGAGAATAATCGTTGCGACAGCCTTGCTGTCGCTGCGGCAAATGGCGCAAAACTACTCGAAGATACGGGATATCAGCCTGAATAGAGCTTACGGTTGCGATGAGCGTACATTCTGGCCGAGAATCTATTTCCGCACTCATACACGTATAAAAGGGGTTCTGATTGAGTGCGAATGCGCTTTATAGATATATAGTAAAGAGATGACTAACGAGAATTTCAATATTAACATCGCCAAAATAAAGGCGAGATGCGTAGAGTTTCTTAACCATAAGAGAAGTCTTACCTATGTGAGTGCACTTATGAGCATCTACACTCTATTAGCATTTCATTACCCATTTTTTAGCCATGTGGTTAAAAATGTAAACCATGATTTCAGCGGTGTTTGGATAGTTATCAGCATGGTGATACTTATGCCTCTCCTAAATTATCTGGTATACTATCTCCTTCTTTATCTGGGACGCATTGTAGGTAAATGCATAATCGCTTTTACCCTTATAGGTAATGCGATATGTCTATATTTTATCGTTACCTATAATGTGCTGATTGATAGAAGTATGATGGCAAATGTCTTCAATACTCAATTGTCGGAGTCAATAAGTTTCTTATCGTGGACGATGTTGGCTTATGCGCTACTGCTCGGAGTACTGCCAACTATTTTGCTCGTTCGTAAGAGGGTCGATTATGGCTCAATAAAGAGACTCTTTGCTAACGTTGGTGTCACCCTTGTGTTAATTTTGGGAGTTGTAGGTAGCAACTACAAAAATGTGTCTTGGATTGACCGTCACTCCCGAGTTATAGGTAGCAAGCTTATGACTTGGTCTTATATCATAAACTCCATGCATTATTATAGTCGCAGTAAGTTAAAGAGCGAAAAGGAGGTTATCCTACCAGATGCAGAGGTGGTTAATAATAGCAAGGATATTGTTGTGCTTATCATTGGCGAGTCGGCACGAAGTAAGAACTTCTCGCTCTATGGATACGAGAAGGAGACAAATCCGTTATTAAAAAACGACGGTGTCGTAGCACTCAAATCCAAGGCATCGGACACATATACATTGAGTACGGTCAGAGCTATTCTCCAACACAAAAAGAGCAGGGGTACTTTGTACGAGATTCTTCCAAACTATCTTGAAAGAAATGGCGTGGACGTGATTTGGCGAAGGAGTAATTGGGGTACGCCGCCGCTCCATATCGCCAAACAATTTACAAAAGATGATTTAAAAAATATATATCCTGAAGCGAATATCCAATATGACGGGATACTCTTCCATGGCTTGCAAAAGGAGATTTCATCTTGCGATAAGAATAAAATCTTCATAGGTATTCACACCTACACCAGCCACGGGCCTGAGTACTACCATAGCACACCTCCGGAGTTCAAGAAGTTTAAGCCTGAGAGTCAAGTCGTGGAGTTGTCAGAGGCCAAGTACGAGGAGTTGATAAATGCATACGACAATACAATCGTTTATACCGATTATTTGGTACATTCGGTTATAGAGATGTTGAAGAGTGAGTTCCCCGACAGACGCTCGTGTGTAATCTTCATCTCCGACCACGGAGAGTCGCTTGGTGAGGGAGGTTTCTACATGCACGGTGTGCCGATGTCGATGGCACCGGCAGAGCAGTTGGATATTCCGTTTATTATCTGGACATCTGACAATTCTATGTTAAAGGTCAAGGAGATCGAACTTGCAGGACACCACAACATCTATCACAGTGTATTAAAGTTCCTCGGGTTACATACTTCGTTCTACGACGAATCTAAAAACATCTTCGAGTAATGCTCTTTATCATCAATCCCATATCTGGCAAAGGTAAGAAAGCTAAGATTGTCCAACGACTACTCGCCAAAGGTTACAAGGTAGTCTATACCGAGTATGCCGGCCACGCCGAGGTGCTTGCACGAGAAGCTACTGACGATATCGTAGTGGCAGTAGGAGGCGATGGTACCGTCAATGAGGTGGCACGAGGTATTGTCGGCACCGAGAAGATTCTCGGCATTATCCCTTGCGGTAGTGGCGATGGCTTGGCACGCCACCTCGGACTCTCGCACAATATCCGAAAGGCGATACAAACTATCGAGCAAGGCGAGTGCAAGCGAATGGATACCGCCGAGATTAATGGTCGCCCATTTTTCTCGGTCTGCGGAGTAGGCTTCGATGCTGTGGTAAGCGAGCGATTTGCCAAAAGCGGAAAGCGAGGAGTTGCAAACTATATTAAGTTGGGCTTAAACACTTGGCGCAACTACTCGCCCGAACACTACACAATAACAATTGATGGCGAGGAGCATCAAACCGACTCGCTCTTAATCACTATCGGCAACTCAAATCAGTGGGGAAACAATGCAAAAATCGCCCCACTTGCAAGTTGCTTCGATGGTCTGCTCGAGGTCACTACAGTTGAGAAATTCAGTTTTTGGGAGCTTCCATTGATGGCATTCAGATTGATGACAGGCACACTGCATAAGAGCCGAAAGATAGCGTGCTATCGCGGAAAAGATATCTATATTAACCGCGCTGCTGAGGGTGTTGCCCACGCAGATGGCGATTGGTTTATCGACTCGGAAAGACTCCATATCAAAATTCTCCCTTCGGCACTGAAAGTTATTGCGTAGTTCTCACTCTCTCCAAGTGTGCAGCCTTTTTTGCTTTTAGCCATTGTTTTTTGTTATAGGGGTTATAGGGATTATAGGGATTATAGGGATTACCTTATTGCCCCTATTATCCTTATTACCCCTATTCCCCCTAACGACTCTAACGAAAAAGGAAGGCGGTATTTCTACCACCTTCCATTTATTCAACCGTTGCCTTACACCACTCAACCCCAAAAATCAGAGGTGATTGAGGGAATTTCTTGCCAAACAAGAAGCCCGATGCGCAGCATACTAAGGCGTATGTGAGCAATCGGGCTATCGATGTTTTGGTGAGAAATTCACCAATCAGAATGATTTTTTACTCTGAGAGGATTTCGAGCAACTTAATCGCTGCATCAGGAATCTTGGTACCAGGACCGAAGATAGCTGCTGCACCATCTTTGTAGAGCTGGTCGTAATCCTGTGCAGGGATAACACCACCCACTACTACGATGATATCCTCACGACCGAGTTTTGCAAGCTCCTCGATAATCTGTGGAACGAGAGTGAGGTGTCCGGCGGCAAGCGAAGATACACCTACTGCGTGAACATCGTTCTCCACAGCCTGCTTTGCAGCCTCGGCAGGAGTCTGGAACAAAGGTCCCATATCCACATCGAAGCCGATATCTGCATAACCTGTTGCTACAACCTTAGCACCACGGTCGTGACCGTCCTGACCAAGTTTTGCAATCATAATACGAGGCTGACGGCCCTCCTTCTTTGCGAAGTCTGCGCACATCTGCTTTGCCTTCTCGAAATTATCATCTTTCTTCATAGCCGAACTATAAACTCCTGACATTGAACGAATAACAGCCGAGTAGCGACCTACCTCAACCTCGAAAGCATCCGAAATCTCGCCG
>JAGBCX010000006.1 GCA_017937805.1 Alistipes sp. | reverse complement strand
GCCTTGCCTCTGCCTTCTACAACAATATCGCCACGCTGAACGCCATCGGCAATCAACCTTTTGAGAGTTCGCTCATTGGGAGCTTCGGTTAGTCCAGCAGCAATCTCAACCCTGCTTGAAGAGGAGTTGTAATGTAAAAATTGGAGTATTTCAACCTGTATTGTCATACACTTTTTTCTTTATTCGGGACAAATATAGTAATTTTATTTGAAAATACGGGACAAATAGCGTGCAAAATGTCTCGATAATTTCACACTTTTGTCCCGTAAGCGGTCTGACAATTTTATTTCCAAAATGCAGTAGTAATGCTGCACCTCGGAAATAAAACCAAGTTGTGACAGATTGTCACGGTTTGGTATTGCCCAGCTGGTGTTGCTTATTATGCCTGCTTCTTGTAGGTTATTGCGGCGAGGATGTTGAAGATGAGAGCAAACACTCCCAACGCTGCGAAATTCGACCATAACTCGGCGAGGGTTGTGCCCTTCAAGTATACCGAGCGTAAAATCTCAATAAAGTAGCGTGGTGGCAGAATGACGGTAAACTTCTGCGCCCAATCGGGCATAGAGTCGATTGGGGTGAGTAGTCCGCTCATAAGCATAAAAATCATCACGAAGAAGAACATCACAAACATCGTCTGCTGCATCGTCTCAGAGAAATTGGCTATTGTCAGGCTAAATCCCGAGATGGTGAGAATGAATAGCATCGCACCAAAATATATAACACCGATTGAGCCAACTGGTGTAAGACCATATACCAATCGAGCAACAATCATTGCAACTGTAAGCACAAACATTCCTATAATCCAATAGGGTATCAGCTTTGCCAAGGTGAATGTTAGGCGACTGACAGGAGTTACATTTATCTGCTCAATTGTTCCACTCTCCTTTTCGCCCACGATGCTCAGCGCAGGAAGAAAGCCACAAATAAGGATGAAGAGAATAATCATCAGCGCAGGAATCATATAGTGGCGATAGTTGAGTGTTGGGTTAAAGCGATTCTGCACCGTTATCAACTCCGATTGTTCATTAGGGCTACGCTCACCACGAATCTCCATCAACGAGCGAGCAATGGTCTGAACGATATATTGAGTACCCATAGAGCCTTTGGTTGCGTTTACAGCATTGGCTATAATGCTAATCTTTTGAGGCGAAGATACCGCCATATCACGCTCGAAATCGTCGGGAATCTGCACGATAACATCTATATCGCCCTGTTCCAAGCCCTCCATAGCAACGCTATATTCGGATGTTGTGCCGACTAATGATAGGTATTCCGATGCTTCGATATGCGACACAATACGGCGAGATGTTGTTGAGCGGTCGAGGTCGACAACAGCCACATTGACATTACGCACATCCATAGTCATAATGAGTGGCATAATGAGCATAATCATTATGGGGAAGGCGATAATCAGTTTAGGCAGAAATGGGTTGCGGCGAATCTGCAAAAACTCCTTTTGCAACAATACGATAAATCCTCTCATACGCTTACTCCAACTTATCGTTAAACTTTTTGAGCGACACGGTAATCAATACTATCGTCATACCGAGCAATATCACAAAGTCCTTCCATACTGCAATGAGCGGCACTCCTTGAATCATCATTTTGCGGATAGCGTCGATGTACCAACGGGCAGGTACTATGTGTGATACCTCTTGGAAGAATTTGGGTAGATTCTCAATTGGGAACAACATACCCGAGAGCATGAGGATAGGCATCATCATCACCACAGCCGAGACAAGCAGTGCAGCCACTTGCGTTTTGGCAATAGTCGACACCAATAATCCTAACGACAGAGCCAATACAAGGTAGAGCAACGAGATGGCAACAATGCCACTCACGCCACCCGACATAGGCACACCGAGCAGAAAGCGGGCAAGCAGAAGTGTAGATGTTAGGACTATGCACGAGATGACAAAGTAGGGAATCATCTTCGCAAAGATAATCTTCACGGGGCGCACAGGCGAAACGAGCAACACCTCCATTGTACCCACCTCACGCTCACGCACAATAGACACCGATGTCATCATCGCACATACGAGGATAAATATCAAGCCCATAATGCCAGGCACAAAGTTGTAGGCACTCTTCATCTGCGGATTGAAGAGCATACGACTCTCGAACATCGCTTGTTGCGAAGCCGAGCCAAGCAGAACACCCTGCAAGTAGGCTGTTGCTGCACCTGCTGTATTGACATTTGCAGCATCGACCACAACTTGAATAACGGGGCTAGATTGAATCCCCGCCTCAACCTGTGCCACACGGCGGTCATAGTCCGAAGTAAAACAGACCACGGCACCCACCTCGCCTGAGCGTAACTTTGAATCTATTTGTTCTTGTGAGATATAGCCTTTGAAAGTGAAATAATCATTGGCTACAAGACGATTAACAGCATCCTCAACGCCATCGGTGCGGCCAGGAGCGACCACAGCCACATTGATATTGTTAACCTCCGTAGATATGGCAAAGCCAAAGAGCACCATCAACACAACAGGGATAAGCATTACGACAAGCATCGTACGCTTATCTCGCAGGATGTGCAGCGACTCCTTCTTTACGAATGATAGAAAATTTCCCTTCATAGCAGATTACTCTCCTCTCTGTGCGCCACGAGCCAATGTGCGGAACACCTCGTCCATAGACTCTGCGGCAAATTGTTGTTTTAGGCGTGCAGGAGTGTCGAGGGCGCACACCTTGCCATCGACCATTATCGAGACTCGACTACAATACTCCGCCTCGTCCATATAGTGGGTCGTTACGAATATGGTCGTACCTCCATCGGCAGCCTCGTATATCATCTCCCAAAACTGACGGCGTGTTATGGGGTCAACGCCTCCCGTAGGCTCGTCCAAGAATACAACCTCGGGGCGATGAATAGTAGCTATGGCAAACGACAACTTCTGCTTCCATCCAAGAGGCAGCGAACCAACCAAAGTATTACGCTCCGAAGTGAAGTTTAGCCTTTCGAGCAGCTCTGTTGCACGACTCTCAGTATCGGCTTTCGACAACCCGTATATACCTGCAAACAGATTGATATTCTCCCATACCGTAAGGTCGTTGTAGAGCGAAAATCGTTGGCTCATATAACCTATGTGGCGTTTAATCTGCTCACCCTCTTTGGTGATGTCGAAGCCCGCCACAGTGCCGCTGCCTGATGTAGGATAACTTAATCCACAGAGCATACGCATAGCGGTAGTCTTGCCCGCACCATTAGCTCCGAGAAATCCGAAAATCTCACCTCGGCGGACATCAAATGATATGTGGTCAACGGCAGCAAAGTCACCGAAACACTTTGTCAGTTCTCGCACCGAAATAACTATGTCGCTCATCGTTTCATCAGTTTAATAAACATATCCTCAATGGTTGGTTGTGTGGGTGTGATGGTGAGATTTTCAATGTGGTTCAACGCCTCTTTGTAGTGCTTAACATCGAAATCGTTGCTCGCTACCAAGTGGTGCACCTCGCCAAAGGGATAGCACTCCACAACACCTTGCACCTCTCGGGAAGACTCCAACAGGGTGAACATATTATCGGCTCTCACGGCGTACAGAGGTGAGTCGAATTTCTCGACTATGTTTTGTGGCGTGTCAATACCTAAAATGTGTCCCTCGTTGCAAAGAGCTATTCTATCACAACGAGAAGCCTCGTCCATATATGGCGTCGAGACCAAAATCGTAATCCCTCGCTCCTTCAACCCTGCGAGCATATCCCAAAACTCGCTGCGAGAAACAGCATCCACGCCCGTAGTAGGCTCGTCCAAAAAGAGCACACTTGGGCGATGAATCAGCGCACACGAGAGAGCCAATTTCTGCTTCATACCTCCCGATAGTTTACCTGCTCGTCGAGTGCGGAATGGCTCAATCTGCGAGTAGATAGGTGCAATAAGGTCGTATGACTCCTCGACAGTTACACCAAACAACGCAGCAAAGAAGTTTAGATTCTCCTCGACCGACAAATCGGGATAGAGAGAGAATCGCCCAGGCATATAACCTACTCGTGAACGAATAGAGAGGTAATCCTTGACTATGTCATAGCCATCAACCGAGGCACTACCATCATCGGGGTTAAGTAGCGTTGTGAGCAGACGAAAAAGCGTACTCTTTCCTGCTCCATCGGGACCAATAAGTCCAAACAACTCGCCACGCTCGACCGATAAAGATACCGAGTCGAGAGCCTTGACCTTGCCGAAACTCTTGGATAGGTTATGTATCTCAATGGCACTCATACTACAACTTTACTTCGCCCGCCAATCCTATCTTCAAGCGACCATCGTTCTCTACGGCAATCTTCACGGCATAGACCAAGTTAGCACGAGAGTCCTTGGTTTGAATAGTCTTTGGCGTAAACTCGCTCTCGGCTGAAATCCAAGCAATACGACCTACATAGTCGTAACGCTCCTCACCACCGAAGTCAGCAATAACAGTTACCTCATCGCCAAGTTTAATGTTTGCAAGTTGGTCGGATGTGAAGTAGGCACGAAGATAGATGTTGCCAAGGTCTGCAATCTTCACAAGTGGTTTGCCAACTGTTGCCAACTCGCCCTCCTGAGCATACTTCACAAGCACAGTTCCGCTAATTGGCGATACGGCACGACACTTTCCTATACGGTCATCCAGGGCCGAAATCTGAACTCGAATAGCCTCGGCATTGCTATTTATGGTTGAGGTATTGGTGTTGAGAGTTGATAGTGTTGCCGAGAGTTGGCTCTCCAAGATGCGAATCTGAGAATCAATATCATCCTTCTGCTTCTCGGTGGCAGCACCATCACGCAACATATTTTCGATGCGTCTTTGTTCAACTTTCAATGTTGCAATCTGCTCACGAAGCGATGCTACTTGTGTTTGCACATCGGGACGAGAGTTGAGCAAAGCCGAGAGCTGTGCTTCAAGTTGGCTACGCTGCAAATGAAGTTGTACGCTGTCTATTACGGCAAGGGGTTCATCTGCGTTGATTGCCATTCCCTCCTCAATATCAAAATTGAGGATACGACCCGCTGCCTCGGAAGAGATAATCACCTCGGTAGCCTCAAATGTTCCTTGTGCGTCAAACTCAGCCTCTGTGCCGCACGATACTGCGAGCATCGCTGCGACGATATATACTATTCGTTTCATAATCTATTGATTTAATGTATGTTTTAATCTATATTGTGCTTGTAGTAATTCAATCTCGTGAGTACTGCGGTTGAGCATAGCGTTTGTTTCATCTGTGATTTTTCGAAGCAGGTCGGTTGCGTCTATTACGCCATTCTCCAACTTTGACTCTGCTGCCATACGCACCCTTCGACGCAACTCCACGATGCGCTCATCATCTGCCACAGCCTGACGAAGTCGAGCAATCTCACCATCATCCTGTGTGGTCTGCATCTCGCTGTTGAAGAGGAATACATCTCGTTGCACATCTATCTGTCGCTGTGCTGCATTCAACTTTTCGAGATTGTTTCGCTTGGTGTAGAATGCTCCTATATTCCACGACATACGCACGCCAACAATAGCATTTGGTGTCCACTCTGCCGAAACCATACTCTGAAACATATCCAATCCCGGATAGCCATAGTATCCTTGGGCAAAGAGACTAAATCGTGGCATTGTTGAGGCATTTATCGCTCTGCGCTGTGCATTTAGTCGGCTCTCCTGCGCATCAAATAGAGTGAGTTCGGGGCGTGCAGAGCTACGAGCTGCAACATCAGCCGATACAGGGCGTTGTAGCTTATCACTCGTAAGAGGCTGACCGATGAATATCTCCAACATACGACGATAGCTTGCTCGTGATGCCTCTATCTGTCCGAGTGTCTGACGAGCAGTCAAAACCTCTGCCTCGATGGCATCTACATCTGCCTGCATCGCTGTACCATTGTTATAATATACACGCATACGGGCGAGATTACTCTCCAACACTCCAATCTGTGCCTCAGTTTGCGCAACACGCTCATCCAAAAGCAAGATGCCGAAATAGAGATTATCCACCCTCTGTTGAAGGTCGTAGAGCGACACATCAACACGACTTCGCTGCTCCTGAGCCTCAGCCTCGGCAATAGCCTTGTTAGCCTTAGATTGACCACCATCCCAAATATTCTGCTGAACATCAATGGCTACTTTGTATTGGTCTTTGCGAATACCCGACATATCCACGCCGCTTGCCGATAGCATACCTTGCAACGCATCGGGATATGTTGGCGTTGCCGATTGATAGGTTGCCTGACCCGATATTACCACCTGCGGAATCCACGTACGAGCAGCATTTGATAAGTTGTATTGCTCGGTCTCGGAGATAAGGTTGTATTGCCTAATCTCGGGATAGTGCTCACGAGCCAAGCGACGACACTCGTCGAGCGTTTGTGCTGTTGCCCCCAACGCTACGATAGCGAGTAGGAGCGTTAATAACATCCTTTTCATAGCTCTACATCTTTTTGATTCTTCGCATTATAATTTCTACATTCTCCGCCTTTCGCTGTTGAATAAACTGCTCTCTGTTAGCCATCAAATCGCCCATAACAGGTTGAGCAAAGTCGTGAATAATAAATGGGAATATATTGAGCGAGAGTATCGACATAAGGAGCATACGAATATCCACACGCTCCATCTCGCCACGCTCCGCTGCGGCATCAATTTCGCACTGCATCGAGGCGAATAATACCCCAGCGATACTCTTTATCTTATCGTACAATAGGTTGTATCGCTCGGGACGGGCAATAATCTCATTTAGGAAGAAGCGTGGCAACAGTGGATTTGTAGCCACAAGGTCGAAGTGGGCACTTACGCCATCCTTCAATCGCTCGACAATGGGCATTGTAGGGTTGCCCATCGCCGCCAACATCGTCTCGGCAATGGTCTTTGCATACTTCTCGATGATGCGCTCGAAGAGTTGCTCCTTGGTGCGGTAGTAGTAGTGGAGCATTGCGTGCGTCACACCCGCCCTTTGGGCAATGGATGTTGTCCTAGCTCCATCGTAACCCTTGATAAAAAACTCCTGCTCGGCAGCCTCCAAGATAAGTTGCTCCTTGCTGATTTTCTCTTGCTCTATCATCGTTTTTAGCCACTTAAAAGCATTTAACAATTTTATCTAACAATTTTGTTAACGCAAAAGTATAAATTATTTTCATCCAAGCAAAATAATGTTGGATCTTTCTGCGATATGTTCGCAAACTATTTAATAGTCGGGGAGATAGGGGCAAAATAGTGACCTACTAACTGCCTGGACGATTTTCTAACTAATAGGTCACTAAACTATGTCTTTCTGGGATGACATTTTGCTTGTCAAAGGCGACAGAAGCACGACAAAAGTGCGACAAATTAAATCGCGCTGTTTCAGATAGTTATGCGCGTAACACTTGTAACTTATTGATATAAAACAAAAAAGGGAAAACCTTTCGATTTTCCCTTTCAGTGATTCCGTTGGGGCTCGAACCCAAAACCTACAGCTTAGAAGGCTGTTGCTCTATCCAGTTGAGCTACGGAACCAATCCTTTTGCTAAATTGCAAATCTGTTTATTGCGAAAAATATTCACAACTCTGCCTCCAGTCAAGGTCGAGCCGATTTCGGGATTTGAACCCGAGACCCCTTCATTACGAGTGAAGTGCTCTACCGCTGAGCTAAATCGGCGTCATGTTTGCGATTTTGCGGTGCAAATATCGTAAATTTTCTCTATTTACGCAACTTTAATAGCTTTTTTTCACTCTATCGCTTCTCTTACTTTGTCGGATAGGCCGCAATAAAGAGGTCGCGTTCACGAATGGTTGCGCTAATCTTATGCAGATTTGCCAACGAAATATGACCTACCAAGTACTTGTAATCGTTGCTGATATACTGCTCCTCGATAGTGTCAAACTCGAATAACGCTCTATCTTCCGCGTTCGAGTAACGGAGATATACGCGTACCAATACATCATCGGTATACTCCACAGGGGCATGACCGAACATTCGCTTATATTCGTAGCGATAGTTGTAGAAGCAAGCCATAATATCGCTCAACACGGCCGAGCCTGTCGGGTGACCGCCGGCACCACGACCGAACATAAACTGCTTGTCGTAGAATTTACCCTTGATAACCACGCCGTTGAACTCGTCTTCTACCGAGTAGATATATTTTTCACGCGAAATAAGTTGTGGCATTACGCTCATTATAATCTTGCCGTTCTCCAACTTCTCAACGTGTGCTACCAACTTGTAGCGGCGCTCCTTCTCGTTTGCGAAGCGGATATCGTTGTCGTTCATCGAAGAGATGCCGTAAGTAAAAATCTTCTCCGGAGCGACATAGCAACCAAAGGCATGAACGGTGATGATAATCAACTTGAACAACGAGTCCCAACCGCCGATATCGAGTGTCGGGTCACTCTCTGCAAAGCCCAACTCCTGCGCACGGCGAAGAGCCACATCGTAAGAGTAGTTCTCGTTAAAAATCTTCGACAAAATAAAGTTCGACGAGCCATTCAATATACCCTTAACCGATACGAGAAGGTCATTGTCGTAGTACTCTTCGAGGTTGCGGATTACCGGAATCGAACCGCAAGCCGAAGCATCGTAGAGGAGTGCGACATTGTGCTTCTGCTGCAACTCAATAAGTTCGGGCAGGTGGTGTGCCAACATCTTCTTGTTGCCCGAAACAGCCGAAATACCACTTGTGAGGGCGCGTTTTACGATGTGGTATGCCGCCTCGGCATCGTCAATCAACTCAACGATAAGGTTGATATCCTTGTCATTAAAAATATCGTCGGCATTGTCGGTGAAGAAATCCTCTTTCACGCCACGCTCCTTGCTCAAATCGCGTACGCAGACGCGCTTGATAGTAGCCTCCTTCGAGGTGATGGTGTTCAGCACATCGTAAAGACCTCGTCCCACATTGCCGAAGCCGAACATTCCAATTGTTAATTGTTTATTTCCCATATATCTATTCGTTTATAAATTCCAAAATAAGTTTGTTGAGCGACTCCGCCTCGACCAAAAAGCCATCGTGTCCGAACGATGAGTCTATAAGGTGGTAGTGCGCCCCTTTGATATTGTCGGCAAGGTAGCGATTTTCCACCTCCGTAAAGAGAATATCGCTCGTTATGCCCACGACAAAAGTACGGCTCTTAATTGTTGCCAAAGCCGCCTCTACGCCACCACGACCACGACCGATGTCGTGCGAATCTACCGCTTGCGATACGCGATAGTAGGAGTAGGCATTGAATCTGCGGCGCAACTTCTCGCCTTGATAACGCTGGTAGGAATGAACTCTGCGCTTGAACAGATCGCCCTTCAACTCCTCGTTATCCTGCTGCGTAAGGCAGTAGGCAGGGCCTCCGCGATAACTCAACAACGCAACACTTCGCGCCGCAGCCATACCCTGCTCGCCCGCATCATCTCGGCGCTCGCCAAATGTTGAGTCGTTCTCGAGAATCCATCGTTGCGACTCGTTGAATGCCGAAATCCAAGGGGTTGTGGTTGCTCCGGTGGCGATAAGCACCAAATTCTCTGCCAAGTCGGGATTCATCAACGACCACTCCAAACACTGAAAACCGCCAATCGAGCTGCCGATAAGCAACTTCACGCGCTTGATGCCGAGATGGTCTGCCAAGCGTTGATGACACACCGCCATATCGCGCACGGTGATGATTGGGAAGTCGTTGTACCACTTCTCGCCCGTAGCGGGATTTATTGATAGTGGTCCCGTAGTACCGTAGTGCGAGGAGAGGAAGTTTGCGCAGATGATAAAGTAGCGTGACGAATCGAGCAACTTACCCTCGCCAATCATCTCAGGCCACCACGACTCCACATCTGACGATGCAGTCAAGGCGTGACACACCCAAATGATGTTTGAGTCGTCAGCATTACGCTCGCCGTAGGTGTCGTAGGCGATTGTCAACTCGCTCAACACCTCTCCACCCTCCAAATGCAACGGGGTTGTATCGTGAAAATATTTAGCCACTAATTCTCAATTCTTAATTCTTAATTCTCAATTAGATTTGAGCAAACGCTTGCTCAAAGTCCTCGATAATATCCTCTACCGCCTCCAAGCCTGCCGAGATACGCAACAAGGTCGGAGCGATACCCGCCTTAACCTTTGCCTCATCGCTCAACTGCTTGTGAGTGGTCGATGCAGGGTGGGTAACCACGGTTATCGAGTCGCCAATCATTGTCATATTGGCAACCAACTTTAACCCCTCGACAAAGCGCACGGTACTCTCCAAAGTACCCTTCAACTCCACCGAGATAACGCACGCAGCGCCCTTGCGGAAGTACTTTTGTGCCAAGGCGTAACTTACGTCCTCCTCGAAGCCGACATAACTTACCGCCTTGACATTCTTGTTCGAGCGGAAGAACTCAGCCAACTTTGCCGTAGCCTCTGCCTCGTGGCGAACACGCAACGAGAGGGTTTCCAAACCGAGCATCATCAGGTAGGTGTCGAATGGCGAAGGGCAACAACCGAAGTCACGCAAGCCATCGACACGGCACTTTACGATAAACGCCTGATTACTAAAGGTCTTCCACAAGTTCAAGCCGTGATAACCCTCCGAAGGTCCGTCAATCTCAGGATAGCGACCATTGCCCCAATCGAAAGTTCCGCCATCAACAATAATACCGCCCATAGCCGTACCGTGTCCGTTAATCCACTTTGTAGCCGAGTCGCAGATGATATCCGCGCCCCACTCGAATGGGTTGCAGAGGTATCCGCAGGCTCCGAAGGTGTTATCCACTACGAGTGGCATCTGGTGCGAGTGTGCAATCTTTGCCAACGCCTCGATATCGGCTACAATACAACCCGGATTGGACATCGACTCCACAAATACGAAGCGGGTTTTATCGTCAATCAACTCCTCGATGCTTTCGGGCTTTGCGTTCTTTGCAAAACGCACCTCTACGCCGAGGTTACGCAACGAAATGGTGAATTGATTGTGGGTTCCGCCATAGACATAGGGCGAGGTTACGATATTGTCGCCCGCCTTGGCAAGAGCCGTAACGGTGAGCAGAATTGCCGACATACCCGATGAGGTTGCCAGCGCGCCTACGCCACCATAAAGTGCCGCAACACGATTTTCGTAGGCAGCAGTCGTTGGGTTGTGGATGCGGGTGTATATGTTTCCCGGCTCGCTCAATTCAAAGAGGTTTGCCGCATATTCGCAGGTCTTGAAGTGATAAGCAGCGGTAGGGTAGATAGCCAAACCGCGTGACAGAGTGTGGTCGGGAGCATACCCGCCATGTATCTGCAATGTCTCAAAACGAAGTTTTTTACCTTCCATTGTGTGAAAAGTTTTATAAAATTGTAACTATTTTCTTTTGTTGAGGGATTGTCGTGTTCGAGTGTCGGGCGGTGCGTAACTGCCACAGTGAAAGATAGTGCCTATCGGCACATTCGCATCATCATACCAACCATTATGTTCTGTATGCTACACATATCTCGAACGCTTTTGCAACGGCAAAGATACATATTTTTTCTTAAAAAGAAAATGCAGGAGCAAATTTTCGCCCCTGCACTCCCTTTTTCGCTTATAGTTTTTATTACTCCTCCTTTACTTTCTTGCCCCAATTGAGGATTGGCAAGAGGAATGAGATAATTGATGCACCAATCCAGAAGATAGCTGCCTGTGAGAAGTCGTAGTGCTTAACAACCTCGCCGAGTTCATTTACCGTTTCGGTGATGTTGCTGTCGATAAGCCAACCACTCACTACGTCCTGAATACCTGCGGCGATATAACTTGCAATACCTACAACACCGAGTGCAGCACCCGAAGCCTTACGAGGTACGATATCCACAGCCATCAAGCCACCCAAGAAGGCAATCAGTACTCCGATTGCGATACCGAACAATACCATTGCGGCAACATTCACCCAATACTCGTTACCTCCGTATATAAAGATGATGTACGAGATAGAGAGCAAGATACCCGAAACAAATGCCGGCATCTTACGGTCGCCCTTGAACAACACGTCCGACATCCAACCCGCCAATACCGTACCTACGATACCGAGCAGAGCGTTAATTGAGATGATAAAGGTTGCAGTTTCGAGCGAAAAGCCCTTCTCCTCCTGCAAGAAGAGGATACCCCACGAGTTCAACGAGTAACGCGAGATGTACATAAATGCCGAAGCGAGTGCCAAAATCCATACCGCAGGGGTACGTAATACCTGCTTCTGAATATCGGCAACCGACTCATCTTTCTTCTTAACCTCGACCTTTTCGCCTGTAAGGACTTCGATTGATGGCAAACCCTTGCTCTCAGGGGTGTCGTGCATCATAAACAGAATAACGACAACACCAATAGCACCAGCCAGAGCCGAGCCGAAGAATCCCCACTGCCAACCTGCTGCGGCAACGAGCGAGCCAACGAAGATGAACGACAACCACTCGCCAATGTTGTGGCTTGCCGAGAAGAATCCGTAGAATGTTCCTCGGCGTGAGAGTGGGAACCAACGCGACAGGGCGATAATTGCCGGAGCAGCACCCATTGATTGCGACCAGCCGTTAATGCCCCACATAATAGCGAATATTACGAATACTACGGCTGATGGAATGGCTGCCTCGCCGATAAAGTCGTTATTCGAGCCAAACAGACCTATAAAGCCCATGGTGAGGTTTGCCAAGGTCGAAACCAACAAACCTGTAGCCATAAATCGCTTGATGTTACAGTGGTCGGCGATAAAGCCATTTACCAACTTGCCGATAGCGTAAGCAAAGAGGAGTGCCGAGCCGATAATACCCAACTGTGTAGCATCGAGCATACCGCTGTCGAGGATTGGCTTCTTCATTACGTTGAGCGATGTGCGGCATACATAGTAAAGGCTGTAACCGAGTGTTCCTGCAACGAATGATTGGAGTGCCAACGAGCGATGATACTTCTTTTGTCCCTGCTCGTCGAGGTCGGTACGAAGCGGTGCAGGAGCGCTGATACCGTAAAACTTCTTAAATGCTGAAATAAATCCCATAGTTTTTTCTTTCAATTGTCAATTATCAATTGTCAATTATCAATTATTTAAGTGTGTGACGACCCTTCGAGTCGAGATACTTAACAAGCATCTCGGGGCGGTCTGTCTGAATCATTGATGCGCCATACGAGAGAATCTTACCATAAATCTTCTCCTCGTTGTCTACGGCTCTATCATCGTAGTAACCATTTTCGTATCCACCACAAAGGCTTCCCCACAAGGTGTTTATCCACAAACGCTTACCACTCTTCAAAACCTTGTTGAAGACCTTTTTCTCTCCCTTGAGCGAGCCGTCCCAGCACATCTCGTATGCGATAAATGGAAGGTCTGTTGCGAGGTAACTGTTAAAGAGAGGTTCATGTTTCTCCCACGACTTTGCTCCGTAGTTGATGATAGGCATATAGAGCATATTCTCCTTGTGCTTCGAGAAAAAATCCTTCATCGCATCGGGCGACTTGGTACTCTTCATAATCACTTGGTCTGCCATTTTGCGCTCGATAAGCATCTCCATAACTTGGTCGTAGTAGTTTATGGCCTTGTCGAGGTTGATAAGTACGCGACCATTGCACACATCGAGAGCCTCTGCCAAAGTCGGCATCTTGTAACGAGTTGTTGCACCATGTCCGGCACGTAGGTAGCGACTGCGAATATAGTCGAGTGTCAACTCTTTGACTTTGCCCTTGCCGTTGGTGGTACGGTTGATGGTGCTGTCGTGACAAACAACCAACTCGCCATCGGCGGTGCGACGTACGTCTAACTCAACAATATCTACCCCCATCTTGATAGCAGATTCAATACCTTCTAATGAGTTTTCGGGGAAGTTGCGCCAATCGGCACGATGGGCAATAACAAAGACATAGTCCGACTTCGGGTTGTGCAATTCACGCAACAGTTTGTCGGTGCGACTCTCTGCCATTGCGGTAAATACCGAGGCGACAAAGAGTGCAAAAACGAGTAGTTTCTTCATTCTCCTATGATGTTATTTAATTGTAAATTTGCCCTTCAACGAAGCGTTCGAATCGGCTCCTACCCAAACATCGAAGTCGCCTTTGTCCTCCTTCCAGCTCAAATCGGTGTGGCAATATGCCAACTCCGAAGTCGGGATTTCGAACTCTACGACCTTTGATTCGCCGGCCTTCAACGACAAACGCTCAAAGCCCTTCAACTCGCGTACAGGACGGGTAGTTTCTGCTACAATATCGTGAACGTATAACTGCGCCACGTCATCGCCTGCAACCTTACCCTTGTTGGTAACCTTAACGCTTACCTTCACAACGCCACCAAGTTCTACAGTTGGAGTCAAGACCTTCAAATCCGAGTACTCGAACTCGGTGTAACTCAAACCATAACCGAATGGGAAGAGCGGAGCATTCTGAATATCAACATAGCTTGAACTATATCCCTGCGCCTTGAATTGGCTCTTTGGCGGACGACCTGTATTCTTCGAGTTGTAGTGTACAGGCACCTGACCTACGCTACAAGGGAACGACATCGTGAGGTGTCCCGAAGGGTTTTTGTCACCCGATACGAGGTCAGTAACAGCCGGACCCGCCATTGTTCCGCTGTGCCAAGTCAAGAGTACGGCATCTGCCTTCTCAACTTCGTTGCGAATATCCAACGGACGACCTGTAGAGAGCAGAACAACAATCTTTTTACCTGTATTTTTCAGTGCATCGAGCAGAGCCTGCTGCGGTGCAGGTATGGTAATTTCGGCACGCGAACGCGACTCGCCGCTATGCCAGCCCGAAAGTCCCATCGAGAGGAGTACGATATCCGACTGCTCGGCAATCTTCACAGCCTCCTCAATACCACCCTCTAAAATTCTATCCTCATACTTGCCACACTCGCAAGCCTTGGTGTAGAGCACATTTTCCTTACCGAAGCGCTCTTCGAGGGCTGTGCGGAAGGTGATAGAGCGCTTCTCGTCACCCAAGCCACGCCAAGCGCCAAGCTGGTCCTTCGGTGCATCGGCAAATGGACCGATAAGAGCAATCTTAACACCCTTTTGGAGTGGCAATACGCCATCATTTTTGAGCAACACCATCGACTCGGCAGCCACCTCGCGAGCAAACTGCATATTCTCAGGGAGGTAGTACACCTTCGACAAATCTTGCTTTCCGTATCTGTAAGGGTCCTCAAACAATCCGAGGCGATATTTTATTGCCAAGACCTCGCGTACGAGTTCATCAACGAGCTTCTCCGAGATGCGGCCCTCCTTGACGAGTTGCTCACCGTAGGCGATATAGTCACCACCGAGCATATCCATATTGAGGTGAGCCTTCAATGCCAACTCGGCAGCATCTTTGCCATCGGCAGCCACACCGTGAATAATCATCTCATGTACTGCGTTCCAGTCCGAAACAACAAAACCTCGGAAACCCAACTCCTTGCGGAGAAGGTCGTACAGGAGCCACTTATTGCCCGAAGCAGGCACGCCCTTGAAGTCGTTGAACGATGACATAACGGTAACTGCGCCTGCATCTACTGCTGCACGATATGGTGGGAGATAGAGGTTGCGGAACATAAACTCCGACATATCAACCGTGTTGTAATCCTTTCCCGCTTGTGCTGCGCCGTAGGCGGCAAAGTGCTTGATACAAGCTGCGATAGTATTTTGTGCCGAGAGGTCATCTCCCTGATAACCGCGCACCATTGCGGCAGCAATCTTTGCTCCGAGGTATGGGTCCTCACCTGCACCCTCCGAAACACGACTCCAACGAGGGTCAAACGAGATGTCGCACATAGGCGAGAAGGTCCAATGTATTGCCGTTGCAGCACTCTCTTCCGCAGCAACTCGTGCCGAACGCTCTATGGCATCGAGATTCCACGAGCATGACATAGCCAAGTTTTCAGGGAAGATAATTTTACAGCCGTGAATAATATCATAGCCGAAGATAAGCGGAATACCCAAACGGCTCTCCTCTACGGCCATCTTTTGCAGACGCAAAGCCTCGTTTCTATCTCGGATTGAGAGGAACGAGCCAACCTCGCCCTTGCGAACAGCGCTTTCGATATCGCACTTAACGCCACCCGGGCCCGTTACCACGCCTCGGCGAGTGATGAACTGTTCGAGCTGACCGAACTTCTCGCGCAAGGTCATCTTTTTGACGAGTTTGTCGGCAAACTTCATTGCCTCCTTCTCCTCTTGTGTTATTTGAGGTGCGGCAGAACCGACCAATACAGACAATATTGCTAAAACGTAAATTAGTCTCTTCATAGTGAAATGTTTAGTGATTGGTTGCATGGTAAAAGGCTGTCCGAGTTGCTCGGAAGCAGCCTTTTACGCTAAATTATTCTATTTTGCTTGCCAAACGAGTGCCGATGCGCCCAAAACAGCCGCGTTCTTATTTTGCAACTCACTTGGAAGAACCTTTACCTTATTCTTGAAGGCGATAAGCATATTCTCCTCCATGTACCACTTGATAGGGTCTAAAATTAAATTGCCTGCCTTAGCCAAGCCACCAAAGATAAAGATAGCCTCAGGTGAAGTGATTGTAACAGCATCAGCCAATGCGTAGCCCAACTTCTGACCTGTCAAACGGAAACACTCCTTTGCGATAGGGTCGCCCTTAGCGGCAAACTGCGAGAGCATAGCTGCTTCGAGCTGGTCGAACGAGTACTCACGAAGAGGAGAAGGGTCATTCATTGTAGCCATCAACTCAAACGCAGTACGCTTGATACCTCCTGCCGAGGTGTAGGTTTCAAGACAACCTTTACGACCGCAACCACACTCACGACCGCCACGCTCAACGATAACGTGACCGAATTCGCCCGCGAAACCGTCGTGTCCGTAAATCATTTCGCCATTAGCCACAAAACCTGAGCCTACGCCTGTGCCGAGGGTAATCATTATAAAATCTTTCATACCCTTTGCGCCACCATATACCATCTCACCGATAGTTGCAGCGTTGGCGTCGTTGGTTACATAGACAGGAACATTCAAGAAGTGTTTGCCCAAATCCTCAGCAAGGTTGAAGATACGGTCCTCATCTTTCATGCCGGCTGCAATTTGCTCCTTCGAGTATTTCCACAAGTTTGAAGGAATTTCGACAGTACCTTTGTAGTAGTTGCCGTTTGGTGCACCGATACCGATACCCACTAAGTCGTAGTTGAAGTTGATGCTGTTGAGCAGAGTCTTCATTGCGGTAGCCAAATCTTCTATGTAGCGAGGGTAGTCATCGTATGACATATACGATTTTGTCGAGATTGCCGATTCGCCAAAGATTTCACCTTTTTCATCTACAAGACCAAAAGCGGTATTTGTTCCGCCGATGTCGATGCCGAAAACGAGTTTTTTCATAGTTAATAGTTTTAAAATTTTTCGATAAATATTTGTTGTAAAAAATAATTCGGTCAAATAAATCATTCAAAGTTAGGGATAAATTCCAAGAATACAAAAAAAATTTGTACCTTTGAGAGTTGATTTTAGAAAAAGCGAACATTTTATACCCTTTTACGATGAAATTATACTCAAATAATGAGTTGCTTTCGCTCTTTGAGCGACATATTGCTCAGATGCCTACACCTGAGGAGCCTCAGCGGTTGTATGCCCCTATAAAGTATGGCTTGGAAGAGGGCGGAAAGCGTATCAGACCAACTCTTTTGATGTTGAGCTACAACCTCTATGCCGAGGATGTGGAACGGGCCTTGATGCCGGCTATGGCGGTGGAGATTTTCCACAACTTCACGCTATTGCACGATGATATTATGGATAACGCCTCAATGCGTAGAGGTCGCCCGTCAGTCCCTGCAAAGTGGGGTGATAATGTGGCGATTTTGTCGGGTGATGCGATGTTGATTTTGGCATATAACCATTTGCAACGCACCAATTCGGAGCGACTTTCGCAAATCTTCGAGCGATTTAACAAGATGGCTGCCGAGGTGTGCGAGGGGCAGCAGTTCGACATGGACTTCGAGACTCAGCAGAAGGTCTCGGTGGTCGATTATATGCAGATGATAGAGCTGAAAACGGCTGCTCTGCTTGCCGGCTCTGCCACTATAGGAGCGATTCTTGCCGGAGCGTCAGATGGCGATTGCAAACGCCTCTACAGCTTTGCTCGCGAGGTGGGCTTGGCGTTCCAACTCCAAGATGACCTGCTCGATAGTTATGGCGATGAGCGACTTGGCAAAAAGATAGGCGGTGACATACTCGAAGGCAAGAAGACAATTCTTATGATTGAGGCCTTTTCGCGTGCCAACGAAGAGCAGCGTGAAGTGTTGCGCACAACACATCTGCGCAAGGATTTGAGCGATGTGGAGAAGATTTCTAAAATTAAGGCTCTGTACGATGAGTTGGGTGTTCCTGAAAGGGTGGAGCAACAGATTGTGCAGAAGTTCCAGAAGGCGCTTGGTATTCTCGACACTCTCGAAGTACCACAGGAGCGCACCGCAGAGTTACGCCACTACGCCGAAAACCTCGTTGGAAGAAAAAGCTGATATGAAACGCACAGATATAGAAATAATGGCACCCGTAGGGTGTTACGAGTCGCTCCACGCAGCGATAAATGCCGGTGCCAACTCGGTATACTTCGGCATTGGTCGCTTGAATATGCGCTCTGCTTCGGCTGCCAATTTCTCCGAAGCAGATATGGAGCAGATTGTCGAAATAGCCCATAAGGCGGGAGTGAAAACCTATCTTACCGTCAATACCATCATCTACGATGATGAGATGCAGGCAATGCACGAGGTTGTCGATAAGGCAAAGGCGGTGGGTGTCGATGCTATCATCGCATCGGACTTGGCGGTTATAACCTACGCCTACCATGTGGGCGTTGAGGTGCATATCTCCACACAGTGCAACATCTCCAACTCGGAGGCGGTAAAGTTCTTCTCGCAGTGGGCAGATGTGGTGGTATTGGCGCGAGAGTTGTCGTTGGAGCAGATTGCCGAGGTGCATCGCGCTATCGTTGAGCAGGATATTCGTGGACCGAAGGGCGAATTGGTTGAGATTGAGATGTTTGCGCACGGTGCGCTGTGCATGTCTATTTCGGGTAAGTGCTATTTGAGCGAGCACGAAACAGCTTGCTCGGCAAATCGTGGTGCATGCCGACAAATTTGCCGTAGAAAATATACCATTCAAGACAAAGATACGGGCGAGATGCTCGATATTGATGGCCGCTACATTCTTTCGCCAAAGGATTTGTGTACGGTCGATTTCCTCGACCAATTTATCGCTGCGGGAGTGCGCGTGTTGAAGATCGAAGGTCGCGCTCGTGGCGGTGAGTATGTTAAACGAGTTGTTGAGGCTTACGACAAGGCTTTGCGATTGATTGAAGCAGGCGAATATACTCGCGAAAATGCCGAGCAACTCAAAGAGGGGTTGTTGCGAGTCTTTAATCGTGGTTTTTGGGGTGGCTACTATGCCCACAAGCGCGTTGTTGAGCATACCAACGCCTACGGCTCGTCGGCAACACATCGCAAGGAGTATGTCGGTAAAATCACCAACTATTTCAAAAATATCGGTGTGGCGGAACTTACTGTTGAGGCTTCGACTTTGGCGGAGGGTGACGATATTCTGATTATGGGCGAAACAACGGGCGTTGTGGAGCAGAAGGCGGAGGGCATTGTTCTTGCCGATAAGGTCGTAGAGGGCGTTAAGCAGGGCGATGTCTGCTCGATAAAGACCGTTGAGTTGGTACGCCGAGGCGACAAACTCTACAAAGAGGTGAAACGATAAAATAACCTAAAAATTATAACAACCTAAAATCCGCAACTATCATCCAATACACGATTAAGGGTAGATTTATGAGTCGTTAGTAGCAGCTTTCAGTAAAAAGCAACAGCACAACATCAATATGTAGCCACCATCCCCTTACCCCACGATGCGACTTGAGGTAAT
>JAGBCX010000089.1 GCA_017937805.1 Alistipes sp. | reverse complement strand
GATGTATTTTGCTTACTGCAAATTGAGGAGTGAAAATCAGGCATTGAAATCGAGGATATCAGTCCTCGAAACAGACTGTAACGCTTTGGGAATGAGAATTATGGATTTTGAAGAGTACTTTGAAGAGGTCGATGAGTATTTGAAGAAATATCGCCAAGCAGAGGAGTAGATAGTTTGTAATATCATTTGTTGTCACAACAATCCCCGAGCAAATCATTCTGCTCGGGGATTTCTCTCGTCTTTTTCTGCTTTTAGTAAAAAATTCTCTCGTCTCTCGTCTTTCGTCTCTCGTCTAATCAAAGATTCTCATCTGGCATTTCTTGCAGTCGAAGCACAAACGATACCGTTTTGTACCTCGCACAAGATATAGGTCGCCCTTCAAGCGTGGTTTTTCGAGCAGGCACTCGCCAATCTCACGGCGTATGCAGTAGTCCGACACAATAACCTGCTCGCCTGCGGTCGAAGGTCGGCAATCCAAACCCTCGGCAATCTCCGTTACACCGTGGTCAGTGTAAAACTCTCTCGCAAGACGATTTGTTACATTGTCTTGCGGAATTAGTGTGTCGGTTGGATATTTTATATATTGTTTTTCGATAAATGGCTCTTTTTCTCTTATCGAAAAACGATATTCCCTCTCTTTTTCGAGCAATTCCAGCACCTCTCGGCGCAAAGCACCCACTACCGACATCGGTGCAAAACGCAAATTTTCGATAGTAATATTCCGCACCTCGAAAATCGTATCGCCCGAGCGCAACAGCTGCTTGCGCAGAGCCTCCTCGCCACGCTCCTTGTTGCGAGCCTCCTCGGTAGCGCACTCAACCGATGCAACCGCCACAACGCCCTCCTCATCGGTGGCGGTAAGGGTTATTTTTTTCTCCTCGAACTCCAAAGCGAGGTCGGCTGCGATTGTTCGCCTGATGCGGCTACGCTCAACGGCTTGCGAGAATAGGCGGTTATAGTTGCGGAACAGCTCCACTCCCACCGCCACACCATCGTAGCGATTGAGTTGCACTCGGTCGCCCTCCACTCCCACAACATTTGTTCCGACCAACGAGCCGTCAGAGATAAAGCAGACGCCATCGCCCGTTGCGAGGTCGTGTTGGCGGTCGAGAACGATACCTGTGCAATTAAATTGCATAACCCTTCCAATGCGCTCTCCCACAGCCTTTGGGGTGTCAAACGATGCCACGCCACGCTGTTTTCCATCGAAGAAGTACTCGGTGGCACCTCGTGTAAAGGAGCGTGAGGCATTTGGCTCGAACTCCACCACACTGCGCCCTGCTGAACTGCGCACAACGCCCTCACGAGCCGAAATCTCTCGGTCGAGCAGTTGGCGGTAGAGGGTTACGATATTGCGGATATAGGTGCGGTCTTTCAGTCTGCCCTCAATTTTGAACGAGGTAATTCCCTCGTCAATCATCTCGCCCAGACGAGCCGAGAGGTCCAAATCGCGCACCGAAAGAAGGTGCTTACTTTTGATAATTGTTTCGCCCTTGTCGTTGCACAAATCGTACTCCAAGCGACACGGCTGGCTACACTCGCCACGATTGCCACTGCGCTCCGAGGTCGAGCGAGAGAAGAAGCAGCGACCACTCTGCGATACGCAAATTGCACCATGCACAAAGGCTTCTAACTCGATAGTTGTTGCTTGGCGAATTTCGTGAATTTGCTTTTTCGATAGGGAGCGCTCTAAAATTGCCCTCGAAAAGCCCACCTCCTCGAAAAATCGCACCTTTTCGGGTGTTACGCAGTTGGTCTGTGTCGAGGCGTGCAACTCAATCGGCAATCCCATACGGCAGTACGCCATATCCTGCACAATAAGCGCATCAACGCCTGCATCAATCAGCGCAAGAGCCTGCTTCTGTGCCTCCTCCAATTCGTTGTCGAAGAGCAGGGTGTTGAGTGTTGCATAGACCTTTACACCGTAGCGATGGGCGTACTTTGCAACCCGGGCAATATCCTCTACGGAGTTGGTTGCCGAGTGGCGCGCGCCGAACTTTCCTGCACCGATATACACAGCATCGGCACCGCAGTCGATAGCATCAACTGCCGTGTCGAAATCCTTTGCCGGTGCAAGAAGTTCTAATTTTCTCATCGTTAGAGCAGAATTATAGTGCAAAGATAGTTAAGTTTTCCGTTTTCCGTTTTCCGTTTTCCGTTTATTTACATATCTTTGCGCCAAATTATTTAAAATCAACGAATAAACTAATTCTTTATACGATGAAAAACATCTACAAATGTTGGCTTGTAGCTATTGCTATGGCAGTTGTCGGCTGTACAACGGATAGTACCGACAACGAAATAATTAACGTTGTTCCGGGAACGACATATCTGGTTGTGGATATGGCTGCTCCTCACACAAAAGTAACTCTTGGTGACAAGGGTGCAGATGGCCGTTACAGCACTCTTTGGAGTGAGGGGGATAAAATTTCGGTCAACGGCCACTTTTCGAATGAGGTTGTGATTAACCCCGAGAATCCGGGCTCTGCGCAATTTAAGGTTGAAACGGCCGTTTTGGATTATCCATATCAGGTTGTCTATCCTGCATCGTCAAATAGTATGGTGGAGTTTAAGGCGGTGCAAAACTATGTTGCCAACACCTTTGAGTCGGGCGTGGCACCAATGTATGGTTCAGTATCGACCAAAGGAGAGGTTGTCAAACTTAAACATCTCAGCGGTATTCTCAAGTTAAGCATCAAGGGTGCCGATGATAAAACAACAATTGAACGAGCGATTATTAAGTCGGAAGATGGCTATATCGCAGGTCTATTCTCGGTAGATTTTGCAACAGGTGCTATTACCCCCGCAGAGTCGATGTCTGATACAATGGAGTATCTGTTTGGCGCGGGATTAGAACTCTCCTCTGCCGAGCCAAAGTCATTCTTTGTTGTGCTTCCTCATGGCGAATTTGGTCTCTGTTCGTTGGAGCTTCATACAACAGATAATCGCGTAATGTATCTACGCTTCAAGACCTCTGGTGGTTCGGCTATTAAGGCGGGCGTTGTTCGCGAATTTGGAGCAATAACCTTCAAAAATGGAGCGAAGTGCGCTTTGGAGCCTTTGGAGAGCGAGGAGGACGAATTTATTATTAGCGACATCTCGCACTTGAAGAGGCCTGCAACTATTGATGGCGAATATCTCGTGCTCAACGACGTGAATGAGTTTATGTGGGTGTGCTACAATGGTCAGACCGTAGGTGGTGTAACTTACAAGAAGATTCGTATTGGTGCAGATATCGAGATGGGTAAATATAGTACTCTCGTTGCACTTCCATCAATGAATCTGGTCGATGGCACTGAGATTGATGGTAACAACAAGTCTATCACAGGTGTAAATCTTCGTTCGGAGGCTTCGTCACTCTTTGGTGATGCCGACAATCTCAATATCCACAACCTGACACTTACCGACTGCACCGTAAATATCGCATTGCAGACAGGCGCGGGTATCTTGGTCGGTATGGTATCGGAGGGCTTGACCGTTAGCGATGTAACTTTCAACAACTGTTCGGTAACTGCTCCTTGCAAAATCGGTTTGGTGGCAGGAGCGCTTCACACGGGAACATTCCATATTTCGGGTGTAACGGCAAACAGCGAGTGCGTGGTTGAGACATCATACGTATCGGGTAAGTCGGGTATGGCAGGAGGTCTGGTCGGTTGCATTGCTAAGAATGGCGATGGCGCAACGGTTAGCACTGCAACATTCACAAACTGCACCACTTCGGCAACCGTCAAATCGTATATGGAGGCAACAAACAGCTTCTACGGCAAGATGGTTGGTCAGTTGGGTGGCTACAACAACGACGAGAAGTTGTACTTTGTAAATTGCAGTGGTACAAATGCTACGCTCGTTCCAATGTACGACAAGGGTAAGAAGTATGCTCAAACGGCACGTCTTTCGTTTAACGAGGCTTATCGTGCCGATTTCTGCACCACAACCCTCAATGATGCGACCAACGACCTGCTTGGTGGAGAGCGTCTTTGCCGAGGTATGGTCTATTTCGAGGGCAATCGTTTTGTGTCGGAGTGGGACGGAAAGCGTACTGCAACAATGATTAAAGATGCCGATGGCCGTAACCTCGTATATTCGCCATACGACCTTGCGAAAGCACAAGGAACAAGCTATGGCGATACGACAGGTATTGTCTTTATGACAAGTGTCGATATGGGTGGACACACATTCAAGCCAATCAACTATGTGCGCTATCTCGACGGCGGTGGCTTCGAGCTCCACAACTTGAAAGTTGTGCGTACTCACGATGCTGCCAATCAGCGTGGTGCAGCGTTTATTATCTACGCAAGTGGTACAACCGTTCACAAAGACCTCACCTTTGTAGGTGCAGATATCACTTGTAATCACGATGCAACGGTTGCTGCACCCGCCTATGGCGATGACAAAGATGGTGGCGCAGGTAATGCTTATGCAGGAACTCTTGTTTCGCGCTCGTGGCGTTCATCAATTACCGATGCCGATGGTAACACTACGGGCTATACCACCTACACCATCTCGAATATTCACGCTCGTAGTGGTAAAGTGCGTGGCGTCTGCAAGGTAGGAGGTCTTGTCGGTGCTATGCGTGGCGAGATAATTATGGATAACTGCTCGGTGGATAACTACGTTGTAGAGAACTACGACCCAATGGTTGTAAACTACTACAAGATGAAAAAGAGCACATCGATAGTTCTTGTTGGCGACCTTGTTGTAGAGGGCTTGCAATGGTGGTACACAGCAGGCGAGTGTGGCGGTCTTATCGGCTTCTTGGAGGCAAACTCGGCAAATATCAGCAACTGCTCGGTAACAAATACCGCAGTCAATTGCACCGGTCAGCCAAATAAAGACGTTATTGCCAATATCTGGGCTGCATCGGCATATACCGAGGGTACTTACACATCGGGCACTTCAATTAAGGGCAATGCCACAACAACTATCGCAGGTCGCCATGTCAATCAGTTTATTGGCGATGTTCGTTCGCGAAAGACCGAAGCGCAGGTGGATGCAGGTACAACAGACTACACAATGACCATTTCGGATTACACCGTATCGGGCAACTCCTACAATGGTATTTCGGCAGATGGCGCAAACGACTACAACCACAACTACGCTTCGGGTAGCTACTGCGAGATTGCAGGTTGTGTATACTATGTAGGCGTGGATATTGGCTCGATTAAGCACGTCAATGAGTGTGCCGGCACATTTACATTTAATGCCAAAGGTGGCTCGGCAACAACCCTTACCGAGGCGGTAGGTAGTGGTGACAATATGGGTTGGTTTGGCGGTAACTGTAAAGACCTTAATTTCAACGGCTTTACAAACAAGGGTACAAGTTACTATCCTGTGGCTCCAACCGAGTAAAAAATCGTTCTGTGCGGTAAATTTTGCACCGCTCTGCGAGAAGCGAGTTCCTCACATACTTCGGGTATGCTGCGGACTCGCTTTCTTGTTTGGCACAAGAACTGAAAATTTTGCGCCATAAAGTGAATATGTTATCCAACTTTTTTGTAAATTTGCACGATTAAATCCACAAAACGGGAAATTAGATTAAAAAACATATACAAAAATGCTTACACTACAACAATTGCGTGGCGATAAGGAGTTGGCAATTAAGAAGCTTGCCAAGAAGGGTGTTGATGCTGCACCGATTATCGCAAAGATTGAGGAGTTGGACGATGCCCGTAAGGCATTGCAGATGGAGTTGGATAACTGCCTTGCCGAGCAGAATAAGGCTGCCAAGGAGATTGGTATGCTTATGGGACAAGGCAAGCGTGAGGAGGCTGAGGAGCGCAAGCAGCAGGTTGCTGCATTGAAGGCTAAGTCGGCTGAACTCTCGGCAAAGCACGAGGAGGCTTCGGCTGCATTGCAGGCACAAATCGTATTGCTCCCTAACTTCCCTGCCGACATCGTTCCTGAGGGAAAGACCGCAGAGGATAATCTCGTGGTGAAGATTGACGAGAACTACTCCGAGTTGCCTGAAAACCCTCTTCCACATTGGGAGTTGGCGAAGAAGTACGACATCATCGACTTCGACCTCGGTGTTAAATTGACCGGCGCAGGTTTCCCTGTATATAAGGGCAAGGGCGCAAAATTGCAGCGTGCACTTATCAACTACTTCCTCGACTACAATACCGCAGCAGGATATCAGGAGGTTGAGCCACCGGTAATGGTAAATGAGGCTTCGGGCTTCGGTACGGGACAGTTGCCTGATAAAGAGGGACAGATGTATCACGCTACGGCAGATAACTTCTACCTCGTACCAACAGCCGAAGTACCCGTTACAAACATTTTCCGTGATGTAATTCTCGATGAGAAGGAGTTCCCTGTGAAGATGACAGCCTACACCCCTTGCTTCCGCCGTGAGGCAGGCTCGTATGGTAAAGATGTGCGTGGCTTGAACCGTCTGCACCAATTCGACAAGGTCGAAATCGTGCAGTTGGCACTCCCTGAGAACTCTTACGAGGCTCTCGATGGTATGGTTGCCCACGTTGAGGGGTTGGTTAAGTCGCTCGGCTTGCCATATCGTATCTTGCGCCTTTGTGGTGGCGATATGTCGTTCACTTCGGCTCTTACCTACGATTTTGAGGTCTATTCGGAGGCGCAGAAGCGCTGGTTGGAGGTTTCGTCAGTTTCGAACTTCGAGTCGTTCCAAGCTAACCGCTTGAAGCTCCGCTATAAGGATTCGAACAAAAAGACCAAGTTGGCACACACGCTCAACGGCTCATCGTTGGCATTGCCTCGTATTGTAGCAGCGTTGTTGGAGAATAATCAAACTCCGGAGGGTATCAAAGTGCCTGAGGTATTACGACCTTACACTGGTTTTGACCTCATCGACTAACAGGTCTCTTATTCAAAAGAGAAATTAGAGAAATTAGGGAGTTTAGTGAGATTAGAGTATCCGCTAAATTCCCTAAGTTCATTAAATTCTCTATTCTTCCTAATATTCCATTCCGAGAAATCACCCCTATTTCGGGGCGGTAATTGTCGAAAAAATGTAAAATTTTGCATTTTGCATTTTGCATTTTGAATTTTATTCTCTACCTTTGCACCGCATTATTGCAATTAAGTACTTAATTAACAAAAAACACATTCAAGATGAAAAAGGGAATTCATCCGGAAAACTATCGTTTAGTGGCATTCAAGGATATGTCGAATGACCACGTGTTTTTGTGCAGGTCCGCCGTTTCGACAAAAGAGACCATCGAGGTGAACGGCGAAACCTATCCCGTGTATAAGATGGAAATCTCCAACACATCGCACCCATTCTACACAGGTAAGATGAAGTTGGTTGATACCGCCGGTCGTGTGGAT
>JAGBCX010000088.1 GCA_017937805.1 Alistipes sp. | reverse complement strand
GTTTCGTCGCTCGGTTTGAAGCAGTTGCGTATTGCCGAGACCGAGAAGTATGCCCATGTGACATTCTTCCTCAATGGAGGTCGCGAGGAGAAGTTTGAGAACGAGGAGCGTATCTTGGTTGCTTCGCCAAAGGTTGCTACCTACGACTTGCAACCTGAGATGAGCGCATACGAGGTTGCCGACAAGTTGGTTGGCGCACTCGACGAGCAGAAGTATGACTTTATCTGCTTGAACTTTGCAAATGGCGATATGGTTGGTCATACAGGTATCTATGAGGCTATCGAGAAGGCTGTAAAGGCTGTTGATGCTTGCGTGGAGAAGGTTGTAACCTCGGCAAAGGCTAACGGCTACGAGGTTGTATTGATTGCCGACCACGGTAACGCCGACAATGCTATCAACGAGGACGGTACTCCAAATACTGCGCACTCGCTCAATCCGGTGCCAATCGTAGTTGTTTCGGAGCGTGTTGCAAAGGTTGAGAACGGTATTTTGGCCGATGTTGCACCAACTGTTTTATCGTTGATGGGCGTACCACAGCCGGCCGAGATGGACGGACACTCGCTCGTTACGTTGAAGTAGTATATAATATAGGTATATATGTTAAGCAGACAAGTTGCCGCAAAGTTGGCAACATACGAAACCCCATTCTATCTCTATGATGTAGACCTCTTGCACCAGACTCTCGATAGTTTGATGTCGGTAGCGCACCGCTACGGCTACAAGGTGCATTATGCCATCAAGGCGAACTACGATGCTCGTCTTTTGCAGATTATCCGCGAGCATGGACTCGGTATCGACTGCGCAAGTGGTAACGAGGTTAAGTGCGCTATCGAGGCTGGCTTTGACCCAAAGACGATTGTCTATGCAGGTGTCGGCAAGCGCGATAAGGAGATTCGATACGCCATCGAGCAGGGCATCTTCGCTATCAACTGCGAGTCTATCGAGGAGTTGCATGTGGTGAATGAGATTGCAGACGATATGGGCAAGGTGGTGAGTGTGGCTCTTCGCGTCAATCCCGATATCGACCCGAAGACCAATCACTGCATCGATACAGGTCAGGCAGATTCGAAGTTCGGTATCTCTTACGAGGAGATTCTCGACCGCGTAGAGGATATAAAGGGGTTGAAGAACCTCGATGTTGTGGGTATGCATATCCATATCGGTTCGCAAATTCGCGAGTTGCATGTGTTTGAGAATATGTGCAACAAGGTGAATGTGATTGTGAAAAACCTCACTGACCTTGGTTTCGAGTTGGAGTTTGTAGATGTCGGCGGAGGTCTTGGTGTGAACTACGATATGCCTGAGAATGAGCCAATTCCGAACTTCGCATCGGTGTTCGCGATTATTAAGCAGCACTTGCAGGTTGGTAAGCGTGAGGTGCATTTTGAATTCGGTCGTTCGATTGTTGCCGAGTGTGGCGAGTTGATTACCAAGGTGCTTTTCAACAAGACCACTGCAACGGGTCGCCGCCTTGTTATTGTAGATGCAAGTATGACGGAACTTATCCGCCCTGCGCTCTATGGCTCGTATCACAATATCGAAAATATCACTTCTGAGAGTGAGCAACGTGCTAAATATACTATCGTAGGTACAGCCTGCGAGAGTACCGATGTCTTCGATGAGAATGTATCTCTGCCAATCACCAAGCGTGGAGATTTGCTGACTCTCAAGACTGCCGGAGCTTACGGAATGTCGATGGCTTCGCGATACAATCAGCACGACCTTCCGGGCGCAGTCTATTCAGACGAATTGTAATTTCTTGTGATAAGCCGCAATCTACGGCACATCACAAAAAGTAAAGACCTTCGGGCTGTACTATCTTGTACTATCCCGAAGGTCTTTCTTTTGTGATGCACCGTATCTCACTACTTCTGACAAGAAATCAAAGCTCTCTGAAAGTTGAATTACGCTTCCCAAAACCTTAATTCTCAATTCTTAATTCTTAATTCTCAATTTTTTTCGTTATCTTTGTAAAAGATAGTAAAACTTTAACCCTATGAAACGACTTTTTCTTGCGGTGGTAGCGCTCGTTGCTGTTACCATTTCGGCTTCGGCAGTGGCGATAGTGCCACAGCCACTTTCGATTTCGAAGCACAACAACACCTTTGTATTGCTCCCTTCGACAATGCTTGTTTGTGATGTTGAGGAGTTCGCTCCTATTGTGAAATATTCGCAGGAGTACCTCGCACTCGACCATTTTGCAAAGGTTGCACCAAAGAGCAATTATATCTCCCTCGCACTCGATAAGTCGCTTGCCGAGGAGGAGTATCACCTCTCGGTGTCGCGCGATGCGGTGCAGATTGTTGCAGGTGGTTATGGCGGTGCATTCTATGCGATGCAGACCTTGTTTCAACTCCTTCCGAGTGAGGTTTATACCAAGCAGATGCGCTTGCCGGCCGTGGTGAAGGGTTGTGATGTAAAGGATAAACCGAAGTTCGCATATCGAGGTTTTATGCTCGATGTAGCTCGTACATTTATGACCAAGGAGAATGTCTTGCGCTATATTGACTATATCGCTTATCACAAAATCAATAAGTTGCATTGGCACCTCACCGATGGCCAAGGTTGGCGTATCGAGATTAAGTCGCACCCTCGTTTGGCGAAGGTGGGCGGTTTTCGTGGTGGCGACTCGCCTATAAATGCCGCACTCGGCAAGTGGAACGAGAAGTATGGCGGTTACTACACCCAAGAGGAGATTCGTGAGGTTGTAGCATACGCCAAAGTGCGAAATATTGAAATTATCCCCGAAATAGATCTTCCGGGACACAGTACAGCCCTTGCACGTATTTACCCTGAGGTGTTATGCAAGAATGCAGATGGCACACCTCGCAAATCGGGAGCTGTGGTTTGTGCAACCAAGGAGAGCAACTACATCCTCCTCGAGGAGATATTGTCGGAGGTTTGCGCCCTCTTCCCGTCGAAGCACTTTCATATCGGTGGTGACGAGGTGAATATGTCGCAGTGGAAGAGTTGTCCCGACTGCTCTGCATGGCTGAAGAAGAGTGGCTATACTGACGGCTATAAGTTGGAGGATATGTTTATAGGTCGTATTCAGGCAATCCTCGCAAAGTATGGCAAAACACCTTCGGTATGGAACGAGGCGGCATTTGGTGGTGGCTTGTCGAAGGAGGCGTGGGTACATGGCTGGAAGAGTCCGGAGATTTGCAAGCAGGTGATGGCAAAGGGCTACTCTACGATATTTATGCCCCAGCAGTTTTTCTACTTCGATATGCGTCAGAGCAAGCACGAAAATGGCGCAATTTGGGGTGGTTGCTTCGATGTTCGTAAGGTCTATTCGTTCGATTTTGCGAAGGAGGGCTTCACTCCTGAGGAGGTGGCGCAAGTTAAGGGCTTCGAGGCTGCTGCGTGGAGTGAAGTGTTCCTTTCGCAGGGTGGCGACAAATCGATTGACTTTATCGAGTATCAAACCTTCCCTCGTCTTTGTGCACTTGCCGAGTTGGGTTGGGGTAAAAATGGCGGTGGTGAGTGGCAAGAGTTCCACAATCGCCTCTACAAAAACCACTACGACCGCATGGCGGACATGGGCTTGAATTTCCGTATAACACCGCCGAATGTTAAGTATAATAATGGGGCGTTAACAATTGAGAAGATTGACAATAGCGCAATATACTACCGTATGGAGGGCTCGGACAAGAGGTCGCCTTATAGGGGCGCAATCCGCACTTCGAAACCCGGAAAATATCTCTTTTGGGCAGAGTATCGTGGGGCGAAATCACCGGAGGTGGCTCACTCCTCACACTATAAGACTCTTAAGCCGAAGGTTACCCTTACATCCTCTCTTAAGGCGCAACCAAAATATGGCTATCATCGAGTTGCAAACTACGATATGAATATGCGAGTTGCCGAGACGTATAAGGCGGGCGATTGGTTCCTTTTCGAGTTTGAAGAGCCTGTGGAGTGCCGTTCGATAGAGTTTATTACGGGTAGTCATGCCGTTCTTTCACGACTTATTACAAAGGGTTATCTCGAGGTTAGCCATGATGGCAAAAGCTTCCATCGTGTTGCAGACTTGGAGAATGGTCGTGCAAAACTTCTCAATCCGAAGCCAATTAAGGCTGCACGTATTGTTGCAACAGATGACGATGTGCCGGGTGCAACCATAAGACTCTGTTCGCCAATTATATATCCGAAGTGGTAAAATAATACCGAGCAATTCTGCTCGGCATTATTTTACTTGTTGCTTATATACTCCTTTATGTTTTCGGCGATGCGCTCGATTAAGGTTTTGCGGGCGACATCGGCTGCCCATGCCGTGTGTGGCGATGCGACAAGAGAGTATTTGTCCGATAGTTCGTAGAGTGGCGAAGAGTGTAGTGGCTCACGCGAGAATACATCTAAGCCTGCTCCTGCTATCACTTTGTCGTTCAATGCCTTTGCAAGTGCTGCTTCATCAATAATACCTCCGCGCGCAACATTTATAATAATCGAAGTCGGTTTCATCATCGAAAGTTCTCTTTCGCCAATCAAACCCTTTGTCGCAGGGGTGAGAGGGCAGTGAACCGAAACGATATCAGCCCAACCGAGTAACTCTTCGAGCGTCATTTGTGGATACTCTTCCTTGCGTACTGCGCCCGAAGTGGAGGTGTAAGCCACCTCACAACCAAACGCAGTTGCAAGTCGTGCCACCTCGCGACCTATCGCTCCCATACCTATTACGCCCCATTTCGAGCCACGCAGTTGGCGTACAGGGCGACCAAAATGAAAAATGTCATCTGTTGCAGCGTACGCTCCATTTTTGAAGTAGTCATCGAAATATTTGGTGTTTTTGAAGAGCGAGAGGGCAAAATTTATGGTCGCCTCTGCTACCGAATATGTCGAGTAGCCTGCAACATTTTTGACACCTATGCCCAACTCCGCAGCCGTGTCCAAGTCGACATTGTTCATTCCCGTAGCTGCAATGGCAACAAAGCGCAGGTCGGGTAGCGCACGAAGCGTTTCGGCGCGCAATACGGTCTTGTTGCATATCACAACCTCTGCCCCTTTACAATGCTCCAATACCTGCTCCTTCGAGGTGCGGTCATATCCTACATACTCGCCCAACTCCTTAATCGGAGTTAAATCCATATCGCCCAACGAATACTCGTCAAGAAAAGCTATTTTTACCATATAATTGTCAATTATCAACTGTCAATTGTCAATTGTGGTTGTGAGCTCCCTCACAACCACCGAAGCGCATGCAATGCCGAATGTTGCCGGCATATACGACACCGTACCGACTTGCGATTTGTGGTTCTGCTCCTCGCACAACACCATCGCGCCCTCCACAGGCGGCTCTGCCGAGAATACCGCCTTAAAGCCTTTGCGAATACCAATCTTGTGCAGTCGCTTACGCAACATATGCGCCAAAGGGCAGTGATGCGTCTTCGAGATATCGGCAACCTCCACCTTCGTAGGGTCTAATTTTGCCCCTGCCCCCATCGAACTAACAACGGGATATCCACGGTCGATACAGCCCTTTATCAGGGCAAGTTTTGGCGATAAGGTATCTATTGCATCTACCACATAATCAAACTGTTCGCTATCGAGCAAAAGGTCGGTTTTCTCGTCTTTTATATAGTCGTTTACAACCCTCAAATCGAGCGCAGGATTGATGTCGCGCAGACGCTCTGCCAGCACCTCGCTTTTGGGGCGACCAATGGTGGAGTGGAGGGCGATGAGTTGGCGGTTGATATTGCTCTCACCCACACAGTCTGAGTCGGCAATTGTCATCTTGCCGATACCACTGCGCACCAACATCTCGGCTGCGTAAGCACCAACACCGCCAAGCCCTACAACCAGCACATTTGCCCCTTGCAGAGCCTTCATCTTATCTTCACCGAAGAGGAGTTTGCTTCTCTCTAACCACATAAATTTACTACCTTTGACACAAAGGTAGTAAATTGAATTAAGAAATAAAAATTAAGAATTAAAAATTCGGGAAAAATTCTCCTCTGTGATGGCGGTAAGCTCAGTCGTGGAGATACCTCGCAACTCGGCAATGCGAGCGTAAATTTCCTCTATCGGAGTGGTGCTTTCATCGCTCTCGACAAAGAGATGAGAAAGTGGGGTAGAGCGCATCGCTTCGATGGTTTTCGGCGAGCGAAAAGTGCGCTCCCCGAATGAGAGGTAATATCCCTCTGCCACAGCACGTTGCGCTTGCTCTTTTGAGCCGATGAAGCCGTGAAAAATGACGACCGGTAAGTGGTAGTCTGACAATATCTTCATTACCTCCTCAAATGCGCGAACGCAGTGCAAAATAACCGGTTTTTTCAACCGTTCGGCAATGGCTAATTGCGCCCGAAAAACCTCAATCTGCCTTTCATGCGGAACATCACACGCAAAGTCCAAACCTATCTCTCCGATGGCATCAACACCCATTGCTGCGACTTCGATTGTGCGAATGTCGCATTCAACAGCATGCCATGGGTGAATGCCCACGGTATCAATAGTTTGCGCCTGCGTAAGTGCATTATGTGTGTGAATGTCTACAACCATTGCAAGTGTAAAGGTAGTGAATTTTTGCAATAATTGTGAAAAAAATAACACAAAAGGGGTATAATCTCGCAAAAAATTAGTATCTTCGCAGGCGATTTTTTAGGGGATTTGATTCCCAAAGGGAATAAACGATTTTTTCCGAAACAAAAACAAATAATTTTATTCACTAACAAAAACACAAAAAACATGTCGAAAATCATTAAACTTTGCAAAGGTTTGGATATTCGCTTGCAGGGAGAGGCACAGAAGACGATAGTCGATGCTCCGTTGGCTTCGGAGTATGCTGTGTCGCCACTCGATTTCGAGGGCATTATCCCAAAGATGCTTGTTAAGGTTGGTGACACAGTAGAGGCAGGTTCTCCACTCTTCTTCGACAAGAAGCGTCCGGAGATTCTCTTTACCTCGCCTGTCAGCGGTACTGTTGCTGCTGTCAATCGTGGTGAGAAGCGCAAGATTCTCTCTGTTGTCGTTACCGCAGACAAGGAGATTGCATACAAGCACTTCTCCGCACTTGACCTTTCGAAAGCATCGCGTGAGCAGATTATCGAACTTTTGCTCGAATCGGGTTTGTGGACGATGTTTGTTCAGCGTCCTTACGGTGTTGTCGCTTCGCCAAGCGATAAGCCAAAGGCTATTTTCGTGTCGGCATTCGACAGCGCACCTCTCGCTATCGACTACGGCTTTGCACTTGCTGACCAACAGCAACCATTGCAGAAGGGATTTGATGTATTGCGCCGTCTGACCGATGGTAAGGTACACCTTTCGTACAACGCTTGCGGTCAAAAGCCGGAGATTGAGGGCGTAGAGTTGCATGCCTTCAAGGGTAAGCACCCTGCGGGTAATGTAGGTGTTCAGATTCACCACATCGATCCAATCAACAAGGGCGAGAAGGTTTGGACATTGAACATTCAGGACGTTGTAATTCTCGGTCGTCTGTTCCTTACGGGTAAGGTTGATCTCTCGCGCGTAATTGCAGTTGCAGGTTCGTGCGTGGCAGAGCCTAAGTACTACCGCGTAGTGGCAGGTGCTTCGGTTGAGTCTGTTTTGGGTGGCAAGTTGTCGAATGAGCATGCTCGCGTTATCTCGGGCAATGTTTTGACGGGCCGCAATGTTGGCAAGGAGGGATTCCTCGGTGTAAATGCTAACCAGATTACCGTAATTCCTGAGGGCGACAACTATGAGTTGCTCGGTTGGGCAATGCCTCGTTTCAAGAAGTTCTCGGTATCGCGTGCATACTTCTCTTGGTTGCTACCATGCCGTAAGTACAACCTCGATACCAACCTCAATGGTGGTGAGCGTGCTTTCGTTATGAACGACCTCTACGAGAAGTACTTGCCAATGGATATCTATCCGGTACACCTTGTGAAGGCTTGCTTGGCTAACGATTTGGATAAGATGGAGAATCTCGGTATCTACGAGGTTGTGGAGGAGGACTTGGCACTCTGCGAGTTTGTCTGCCCTTCGAAGATTGAGATTCAGCAGATTCTCCGCAATGGTATTAACACAATGATTAAGGAGGAGGAGTAATGAAGGCACTTCGTAATATAGTAGATAAGATTAAGCCAACCTTCTCGAAGGGTGGCAAACTCGGTTTCTTGCACTCGACTTTCGATGCTTTCGAGACCTTCTTGTTCGTTCCTAACACCACAACTCAACACGGTGCGCATGTTCGCGACTGTAACGATATCAAGCGTACAATGATTACCGTGGTTGTGGCTCTTATCCCTTGCCTCTTGTTCGGCTGCTACAATACAGGTTTGCAGGTGGGCTTGGAGGGGTGGTTGGCATTCGCCTACGGCTTGGTGCGTATCCTTCCGATGATTGCAGTATCGTACATCGTTGGTTTGGGTATCGAGTTCACCGTAGCGCAGTGGCGTGGTCACGAGGTTAATGAGGGATTCCTCGTTTCGGGACTTTTGATTCCACTTGTAATGCCTGTAAGCACTCCGCTTTGGATGGTTGGACTTGGTACTGCATTCGCTGTAATCTTCGGTAAGGAGATTTTCGGTGGAACGGGTATGAATGTATTTAACCCTGCTGTTTTGGCTCGTGCATTCGTATTCTTCGCTTACACTCCGCAGATGTCGGGTGAGACCGTTTGGTACTCGACTTGGAAGATGTTTGGCGCAACCGATGCTCAGACCGGTGCTACCGCTTTGGAGCAGTTGGCTACAACGGGCGGTATGCAGTGGTCGGCTCTCGATGCGTTCCTCGGATTTATCCCGGGCTCGTTCGGTGAGACTTCAACCTTGGCTATCCTGATTGGTGCTGCAATTTTGCTCTACACGGGCGTTGCTTCGTGGAAGACTATGGTGTCGGTATTTGTCGGTGGTTTGGCTATGGCATACACCTTCAACCTTTGTGGCGTTGGTGCAATGGGCTCGCAGGGTGTTGAGCCTTACATGCACTTGCTCGTTGGTGGTTTTGCCTTCGGTGCTGTGTTTATGGCTACCGACCCTGTAACTTCGGCACAGACTTCGACCGGTAAGTATATCGTAGGCTTCTTGACAGGTGCTATTGCAATTATGATTCGTGAGATTAACCCTGCATATCCGGAGGGTATGATGCTCTCGATTCTCTTTATGAATGCGTTGGCTCCGCTTGTTGACTACTTTGTGGTTGAGGCTAATATCCGCCGCCGTAAGAATCGTGTAAAAACTGTTAAATAAGGAGGGTAAGGCTATGAAATTCAATACAAATAGTAATGTATATATCATCATCTACTCGGTAGTGATGGTAGTTATCGTGGCTGTATTGCTGTCGTTGGCAGCCCTCGGTTTGAAGCCTCGTCAAGACGAGAATATTCTCAACGAGAAGAAGACTCAGATTGTGAAGGCTCTCGGCTACGATGCAGCGACCACTTCGTACGATGAGGTTGTTGCAGAGGCTCTGTTGCTCAATGCAGATGGTGCAGTCGTAGAGAGCGATGTTGCAAAGGTTTTCGAGGCTTTGCAGAGCGTTAAGGATAGTCGTGAGGCGGGTTCGTTCCCAATCTTCAAGGCTACTGACGGTAGCGTTGTAGTACCTTTGTATGGTGCAGGTCTTTGGGGACCAATCTGGGGCTATGTTGCTTTGGCTCCCGATATGAATACCGTTAAGGGTATCGTACTCGACCACCAGGGCGAGACTCCGGGCTTGGGTGCGGAGATTACCACTCCAAAGCATCAGGCTATGTATCCCGGTAAGACCGTATTCGAGGGTGAGGAGTTGGTTGGTATCACCTTGAAGAAGGGTGGTGCTGATGAGAACAATCCTCACGAGGTTGATGCCATCACAGGTGGTACAAAGACTTCTGACGGTGTGTCGGCTATGATTAAGGATTGCTTGGTGTCGTATGTGCCATATTTTGCGGCTGCAAAGGCGACAACCGAGCAGGTGTCTAACGAATTAAACACAGAGAACAATGGCAAGTAAGAGTTTGAAAAATTTGACAGCTCCGCTTAGCGGAAATAACCCTGTCATCGTTCAGATTCTCGGAATCTGTTCGGCTTTGGCTGTTACCGTGCAACTCAAACCTGCTATTGTTATGGGTTTGTCGGTAATGGTAGTTACAGCGTTTGCCAACTTGGTGATGTCGCTTTTGCGTAAGGGCGTACCTTCGCGTATCCGTATCATCGTGCAGTTGGTTGTAATTGCTGCGTTGGTTATCTTGGTAGATCAGGTATTGAAGGCATTTGTTTACGATGTATCGAAGCAGTTGTCGGTATATGTTGGTCTGATTATTACAAACTGTATCGTGATGGGCCGTGTTGAGGCGTTCGCATTGCAGAACAAGCCTTGGGATTCGTTCCTTGATGGTATCGGTAACGGTGCAGGCTACGGCTTGATTCTCGTAATCGTGGCATTCTTCCGCGAGTTGCTCGGCTCGGGCTCGTTGTTTGGTTACCCAATCTTCGAGAAGCTCGGTCTTTACGAATTGGGCTACGCAAACTGCGGTTTGATGTTGTTCCCACCGATGGCTCTTATCATCGTTGGTTGCATCATCTGGATTCACCGTACTATTAACACTAACTTACAGGAGAAATAGGAGGATAGATTATGGAAACATTGAATTTATTTATTCGTTCGATTTTTATCGACAACATGGTCTTCGCATTCTTCTTCGGAATGTGCTCCTACATTGCCGTATCGAAGAGTGTTAAGACGGCTCTCGGTCTTGGTCTTGCCGTAACTTTCGTGCAGACAATGACCGTGCCTTTGAACTACCTCTTGAATGAGTATGTTTTGGCTCCTAATGCGTTGGTTGAGGGTGTAGATTTGTCGTTCCTCTCGTTCATCGTCTTTATCGCCGTTATCGCTGCATTTGTGCAGTTGGTGGAGATGATTGTTGAGAAGTTCTCGCCAACCCTCTACAACCAGCTTGGTATCTTCCTTCCGCTTATCGCTGTAAACTGCGCCATCATGGGTGGCTCGTTGTTTATGCAGCAGATGGTCGGTGCAGGTGAGATTCGTAATGTTGGCGAGTCGGTAGTATATGGTTTAGGCTCAGGTCTTGGCTGGTGGTTGGCTATCGTTATGATGGCGGCTATCCGTGAGCGTTTGGCCTACTCGCATATCCCTGCTGCATTGAAGGGTCCGGGTATCGCATTTATTATCACAGGCCTTATGGGTATCGCATTTATGATATTCTCGGGTATTCAGTTGTAAACCTTTAATAAGAGTATAAAAAGATGGTAAAAGTAATTATTGTTGCAATTGTTGCCTTTCTTGCAGTAACACTCCTTTTGGTGGCACTGTTGCTCTTTGCAAAGGCAAAACTGACCTCGTCAGGCAATGTAACCATCGACATCAACAACGGCAAGAAGGTCGTTGAGGTTGAGGCCGGTGGTAACCTCCTTGCTACACTCGCTACGGCAGACATCTTCCTCCCATCGGCTTGCGGTGGTAAGGGTGCCTGCGGACAGTGCAAGTGCCAGGTTTTGGAGGGTGGCGGCGAGGTTCTTCCTACCGAGACAGGCTTCTTTAACCGTAAGCAGATCCGCGACAATTGGCGTTTGGGTTGCCAGGTTAAGGTTAAGGAGGATATGAAAATCGCTGTTCCTGATTCGGTGTTGAGCATCAAGAAGTGGGAGTGCGAGGTTATCTCGAACCACAATGTTGCTACCTTCATCAAGGAGTTCGTGGTGAAGTTGCCAGAGGGCGAGCATTTGAACTTCCGTTCGGGTGGTTACATCCAGATTGATGTTCCTGCAATCACCGTTGATTACAAGGATATCGATGTCGATCCTCAGTACGAGGAGGATTGGGTTAAGTTTGGTCTTCGTGATTTGAAGATGGTTAACCCAGAGCCTCAGGTGCGTGCATATTCGTGCGCTACATACCCTGCCGAGGGCGATATCATCCGTTTGAATGTTCGTATCGCAACCCCTCCATTCGGTCCTGATCGCAAGATGTTGCCTGTTAATCCGGGAGTCTGCTCGTCGTATATCTACTCGCTCAAACCGGGCGATAAGATCACTATGTCGGGCCCTTACGGAGAGTTCTTCTTGCCGGACAACTTGCCTGATACTCAGGAGTTGATCTTTATCGGTGGTGGTGCAGGTATGGCGCCTATGCGTTCGCACATCATGCATCTGTTCAAGACCGAGAAGACCAAGCGTCCTGTAACATTCTGGTATGGTGCTCGTTCGCTCAAAGAGGCGTTCTATTTGGAGGACTACGCAGAGATCGAGCGTGAGTTCCCTAACTTCAAGTTCAACCTTGCTCTCGACCG
>JAGBCX010000087.1 GCA_017937805.1 Alistipes sp. | reverse complement strand
GTCTTATTCTATTTCTACATCAAACCACAACTCCTGCAACTCCGATAGTTGTCCGATGGTTGTTGTGTCTTATTCTATTTCTACATCAAACCACAACCGTGCAACTCCGATAGTTGTCCGATGGTGTTGTGTCTTATTCTATTTCTACATCAAACCACAACGCCGGCTATCTTATGCGGTTATTTCCAAGAAGTTACATCGTTTTGACGATTAACAAAATGGACTCCGAACTACCTGCGAAGTGCGTTTGATGCTATTTTTTCAATCTTACCTACTACAAATGTAGTGAAATTTTACGCCAATATCAAAAGAACGCTAAAAAAATTCCAATTGTTGAGGAGTTGTAAGTTTTGCTCGCTCAACTTTTCCCCAAAAGTTTTGTATTTCGCCATATTGCTTATCTGTTATACTTAGAATACTTGTCAATCCCGAAGGAGGCATCGAGGCTCTCACCCTTGTTATATGTACATTCATATTCTCCTTAGATGGGCAATGGCGGACATAGACCGAGTATTGCATCATCGAAAAGCCATCTTTCTCCAATGCCTTACGAAATTGGGCTGCCGCCTTGCGCTCCTTTTTTGTCGTAGTAGGCAGATCGAAGAATACAAAAAGCCACATAATATGATAAGCATTTAAGCGAAGTTCCGACATAATCTATTCAAGTAGTGGATATACAATCTTTTTACTTGTACCCATATAGCATTTAGCCAACGAAGCAGTTGTCATTGTTAAACCGACCTCCAATGGTCGTGTAACCTTACTAAAAACTGTATCGGTAAACAAAATATGTAGTAGTTGCCCCTTTGCATCTTTGTCTAACTCGGTGATACCATTTGTAAACATATGATACACTATCTCATCAACATAAGGGCGGAATGGCTCCATAATATCATCTGCCAATGGAAAAGCGTTGTAACGGTTACGATGAAAAATGCCTAAAGCCGGCAATAGCCCCGACCCCATCAATGCGCGAGCAACAGCAGCACGAAGCAGTGTGTAACCATAGTTTAGTAAATTGTTGGGTGCAACACCCTCTCGACTACGAATAAACTCATTGCCAAATAGTTCGTGCCAATATATCTTGGCTGCAATACCTTCGCGATTGTCGGCATCTCCACTCTTGACATTCGAATAGTATGGTTTAAGTATATCGCCATCTTTGCCCAACTTGTTTAGTAGTGCAGTTTGGTTGCGAATCTTAGCCTCAACTACCTGCTTCCATAATCCCTTTTTAAGTGGCTCGCTTGCCTCTATTTGCGCACGAAAACTCTCGCCTTGCGTATTGTTGCTATCGAGATTCATCAACATTGCATTTGGCATACAGTTATCGCCACAAAATATCACGGCAACATTGTTGTCGGACAGAGCATTAAGTAACGGTAGAGTAATAGATGTCTGCTGATGCTCCAAGACAACATAGCCAATATCCTCGATAGGTACGGTTCGCTTTACCTCTGGCATCTGCTTGGTATTGATAACCATCTGGTTATCTTTAAGGCTCAAACAGAAAGGTGTTGAGAAGAATAGTGCGCGCTTTAACATAGACAACTAATGCTTAAATTTTATTTCTCCCGTAACAGTTATCTCAAAGTCGTAGCCTTCGACAAGGGCATTAAGTTGATTGTGATTGATAACTATCACAGGGCGGTATTCTTCGCCTATCTTCCATTCGCCCTTTTTCTCTTTTAATTCACCTGCTGGTCGGGCCTCTTGATGATATTTTAGAGTCATCATACCATATCTATACTTTTGTTGCACTATGGTTGAACTCATTCCCGTTACCTTATACAACCTCTTCGACAATTCGGCACGAGAACAATCGTAGAGCTCCTCTGGGCTTTTTTCGTAGAAAAGTACCATTGTGCCGGTGCGGAGAATATATTTTAGAGGATAGTCGTTACTGTCGGATTGTGGTACTAAGTCGTCGAGATAGGTCTTGCCATTATAGAACTTTGCTGCCTCCAAATTATTGACGATTTGGAATGTACGCTTGGTTTTGCCCTTTGTGTCAACACCCTCGTAAATCGCCATACAATAGTTGCCGTCGTTAGCAACATAGTACTCCTGTTTGTGGTTGAAACGAGAAAGCATTTGGTGGCGCTTGAGATGAATAGGCGAAGTTACGCTCGGCGTATAGATTCTTACCTTCTTTATATATACGCCCTTTGCTTCATTGAAACATATAGGTTTCGACATAGCCTCCTTAAAGCCCTCGCGCTCAATAGCCGTCTTAACGCATTCGCGTACTGCATCGTCAACAATCTTGTCAACATCGGTTGGCTGCAATGAACCCAACGACTTGCGAACAACATATTTGATTTCATCATCGCGCTTGATTGCACCGTAGAAGGTCTGCTGATGTAGCGCAGCACGCGCAGTATCGCCCTGAACATATATCGGCTTACCCTCGGCATTGAGTTGTACCTTGCCTCGCACACGCAACTTCTTGCGAGTATGCTTTGACAAGTTGTTAGCAGTATAGTGCGACACAAGCAAGTCGTCGGCTACTGCCTTTACATCTTCAGTAAAGGTCAGCCATGGCTTGTCGAATATAGGTTTCTGCTCCCTATGCCAATAGTGCCGCTCGGTGTCGCGCTGGAACTGCGCCCACTTGGCGTATGTGCCACTTCCGATGCAGGCGATAGTGATGGCATCTATACAGTGGTGGATATGGTTTACGCGCTCCTTCTTGCCGTACTCCTCTTGCAGGCCCCACATCTTGCGGAAATCAGCAGTGGTTGCACCCTTAATGGTATAGACTCGGTCAAATACTGTTTCGAGATACATCTTGGCGTATCTGCCGATAATGCCGATATCTACACCTTGACGATTGCTGAAACCCTCCGGTACCTCGGTCATCTCGAAGCGGAACAACTTGCCACGTAGGTAGTTCAGCTTCATTCGCAGATAGTGGCGCTCGCGTATAGCTCTATCCTTTGCCTCCTTTGTTACAGCACTTTTGGCTGCACGATCTTGCCCGAAAATTCGTTTTTCGAGAGCCTCAATCTCCTTATCCCAGCCGAGTTGCTCGATGTGTGCCATAATCTCGGCGTGGTTGGCAAGTTGTGCTGGCAGTTTCTCGCACTTGATGCGACGGTTGAAGTCGCTTTGGCATAGAGTCTTGTTCATCTGCGAGTTGTCGCCGCCTCGGGAGCGAGGAACGGTATGTTCGATATCGTATTTAGGGTTGGCACCAATAAAGTCTGTTATACTTATCTGCTCACCGGTGTATAGGCATAGTTTGTTCTGCTCTATCCACAACTTGTATTTCAAAATATCATCCTCGGTAGGGGTGATATCGACACCGCACTCCTCCTTAAACAACTTGGCTATCTCATCAGCATACTCCCTATGTCGCTTCTCGTTTTCGCGCTGATAACGCTCAATGGCATTTCGCATATTGGCATCGTTCAAACCACGGGCAAACTCGATATTGATTTTAGTGGTTTTATCGATTTTACCCTCTTTAAGGAGTTGATTTACCAACGCTCGCAGACGGAATAGCGTTCGCATAGCCATAGGGTTGCGCACCGATGATGTACGAGGAGAACCAAGTTGAAATACGCCATTGGTGTTAGGTTGCGCTTTGGCATAGGCCTCAATGCAAGAAGGCTCGTACAGATGAACCGACTCGCTATAACCAATACCATAATTATCGAGCAACATGTTGTCTATGGCTTGTTTCTTTGTGAGATGACGATACAGCGGATTATCGGCATATTCATCAAGGATGTTGCATACGTCGCTAATGATATTTTTGCGGGTATCGTCGTTGTGCCACATCTCGGCAGGAACGACCTTCTCCATATTGGCAGCAAATACCGACTCGTCATAGCGATAACCACAGCGTAAATATGGGAGAATCTTACCTATGGCGTTGAGGCTCAATGCTGCATAGCCCTGTTTTACGGGGATGTTAACAAATTTTGTTGCCTGCTCATCGTTGAGTTGAAGATTCGATTTTGCCCACTCTCGCAATCTATCCTCATCGTCAAACGAGAATAGGACATGCCATACATCGTTCAATATTTGCGACTCGGTTTTTCCCTCACCTTTAATGTAAACGCTGCTCATTGTGGAGAGCCAATCATCGCCAAAGATGTCGCGCAGTGCAGCAGTCATTGGAGATCCGCTGACCGATGTAGACATCTTGAAGTTAAATTTATAAGGAGCATCCACCTTATTGGCAATGTGAGCATAATTACCCTTTTTGCCTCCTGACAGTTTCTTT
>JAGBCX010000086.1 GCA_017937805.1 Alistipes sp. | reverse complement strand
TCGGTGTCGTACAAGGTAACATACAACTCGTCATATACGCCCGCAGGAACGGCAAAATGGAGGTACTGCGGAGTTGCACCGAGTGCAAAACCGATTGAACCGTCAGCCGACTCTTCTTCCCAGGTGCAAGAGATAAGCTCCTTTGATGCAGTAGTCGGAGTAAGTTCGCCGGTTGCGAAGTCGAGTGCGAACTCGCCGGCGATAGGGGCTCGGTCAACGGTCGATATCTGAGCCATGACGAGAGACTTGTCGCCTGTAACGCCAATCTTCAAGACGCCTGTGAGGTGGCTGAGTGCCGATCCACCCTCAGCTGTTCTGTAGCCGTACATTGTGGCAGCGCCATTTGTAAAGGTGCCGGCAGTCTGTGGCTGCACATCAGCAAATACCACCTTACCCTCAGCTGCCGCAGGGTAAGCGATAGTGTAAGGATAAGCGAGAACCTCGTTGAAAGTGAAGGTTGCTACCGACTTATTCTCCGAGATCTCAATCTTCGACGAAGTAACGCCATTGACCGAGATTGCATCGCCCTCACTCCAAGTTACAGGGTACAAGCCTGCAACGGCAGTGCCGAGCTGGGTACGCGACTCCTCCAACGAGAGAGTCAAAGTTGTCTGGCCCGCACCACTTCCGAGCTGCACGCCAAGATCCTCGGTTGTGTCGGTTGTACAGCCGACAAAGCCGACTGCCAACGCTGCAACCGCAAAGAAAATTCTTGTAAATTTTTTCATAGTTGTTATTTTTTTGGTTGTGTTTAGTCCATTTTAACGATAGCGTAGATAGGGTAGTGGTCCGAAACGAACTTTATACCACCATATCGCTCGGTGATGGTGTGGTACTCGGGCACCTTCATACCCAGAGTGCAGTAGATGTGGTCGATCACTGTGCGACGATGGTCGGAGGTGTAGCCGTTGAATGTGGCGTGGCCGTCCGAATGGCTGGCCGGTGCCGCATAGCGGGTGTTTATCATCTTGCCATCCAACACATCGAGATATGGGCTGTCGGCCTGTATGTTCAAATCTCCCGTGAAGAATTTGGCGTACTCTGCGGAGTCGTACTTGTCGAAATAGGAGGCGATAAGTGCCATGCCTTTCTCTTGTGCCTCTTTGCCCTCATGGTCGAGGTGAGTGTTTATGTAGTAGAACTTTTTGCCTGTGGCGATATGCTCGAATATGCCCCAGGTGGCTGTACGGTTGCAGGCCGCATCCCAACCCCTCGAACATTTGTCGGGAGTCTCCGACAACCAGAATGTTCCGCCGTCAATCTTGCGCACAAGGCTGCGATTGTAGAGTATGCCCATCGCTTCGCCATTGCCCGACTCTTTGCCCGAATCACGATTCACGCCCCAGCCGTCGTACTCGTCGGCGAGCTGCTCTTTCAGATAGAGCCACTGTCGTTCGTATTGCGCCTCCTGGAAACCGATGATTGCCGGCTTCTGATCTTTGATGAGGGCAACGCACGCCTCCTTGCGGTTTGGCCAATTGTACTCTCCGTCGGTGGAGTTCTGCGTGCGAACATTAAAACTCATGATTTTAATTTCGTTATTTTTGGCATATTTTTGCAATCCTTCAAATATCGGAGGAGTGGTTGTACCCTTGTCAGATGAGCATCCGACAGCGAATAGGAGGGCTAAAATTCCGAGAATGAGTCTGATTTTCATAGTGTGCGCAGTTTTAGTGATACAAATGTATGTATTTTGAAATTGAAAAACAAATAAATATAATAAAATATTTATTAAGGATTTGAAAAAGCCGTAGGAGTCCCTTCCCATTTGCGCATCGCTCCCACAACTGCTTATATTACAAAAGCCACCCCTTTCGGAGTGGCTTGCCAATGATGTTTGTTTGCATCGCTCGTGATTCCGTTGGTGAAGGCGGTGTTACTTGTTAGTCTTGAATACTCAAAGCGTTGTGCGATTTTCGTGGTATTCACTCACACCACACTTACATAAATTGATTCAGCATATGCTTAGGCCCACAGCCTTCTAAGCTGTAGGTCGTGCCAATAATCTTCAATTGTTCCAATATGTCGTGTTGGAACCAATAAAAATGCCCTCACCGAAGCGAGGGCGTAGGTACGATGACCTTCGGCATATAGCCTTATTGTGGTAAGATGTAGAAATTCTTACGATGCAAATATAAGTATTTAATTGCACAACACAAAATTATTGCTTAATTTTACGGAAGAAATTGCAATTCAGACTTACATATGACAAAGATTTTGGGATTAGACCTCGGCACCAATTCCATCGGTTGGGCTATTACTGAACAGCAGGATGACCATTTTACGCTATTGGATCGTGGCGTAGACATATTTCAAGAGGGTGTTGCTCGCGAAAAAGGCGAGGAGAAACCTATGGTTCAGACGAGAACTGAAGCCCGCGCACTTCGCCGACACTACTATCGTCGCAGGCTACGCAAGATAGAACTCTTAAAGGTTCTTATCGCCAACGAATTCTGCCCTCATTTGGAACCAGATATGATTGATGCGTGGCGTTACAAGAAACAGTATCCGCTATACGATGAATTTTTGCTGTGGTTGCGTAGCAGCGACGACAGCAACCCTTATGCCGACCGTTTCAAATCACTCACCCAATCGCTCGACTTAACAAAGAAGGCCGACCGATATACACTCGGTCGCGCGCTATATCATCTATCGCAAAGGCGAGGTTTCTTAAGCAATCGCAAAGACTCCTCCAGCAGCGAGGATGGCAAGGTAAAAGAGAGCATCAAAAAACTCGACAGCGATATGGCTGCCGCCGGATGCACCTACCTGGGCGAGTTCTACTACAAACTTTTTATCGATGGCGAGAAGATTCGCACCGGCGATGGCTACGGCTATGCAGGTCGTATTGCTCACTACGAAAAGGAGTTTAATGCTATTTGCGAAAAGCAACGCCTTTCTGATGATTTATGCAAAACTCTTCATCGTGCAATTTTCTTCCAACGACCTCTGAAATCGCAAAAGGGCTTAGTTGGCTCTTGCACATTCGAAAAGGGCAAGTCTCGATGCCCAATTTCGCACCCCCGATTCGAAGAGTTTAGGATGTTGTCATTCGTAAACAACATTAGAATCAAGACCCCTTCCGACAGCAAACTGCGTATGCTTACGGCAGAGGAGGTGCAACTTATCGAACCTCTGTTCTACCGCAAAAGTAAGGAGCATTTCGATTTTGAGGATATTGCAAAGAAAC
>JAGBCX010000085.1 GCA_017937805.1 Alistipes sp. | reverse complement strand
GTATGCGTAAGTGGCTTATCCAGACCTTCTCGGTCAATAACATTCTGCACGAGAGCCAAGACCTCAAAAACCGCATACTGCTTGAAGAAGTACCTTCGGGACAGCAACACCTAACAACCATCGTGGATGCGATGCGTGAGAGTGTGGCACTCTCGATGACATACCACAGTTTTCATCGTGAGGAGCCTTCGACCTTCGAGGTTGAGCCCTATTGCGTAAAACTCTTTGAGCAGAGGTGGTATATGCTTGGCAAGAGCGAGGGGTACGACGAACTTCGCTTGTATGCCCTCGACCGTATCAAGGCGTTGGAGCCAACCGAACGCAAATTCAAGTTGCCCAAGAAGTTCGATGCTGCGAAATTCTTTGAGGACTATTACGGAATTATCATCGGCGATGAGGATTTCGATGTCGAGCCAGTGGCGTTGAAGGTCGATTCGTGGCAGAGCAAATATCTGCGCACCTTGCCTCTGCACCACACGCAAGTCGAGGTTGAACGCAACGAAGAGTTTTCGATTTTCGAGTACCGCTTGTGTCCGACATTTGATTTTCAACAGAAACTACTCTCAATGGGCGACTCGGTAGGCGTATTAGCTCCCGTGCTACTCAAAGATATTCTCCGCAAAAAGGCCGAGAAGACCGCAAACAACAACGCCTCAGCAGGTATGGGCTCGGGGTATAAGTTTAAGGTGTATAAGAAGTAAAAAGTATGAAAACTTATAAAGAACGAGAAGAGGAGTTGTTTGCACGATGGATGGAGGCGTGCCGAGTGAAAGATGGCATAAATCCGGAGGAGGATTTTGCCTATGACGGAATCCTATTTCGTGGGGAACTTGAACTCTTAAATGGCTGTTGGATACGCCACTCGGGAAACGAAACAGAATTATGGGATAATGCCACTTGTCGTTTGCTGATTCTAACCAAAGATACCACCCGTAACGGCGGTCAAGAGGATATACGCGAGGAAGCTGCTCTGAAAAACAACATTGAGGATAGGAAAGAGCCGGCAGCAGGAATGTATCGAAACTTAACATTGTGGTCGTATGCTCTGCTCAATGCGGTGCAAGGTGGCGAGATTGTAGAATACAACCAAACGCCCTGTTGGGATGAGTTGCGTGAGCACTACACCTCTGCCCCAATTGCGCGTGTGAATTGTAAAAAAGAGATTGGGGAGAGTTCTATCAGAGATGAGGTATTAAAGGCTCATATCGAAAGATATGCCGATTTACTCCAAGAGCAAATTGCGATGTACGATGCCGACATTATACTCTGCTGTGGTGGCGGCGGAATAATCAAAGATTTTGTAAAGAATACCTACTTGCCAGACCTTGAAAAGTTTTCGGATGCTGGCTGGGTATATTTTTCTCCTTCAACCCAAAAGATTGTGATAGATAGCTATCATCCATCCTATCCTAAATCACACATAGATATTGAGTTGTACTACTACCAAATGATGGCAGATTTGAAGGCGTTTTTAATGTCATATCCCAAATATCATAAATCCAAAACCGATGGAAGAGAAATTTGATTTTTCGCAGGCTGACCCTCTGTTTTTTGAGGTAGCAAGATTTGTTGTAGAGAACAATAGAATGGCTTGTGGGAGCCCTTTGGAGCGTAAATTTGAGATTGGCTTCAATCGTTCCAGACGCATCCTCGAGCAGTTGGAGGCAGCTGGTATTGTTGGTGAGGCAGTGCGCTGTAAACCTCGCGCCGTACTCTGCACCGCTGAGGAGTTGGAACAAAAACTCGCCGAGTGGCAGAAATAGCTAACTAATATACACAAACATTCCCCCTCTCTGTCCTGATGTGGCAGAGAGGGGTTTTACTTTTGTCGCATAATCAAGAATTTATGATAAAATACAAACTCCGAGAGGCTCTCCACCAAGAGATGCTCTTTTACTATTTTGCGCAGCAAGAGCCTCGGCTCGAAATACGCACGGGCGAGTCGCTCATTAGTGCCGTGTGGCGGAAGATGCTGCCATACGCTGACTGCGGCTTTCCTCGTCCGATAACCGAAGCCGATATCGAAATGCTCTGCAACTGCTCCTTTGCGGGGTTATTTTGCTACGACCTCGAAGCAGGTGCCGAGCGAATAACTCAACTTAAACAAGAATTGAAATCACTCTGACGGCTTTTGTCTGTGTAAGGCAGTAGTTTTGCCGAAAAAATTAATACTATGACCAAATGAATAATAAAACATTTGATTGGAACAGCCGCGACCCGCTGTTTGATGAGGTGGCGCATTATGTGGTTGAGCGACAGGCGGTGTCGGCATCGGCTATCAGTGATAAATTTTGCATCGGCTTTAACCGAGCAAAACGCATTATCAAGCAGTTGGAACAGGCGTATATCATAGGCGAAGAGTGGAGTTCTCGCCATCCTCGCAAGATATATGACTGTTGTTTTCCTAAACTCGATAAGAGATTGGCAGACCTTGCCACTATTGCCCGCCTACAACCGTTGGAGAATAAATGGCAGGCAAAGTGTGCAGCATATGAGGCAAAAGAACGCGAAGAGGAGGCTCGTGC
>JAGBCX010000084.1 GCA_017937805.1 Alistipes sp. | reverse complement strand
TTTAGGAAATTTCCCCAGAGGGTAAAATCGGAGGCGATTGAACTATTTTTGTGCTAAACGAGGGAACGAAAGCGGAGCATAGTGAGCCTATGTGAGCATTTCGTTATCCGAAGTGCAGTGCAAAAAGAGTCAATCGGAACGATTTTCAGTCCAACAAGCAAACAAAACAAAAAAGATATGAAAAAGTGGTTTAACAAAATCGAGGATAAAAACGATAAGGCGATGCCTCTTACAATGCGCAACTATGTGCTGATGCTTATCGGTGCCGTGGTGGTGGTTTTGGGCTTTGTGCTAATGGCCGGAGGTACGGTTGCAACACCCGAAGAGTTTTCGTACGACATCTTCTCGTGGCGCAGAATAACCCTCGCACCAATTCTCGTTATTGCGGGTTTCGCCTTCGAAATATACGCAATATTGAAGCGTTTTTAGTGCGTATTGCCACCTCTCTCCAATGTTAAATTATTGTTAAATTTCTATTTGAGTGTTGCCTGTTTGGGTAACACTTTTTACCTTTGTAGAAGTTAAATAACCTAAACGACTCTTTTCTATGGGAGAGATTTACTATGTAATGGTCGCAATTCTTGCGCTCCTCGCCGTATCGGGACTCTATGTCGGTGTTACAAACGATGCGGTAAACTTCCTAAACTCAGCAATCGGTTCGAGAGCAGCAAAATTCCGCACAATCCTTATTGTTGCTTCGATAGGAATCCTTGTCGGAGCTTTGACATCAAGCGGTATGATGGACGTTGCCCGCCACGGCATGTTCCACCCCAGCCTCTTCACTTTTAAAGAGGTGATGATGCTCTATGTGGCAGTGATGTTTGCAAATGTCATTCTGCTTGACCTCTACAACTCGCTCGGATTGCCGACTTCGACCACCGTATCGCTTATCTTCTGTCTGCTCGGCTCGGCAATGGCTGTTGCACTCTTTAAGATTGGCGCAGACCCAAATATCTCCTACTTAGAGTTGGGCAACTATATCAATACAGCCAAGGCGATGGGTATTGTTTCGGGTATCCTTCTCTCGGTTATTCTCGCCTTTACGATGGGTACTATCGTGATGTGGATTTCGCGACTGATATTCTCGTTCCGCTACGTAACAATGTTGCGTCGTTTCGGTGCGATTTGGTGCGGAATGTCGCTTACGGCAATTCTCTACTTTGCTCTCTTTAAGGGCCTTAAAACCCAACTCGGAGGCACTGCATTTGTGGCATGGGTTGATGAGCATCTGCTTATCTCTTTGGCTGCAGCATGGGTATTCTGCTCGTTGTTGCTATTCTTCCTGCAGTTGTTCCGCGTAAATATCCTCCGCATAACCATACTCTCAGGAACGTTTGCGTTGGCTTTGGCCTTTGCAGGAAACGACCTCGTGAACTTTATTGGTGTACCGATTGCAGGCTTGGAGGCATTTACCACAACTAAGGCGGCAGGAGGCGATGTGTCGTTGTTGATGACGGGCTTGGCAGAGCCGGCAACAAATACCAATAACACTATATACATAGTTATATCGGGCATTATTATGGTTGCCACGCTCTGGACCTCGCGCAAGGCGATGAATGTGTCGCAGACCGAGCTTTCGCTCTCTTCGGCAGGCGATGATGGTGGCGAGCAGCAGTTCTCGTCCTCGGTGTTCTCGCGTGCTCTGGTGCGTGCCGCAGTAAATACTTCGCGCTTCTTCGACAAAATTACCCCTGTAAAGGTTAAAAACTTCGTAGAAAAGCGTTTCGAATGGGCAGACATTGAGCATAGCGGTGCCCCTTACGATATGATTCGCTCTACGGTAAATCTTACTACCGCATCGTTGCTTATCGCGCTGGGAACATCGTTAAAGTTGCCACTCTCAACCACCTACGTATGCTTTATGGTGGCAATGGGTTCGTCATTGGCCGACAAGGCATGGGGCCGCGAAAGTGCCGTATATCGTATCACCGGTGTATTTACCGTTGTTATGGGTTGGTTTGTAACAGGCTTCGGAGGTTTCGTTATCGCCTTTATTCTCGGCTTATTGCTTATGTGGGGTGACGTATGGGCATTCGGTGCCATAACACTGCTCGTGGTCTATATGTTTATCCACTCCAACTTTATGCCTAAGAAGAAAAAGGATGAGAACAAGAAGAGTGATGCCGAGGTTCACGACAACCTTGTAGATAACACCATGACTGCCGTTTCGGAGACTATCAAGGCCACAACCCGCATCTACAACCGCACAATTGTGGCTCTGATGAAGGAGAATCGCAAAGCGCTGAAGGAGCTCACCGCAGAGGCCTCGGAGATGTATGAGGAGAATCGTCGCCTGAAGTACTCCATTGCCACAACACTGCGTACTACATACGGCTCGGACCTCAATCTGTCACTCTACTATGTGCAGATTCTTGACTACCTGAACGAAATGACCAAGTCGTTGGTACATATTACACGCCCATCATACGAGCATATCGACAACAACCACACCGGTCTGAGCCAAATACAGACCGAGGATCTGATGTCAATAAATGCCGATGTAAATGAAATCTACTCGCGTATTATATATATGTTTACCTCGAACGACTTCTCGACTATTGACGAGGTGCTCACCATGCGCGACAACCTCTTCGAGCGATTGGCTCAGACCACCAAGGAGGAGCTGGCCCGTATCACCGCCGGAGAGTCGAACTCTCGCGCCGGAATGTTGTTCCTCGGTATTATCTCCGAGACCAAGACAATGGTGTTGCAGTCGCGAAATCTGCTGAAATCGCGCCGCTACTTTATCGAGCAGGGTGGAAAGGTAATTCGCCAGAAGCGTATCTACGAGTAAATTTCATTTTTAAGGGGCAACTACTGCGTTGCACTGCGATAAACCGCCTGCTCACATAGGTTTAACTATGCTGCGCAAGCGGTTTTCTTGTACGCCTTACATTTGCCTCCTTAAAAAGAAAATTGGCTCAACCTCTCCGAAAAAAATAAAAATCGTCAATGATGAGATTATTTTTGTGCGCAAATTGAAAAATCGTCAATGATTGTGGGAATTTTGTGACAAACAAGAAAATCGCCCCGCAGCATACTTGATGTATGTGAGGAGCGATTTATCGCAGAGTGGTGCAAAATTCACCAATCAGAACGATTTTTCAAAAAAAAATGAGGTCTTCGGAGGTAATTCGACTCACGAGAGAGCACCTCTCGCAGTCTTAGCGGCCCTATGCCGCAACCTTCCGATTTCCTCAACCAACCTAAAACTACTAACCTAAAATGAACCTTAAAACTTCGCTGCAAAGATAAGGGTTTTTTGTATTCTGTGCAAGTATTTTATTAAAAATTTTTAATTATTTTTTGAAATTTTTTCTCGCAAAGGTGTAACGTGTTGATTATCCAATATTTACAATTTAGAAAAATTTTAACAACTGTTTATTGAAAAACAATAACAAAGTTCGGTGATTAAAATTTTTAGGGCTAAATATTGCATTTTTGCACAATAATTTCTATATTTGTATATGTTCGGGGTGGAAGCCACCGCATCTGTCGAATTTATAGATGTAACATTGGTGTATGATTGATGCGTTTGTGACATATATTCAGACCGAAAAACGGTACTCGGCACTTACTGTGCGCAACTATCGACACGATATAGAGTCGTTCGCGACTTGGTGCGCCTCTAACGCCGGTATTCCAACTGAGGAGTTCGACCTTACACGCATTACTGCCGAGGATATACGCGAGTGGATAATATATCGCATGGAGAGGCACAACGTTAGTGCAGCTTCGATGAACCGAGAGCTCTCCTCGTTGCGCAGTTTCTATCGCTATCTGCGCCGTCAGAATCTTATAAAACAAGACCTATTCAGTCGCGTTACAACACTGCGAACAGCGCGCCAACTACCTTCGTTTGTGCCCGAAACACGAATGGAGTCGTTGTTGGAGAATATTCGAACAAGGAGTCAACTGAACGATTTTGTTGAGCAACGCAACGCCTTGATAATAGGATTGTTCTATGGTTGTGGCATTCGTCTTGCCGAGTTACAAGGTGTGCTTTTCGGGGATTTTTCGACAGACCTCTCCTCTCTGCACGTTCGCGGCAAGGGCGACAAGCACCGCATGATACCCATTTTGCCCGAACTACGCGAACGGATTGCACGATATACGGAGATACTTCGAGAGCAAAATTTTGCGGTAGAGGCTAAGGCTCCATTGATTGTTTCGCAACTTGGCAAACCATTGTCGCGAACAACAATACAACGAGTCGTAAAAGAGAAGCTGAAGGAGGCAAATGTGCAGGGCAAAAAATCGCCGCACGTACTGCGCCACACCTTCGCGACTCACCTGATGAACAAGGAGGCGGATATGCGTGATATTCAGGAGTTAATGGGACACTCCTCGCTCAAAACAACACAGTGTTATACCCACAACAGTATAACCCAATTGCAGGAGGTGTATAAGCGGGCGCACCCGCATAGATAACGGAAAACGGAAAACGGAAAACGGAAAACGGAGAACGGAACCGACGACAAACCGAGGGCAGAGGGTGCTTGCACACTATGCCGAGGTGCGAAGGAGGAAAAGCCTGCGAAGCAGGATTAAAACGGAAAACGAAGAGCGGAAAACGGAAAACTAAGAAACTTTCAGCGCAATCCTATTAAGCGACCAACGGGAGCGAATCCTATTTAGTCCTATTCAATCCTATAATCGCTTGCGCATTGACAAGGGCAGGAGTTCGGAAAACAAAAAGGCAAAAGGCAGAAAAGATAAAAACTATAAAATTGGAATTGATTAGACTATTTTTGGGCAAAGCGAGGGAGCGAAAGCGCAGCATACTCAAATGTATGTGAGCATTTCGCTATCCGAAGATTTGTGCAAAAAGAGTCAATCAAAACAATTTTAATTTATAAACCTTAAAATTTTTTATACTATGGAGGTTAAAATTCAATCCGTTAAGTTCGATGCGAGCAAGCAGCTTATCGAATTTGTAGAGAAGAAGATGTCGAGATTGGAGCGCTTTGAGGGCAACTCGACAGGTGTTGATGTAATTTTGAAGTTGGACAAGGACAGCGAAAAGGGCAACAAGTTGGCCCTTGTAACACTCCACGTTCCGGGTGCAGATATTGTTAGCGAGCAACGCGCTCGCACCTTCGAGGAGGCTGTTGATTTGGCTCTCGACGCCGTAAAACGTCAAATCGAAAAGAGAAAAGACTAAGATGGTTGTTTGTGACCATTTTAAAGACAAAAACAGGGGGTTGGCTTTTGCCGGCCCCTTGTTCGTTGAAGGAAAATGGCTGTTCGTTGAAAAAATTTTTATATAAAATATAACACCACTATTTTTGTCCGATTTTAATTGCGTAATTATGAAGAGATTTCACTTTATAGTAGCACTCGCTATCGTTGTAGGCCTCTGGGGTTGCACCAAAGACACAGAGGAGGTGTATGATGATATCAGTGTTGCTCAAGCCGAAGTAGCAATCGGACTTCCAATCGAAATTAGTCGTACCGCAATGAGTGACGAAGGTAAGGCTTCGTGGGTTGTGGGCGACACCTTCACTCTTTGGGCTAAGAATAAAACCGGTGGTTTGCAAATCAATGGGGCAAACTTCACCATGTACTACTATTGGCACACCTTCGCGTCAGCAGTTTTCACATCAAACACAAACCTCCTCACCGAGGGCAAGTATACCTACTACGCTGTATCGCCCGCTCCGCTATCGACAAATGACAGCAAAGCGTCATACATAATTCCGGCAGAGCAACAGGGAAAAGAGTTGAACGGCGCATACGACATAATGGTTGCCACACCCGTTGAGGCCGAATCCCTCTCAACCGAGAAGGTTAACAATTTGGCGCTCGACTTCAACCACAAGACACACTTGTTCAAGTTGACTATTCCGCAAAATGGAAATCCGCTGAACGACCCGATTAGCAAAATTGTATTCACATTCCCAACTACCGTAGTTGGAGCCATCACTGTTGATGCAAAAGATCCTTCGGCTTTGCCGAATATCAGCAACGGAAGCAATCAACTTGTTGTAAATGTACCCGAAGGTCTTAACGATGGTGAACATGCTTGGGCTAGAATTGTCGAGAATGACATCTCCGGCAATGTGATGTACTATGCCGTATCAGTCACGGGCGAGCGCACCACAACCCGCACATTCAACCTATCGAAAATGTGCGAGGGTGGCCACATTACCCCCCTCTCTCTCCGTATTCCTGACCCAATTCCACCAACAGTATTGCGTTTCAAGGTTGGAAAAAACAATTTGGGTGAAGCGATACAAAAGGTAACCATCTACGACCACAACAACAATCTGTTGCAGAGTTTCTCGACAAATGCCAACAACGTCTACGACCTTGTTCAGCACGGTATTTACGAAGATGGTAAGTTCCAAACATACGCAGGCAAGACTTTCACTGTTCGCTACGAGAGCCAAAACGCCATCGTAGAGAGTAAGGTTGCTATACCTTCGGTTATTGCAAAGAACGATGTAAATAATATCGCGATTGAGGTTCCATACCTCCTCTTCGAGGACTTCTCGCAATCGAAAACATCGGTACACGATGACAACTACAATGGTTCGGGTGATAGCGACAGAAATCTAACGGGTTACTCGCTCAATAATTATATGACAATATTGGGTTGGAATGCGGCTCGTTATAATCTCAACGCAGGTAAAGGCATTCGTATCAATGTTCGTTATCAATCCGGCAGTTGGGTTCCAGAGCGTGCAAGCGGTCGTCTTGACACTCCTGCACTGTCGGCCCTCAAACCCGGTGCCACAGTAAAACTCACAGTGTCGTTCGATACGGCATTCTATATCCCGTCAGGATATAGCTATGACGACTCGTCTTCGAACGACAAGGCATATTTTACACTCGGAACACACACCAACCAAAGTGCAGCCATAAACTCTGTGCTTCAAGGGGATATTAACGGAGTTTGCTCGGTTGTTCACACCTCCAACACCTTTGCAAGTACGCTCTCGTCTAACAGCTTTGGTGTCGAGATGCCGACTTATTCAGTAACAATACCAACAGCGACAGCATCTACACGAATTGTTTGGTTTGCTTGTACCCATCGCAATAGTAGCCACATTGCGGCCAACTGTTGCTACTATATGTACCTTGACAACATCAAAGTTTCAATCGCACAATAGGACTAAGAGAGATGAAAAAGATACTTTTTACAATAGTACTTATGGTGGTAACAACGGCGTGCCACAATGAGAATATCGAAGATGCCCCATTGTTCGGAAAGATTGCCATCAATGCCTCAACGTGCAGCGAGGCAAACGACAGTGATACTTCCGAAGCGAGATTTAATCTCCAAAATTGGGGAGTCATACCGGCGGTAAGCGACCTGAAGGTTGAGATTTCCGGCAATGGAGTCGCTCGCACTTGGGAGAGTTTGTCTGCCTTCAACGAAGAGAACGACATTCCCGGCGCCGACAAAAACGACAAGGCGTTGCTATTTCCGGCAACAACCCACACCGTAACCCTTTCGCATGGCGAAAAGGGGGTTCAAGGGTGGGATAAACCATACTTTGAGGGCTCAACCGAGGTTGAAGTTCCGGGATACGAACTTTTGGCCAATGCACAGGTCGAGGTTGTTCTTGCAAACTCGATAGTGGCAATTGCAACAACGGACAACTTCAATGGATACTTTCCACAATCGACATTCAAAATCAACGATATCGAGTGGAGTGCGGAAAATATCAAAAATCACGAATTGTTGTTTGCAAACCCTGGCAAGGCAACCGTTACATGCAAGGCTGTGCGCCAAACAGGTAGCGTAACCGAGTTGAAAAAGGTTGTTGAGTTGAAGCCAACAACCCGACACACAATATTGTTCGAACTCTCCACTGCGGGTGGTGCAGTAGTAAAAATCAGCTTCGACGGAACAGTTGTCGAGGAGGTCGAAATAGATGTAGAATTGAACGACAAAGCCTAATTGTTTAGATAATAAAAAGAGGATTATAAGATATGAAACTTGTAAAATTCACAGTAGTAACACTCCTTGCAACCATCGCACTGATTGGTTGTACCAATGAACAGATTACATTCGAATACCAAGAGAGCGAGAAGCCCATCGGAGTTGAGACAGGATTTCTCTCCGTGGCAAATCTCTCTGTCGACTATCGTGTCGAGGAGAGCTCTCCGGAGTTTGGTGTCGAGAAGCCGAAGGGAACAACATCTCGTGCCGATGTAAATATTGACGACTTCGTCTGCTCTATCATAAACGAAAGTGGCGTGGTGGTTAAGTCGTTTAAGTATAGCGAACGACCAAAAGATAACATCGAGCTTGTTACGGGCGGTTACATCTTCAAGATGCAATCTGCCGAGGTACCCGGGGCTGAATTTGATAGACCGGTTTATGGCGAGGAGATGAGTTTCAAAATCGTGCGTAATGAAACTTGGTCCATTAAAGAGGTGGTGTGCTCGTTGATGCAGATTAAGGTGTCGGTGTCGTATGATCCCGATCTGATGGAGCGTCTTGGAAAAGAGACTTTGACCATCGTATCGGTGGGTGATAACTCGTTGGAGTACGCTCTGGAGGAGAAGCGTGCCGGATTTTTCGCCGCCACAGAGGCCAGCAACACCATCAAGTTGCGTATTTGGGGTACTTATGCTGCCGATAAGGAGAATTTCAAAATCATCGAGATGAACAAAGAGGTTGTTGATGTGAAGATTGGACAACACCGCAAGGTTCACTTCTTTATTGAGCATGGCGAGGAGGGAAATATCAGCATAGGTGCAACCATTCGTGACTGGGTTACCGACGAGATTATAACGTGCGATGTTAAAGATATCCTGAAAGAGGAAGAGTGGATCGAAGAGGGCGAAGGTGGTGACAACGAAGAAGGGGACGACAACCCAACCACTTCTCCTGATGCTCCAAGCATTGTCTGGGAAGGTCACGACATCTCGAAGCGAGAGCCTATCGTAAGTGGATTGCAGGTGGATTTGGCCATTTCGGCACCAAAGGGTATCAAAGGTTTGCTTTGTGAGATTAAGTCGGAGGTACTTACACCTGACGAACTTCTCAAAAACAACCTCTGTAATGTGTTGAATTTGTGTTATCCAACACAGTCATACGACTCAAATAATCCGGATACTCCGGTTGATGTTGAACAACCTCTGCGTGACCTTGGTTTTGCTGTTGGCGAGGAGATTATCAATAAGACCTTCGTAAAACTATCCATCACACAGTTTATGAGTATCTTACAGACTGTAAGTGGTTCGAGTTTGAAAAATCACGACTTTGTGCTCACCGTAACCGACAACGAGGGTAACACAACCGTTAAGACTTTAATGCTTCAAACAGGAAAATAGAGAATAATGAAGAGTATATTGAACATATGTTTGTCGATTCTTCTTTTGGCCTTCGCTGCGTGTGTGGACAACGGCAAGGTCAGAGAACTCACAAACGAGACTCCATCGGGAGATAAGGGTGTAGTAACGCTGAGTGTTGCCACTCGCACCTCCTCTACACCCGAAAACTATACAATATATATTTATAGTATAGCAAACAGCAAATCGACCTTGGTTCGCAAGTATAGTGAAAGCGATATACCGGAGTATATATGGCTGTTGGAGGGTAATTATTACGCCTTTGTTGAGGCGGGACAGAAAACCGTTGCAACCTTTAACGAGGCAGAGCAATACTATACCGGAGGCTCTTTCTTCGATGTCAAAGGCGGAGAGAAGAGCGACGTGAATGTTGTTGCCGTGATGCAAAATGTACCCGTTGAGGTTATATTCGATCAAAGTATCACAGAGGGCTTCCTCGATGGCTACTCTGCAGAGGTAAAGGCTAACGAGGATGTAAAACTAATCTACACCGAGAGCAAAAAGGGCTACTTCATTATGCCGGAGAATTACACTTCGCTGACATGGCACTTTACGGGCACTTTCGAGTATGACGACAATGGCGAGCAGGTGTATGTTGACAGAAGTGGCACAATAGAGAATATAGAGTTGAAAAAGGCTTACAAGCTGTCGTTCAAGTTCTCGAAAGATGCAAGTGGCTTCATGGGTGGTTTTACTGCAACACTCGACACCTCGATAGATGAGTTTGACGACCACCTCTCATTCTCGCCGGATCCGGAGTTGAAGGGTGTAGGTTTTGACATAAATGAGCCATGTAATTATGCCGGTGGTACTCGTCAATATGTCGCAACCGCAGCGGCCGACTTCTGTGCCGTTTCAATCAAGGTGGGCGACAGAGTGTTCGATCCTGTAAACAACCAGATTCCGGGTGTCGAACTAATCGGATTAAACACCTCAAAGCTCTACATCAATCTCTCTGACGACTTTTTCAACACGTTGAGTGGAGGTGAGCATATTATAGACTTACGTGTAACGGAAACAAGTCATGGTGAGGCACACAAAGCTTTACGCTACAATCTGCAAGGTGTTAGTGCTTACGACAAGTCAAAAACCAATCTTTGGAGTGGCATCGCAACCCTCTCTGCAACGGTGTTTGGTGCGCCATCGAGCGTAAATATCGCCTATCGCAAGAGTGGTGACGAAGAGTGGAAACGCATCTCGGCATCATCGGCCGGAGCAAACACCTACGAGGCGCAAATCAACGACTTAGAGGTGGGTAGTGATTATGAGTATAATCTCGAAATCAACGACAAGACCATCGGTACAAACATGGCCTTTTCGACCGAGAAGGGTGCTCAAATCCCGAATGGCGACATGGAGGATTGGTGTACGAATGGCGACGGCGTGGTTATCCCATACCACACTTCGAACAACGCCTATTGGTGTTCGGGTAACTACGGAACGGCGATTTTGAGTAAGAACATCACCAATAGCAGCAGCGATGTTCGCCCGGGCTCGCCGGGTCAGAAGTCGATGTATATGGACTCGGAGTATATCGTCATCAAGTTTGCCGCCGGCAATGCCTATATTGGCTCGTGGGGCGGTATGGACGGAGCAAATGCGAAGGTCTATTTCGGTCAGCCATTCGAGTACAACGCCAAGCCAAAGGCTATTCGCTTCTGGGCGAAGTGGAACTGCGGAAAGATTGACCGCGAAAATACAGGTGTTGGCAAGAAGGGCGATCCCGACCTCTGCAAATTCTTCTGCGCACTGACCACCGACATTCACTTGGTGGATAGTAGCAAAGGTGCAGAGACGACATTCAGTCCGAGCGATGCCGATATCCGATCGGGCGATCCTCGCTACGATAAGGTGCTATATTCGGCATATAAGGATACCACTGAGTCGAGCCACGAGTGGCAGTTGATTGAGATTCCGTTCACATTCTATGGCGACGACGAGAATCAGGTACCTACGCATCTTATGCTAACATTCACCTGCTCGGGTTATGGCGACTTCTTCGATGGTTCGACCGACTCGTGGTTGTATGTTGATGATATTGAATTTGTTTACTAACGCATATTTATAGGTTTCAAAACAACGATGAGTAAACTTCTGAAAATTTTAGTTGTGGCGATGCTTATGCTCCCCCTTGCGGCAACCGCACAAGAGGAGGTTAAGCCGATAAAATCGGATAGCACAAGCACGACATATAGCCACAGCTTGCGCCGTCAAAATCGAGGCATCTCGAACCTCAAAAATGAATTTGTACCCAAAGGGCAGTGGGTGTTTGGTGGCTCGGTGTCGTACTCGACACACAGCAACAACAACTACACCTTCCTTATTGTTGAGGAGATACAATCCAATGGCTATCAATTCAAGATTTCGCCACTTGTAGGCTATGCTTACTCGCGAAATTCGTTGGTAGGTGTTCGTTTCGGCTATTCGCGCGGACTGACCGAGTTGGACAATGCGAGTCTTTCGATAACCTCACTCGACAACTCCTACCTATACTCGCTCAAACATTCGTACAACGTCGAGGCGTTGTGGCGTAAGTATATTCCGCTAGGGCAGAGCAAGCGTTTTGCCCTCTTTGCCGAAGTTGCTTTGGCATTGGGAGGCTCGCAATCGAGATTGGCATCGGGACCTCAACAAAACCTAAGTGCAACCTATGCCACAAGTTTTGATGTTGCGCTGGGTGTAAATCCGGGTATCTCGGCATTTCTGACCAATAATATGGCTATTGAGGTGAATATCGGAGTGTTTGGCTTCAACTACTCGAGCCTCAACCAGACCACCAACAACGTTATAGTGGGCAAAACCTCCTCGTCACAAATGAACTTCAAGGTAAACATCTTCTCCATTGGATTGGGTGCTTCATTCTATCTCTAAAAACAGGTCTTGATTATGATGAAGAAGATATTTATACTACTGACAGCCGCACTCGTAATATGTGGTGCGCAGACTGCAAACGCACAAAGTATTCTCTTGGGTATTCAGCGCGATACGACCAAGGTAAAACGTAAACCCGGAGGCCTTATTCAGGTTAATCGTATTGACCGCGAGATTGACAAAAGCATATTTGCATACAAAAATGAGTGGATTTGCGGAATCTCGGCCTCTTACGGCACATTGTCAAGCGCAGATGCCGATATTGCACTTATTATCAACAATATAAACCTCGGTGGCTCAATCGTGTCGGTGAAGCCGTATTTCGGATACTTCTATCGCAACAACCTCTCGATAGGTGCGCGATTTGGATATACACACATGGTGGGACACTTCGACAATGCAAATGTGGACCTCGGCAACTTTATCAACGGCATAGAGTTCAGTACAGATGGTATCGGATTGAGCTATCTGAGCAACGCCTACTCCTTCTCAATTTTCCACAGAGCCTATGTACCACTCGACAAACGTGGTCGTTTCGGAGTCTTTGGCGAATTGGAGTTGGAGGGCTCGTATGGTCGCTCGAATTTCGGATTTATGTACAACAACGAGTGGAACAACTCAATATCCGACACATACAAGGTACGTTTCAACTTCAACCCGGGTGTTGCTGCATATATCTTCCCGAACGTCTGCGCTACAGTGTCGTTTGGTTTGGGCGGTCTGCAATACAACCACATAAAACAGTTTGACTCAAATATGCAAAAGACGGGTACGCGAAACTTCTCGAAGTTGCGATATCGCCTCAACATTGCAGAGATTAACATTGGTGTTACCGTACACCTTTGGAGTAAGAAAAACGAACAAAATCTAAGACAGAAACATGACTAAACGCGTTGTTATAATACTATTTTCGGCTTTGGCATTAGCCTCGTGCATTAAGAATGATTTGCCAATGCCTATGGTCGACCTCTACATTGCTTCGCTCGATGTGGAGGGTGCCAATGGAGATATTCTCCTCGACCGTTCGACCTATACTGCCACCATTCCTCTTGCCGAGGAGACCAATATCAATGCTGTAAAATTCAACAGCATAACTTATGGTGCGGAGGTTGAAACAAATATCAACTACACGGCCGATGAGTCAAAAATTGTAGCATCGAGGGATTTGAATGGCAAGGTGGTAAATATGTCGCGCCCCGAAATTATCACCCTCTCCTATTTTCAGAACTACGAGTGGAAGATTGTAGCCACGCAGAACATCAACCGTATTTGGCGTGTAGATGGCCAAATTGGTGAAACAGAGTGGGATTTGGAGGGACATCGTGCCATTGTTAAGCGCCGCAATGATAGGCCGTTGAGCAGTGTCAAAACCGACACTCTTCGACTCGGCCCAAAGACATACAGCTACATGCAACGATGGGAGGAAGATTTTCCTACCAACTTTGACAATAGCACCAATTCACGAGATATAAGCGTTTTAGCGCCATGGGAAATACAGCCAACAACATGGAAGTTGGTGGTTGTTCCGACCTTGGCTGAGCCCGAATTCAAATATATTGGTGCCGGTGCAAATGTTATTTGGATTAAGGCGATTGATATTGACGGTAGTGACATTGTCTTCAAGTATCGCGAAAAGGTCGAAGAGGGCCAAAACGAAAACGAGTGGATTGCCACCAAGGATAATTGGTACGCTTCGGCATCTGTCAACAGCCCATACAACCGCTATGAGCAGGGTTATGTGAAGGCTGTAATTCGTGGTTTGAAACAAAACACCACATACGAGATTCAGGGTTGGGCAAACACTGTTAAGGAGGACGGCTCTGTGACCGAGATACCTTCGAAGACTTTCACCGTAACCACCTCCGAGCCATACGAAATGCCAAACTCCGACATGGAGCAGTGGGGCAAATTTACCAACGACCCTGCAATGTTGCCTACGGGCGAGACGGGATTCTGTGACTATCCATTCTCTTCGGTGCAAAATATGTTCTGGGCTTCGGGCAACCCTGGTGCTACAACGTTGGGCCCAGACTACAACCTCACCAAACCGTCTAATGACGTTCCGGTAGGCTCTGCCGGCACCAAGAGTGCCTATATGGCTTCGAGATATGTTGTTGTGAAGTTCGCAGCCGGAAACCTCTTTGTGGGCTACTATGGCGCAACAGACGGCACAAATGCTTATGTCTATTTCGGCAAGCCTATATCGCAATCGGTACGTCCTACGGCTTTGCGATGCAAGATAAAGTACTATTGTGGTGGCGTAGACTATGTTAGCAGCAAGAAGGCTACAAACGGTGTTGAGTACCACTTTGGCGACAAGCAGATACCAATCAAGGGTGGCGACCCCGATTTGGCAAAGGTCTTCTTCTGTGTGACCGATTGGAGTGCTCCTCACTGCATATATAGCAAGGAGGAGAGCACCTTCTTCGATCCTCACACCACTGCGGGAGTGTTGGGCTTGGGTTATTTTGACAGTTACACCACACCCGAACCAGCCACTGTGGAGACTTCGGCTTGGCACGAGATGACACTCCCGATAGAGCATAAGAGCTTTGAGAGTACAACATCGTATCTCGTATTGACCTTCACCTGCTCGGGTTATGGCGACTACTTCACAGGTAGCACCTCATCGTGGATGTATGTTGATGATATCGAACTACTCTACGACCTTGACGAAAACAATCAACCGAAATAGAAAAACGGCTCGGAGATTTCCGAGCCGTTTTTCTCGTCTCTCGTCTAAAAACAAAAGTTTTCCGTTTTCCATTTTTCGTTTTCCGTTTTTTCTTATCTTTGCAACAAACAAAGGTCTTAACTTATGAAAGCTAACTACAAACAGATTGCAAAGACGGTGGTGATTTGTGCCGCCATCTTTGGTACATCGTATCTTATTGGATACAGCATTGGTCGTGGAATTAGAAAAATCAAAGATATGACAGAAGTTTTGAAATACCCCGAAACAGCCCGTGAGGGGGTGGTGGATAACTACCACGGAACAGAGATTGCCGACCCTTATCGTTGGCTCGAAGATGACAACTCGGAGCGCACAGCCGAGTGGGTAAAGGCGCAGAATGAGGTTACCTTCGGCTACCTCAACTCGTTGCCACAGCGCAAGGCTATTCGTGAGCGATTGGAGGAGTTGTGGAACTACCCAACACAGAGCGCACCCGCAAAGCGTGGCGAGTGGTACTACATCTCGCGCAACAGCGGTCTGCAAAATCAAAGCGTCATCTACCGCAAGCGCAACCTCTCCGACAGCGAGGAGGAGGTGTTCTTCGACCCCAACACCCTCTCGGAGGACGGCACGGTAGCACTCAACACGGGAACATTTACCAAAGATGGTCGCTACTTCGCCTATTCGCTCGCCTCGGCAGGCTCGGATTGGGTGGAGATTTTCGTTCTCGATACCAAGACAATGAAACCCCTTGCCGACCACATCAAGTGGGTGAAGTTCTCGGGTGCTTCGTGGACTCGCGATGGTCGCGGATTCTATTACAGTGCCTACGATGCTCCAAAGGAGGGCGATGGCGTATATTCGGCACAAAACACCAACCAGAAGGTCTATTTCCACCGCCTTGGCACCAAGCAGGAGGAGGATATTTTGATATTTGAGGACAAGAAAAACCCTCTTCACTATCATCACGGTGGCGAGAGCGAAGATGGCAAATGGCAGTTTGTAACCTCCTCGGCAGGTACTTCGGGTACGCAGCTGCTCTACAAGCGCACCTCGGAGCGCAAGTGGCGCACAATGTTCAAGGGTTTCGAGTACGACTACTATCTGCTTGACTGCTACAACGATGAGGCTATGATTATGACCAATGACCACGCGGCAAACTATCGCCTTGTGGGTGTAAATCTCGTTACGGGCGAGCAGTACGACATTATCCCAGAGGGAGATTCGTTGCTCGAAGCAGTTGGTATGGCTGGCGACTACCTCTTTGCCGAGTATCTGATTGATGCCCAAAACAAGATATTCCAATACGACCGCAAGGGCAACCTTGTGCGTGAGGTCGAGTTGCCGATTATCGGCTCAGTGGGAGGTTTCGATGGCGAACGCGAGGATAAGGAGGTCTATTATGCCGTAACGAACTACACCACCCCGGGAACTATCTATCGCTACGATATCGAGAGTGGCAAGTCGGAGTTGTACCACCGTGCAGAGGTTAAGTTCGACAGCGAGAAGTACGAAACCGAGCAGATATTCTTCGAGAGCAAAGATGGTACGCGCGTGCCGATGTTCGTGTCGCACAAGAAGGGTTTAAAATTGAATGGCAAAAATCCTTGCTATCTCTACGGATATGGTGGCTTCCAAATCAACCTCACCCCATCGTTCTCGACTACGGCGGTGATGTTTATGGAGCAGGGCGGTGTATGGTGCGTAGTCAATCTGCGTGGCGGCTCGGAGTATGGCGAAGAGTGGCACAAGGGCGGTATGTTGGAGAACAAGCAGAATGTCTTTGACGACTTTATCGCCGCTGCCGAGTACCTTATCGATAAGGGCTATACATCGAGCAAAAAACTCGCCATTGCAGGTGGCTCGAATGGTGGCTTGTTGGTGGGTGCATGCATGACACAACGCCCCGACTTATATGCCGTTGCACTCCCTGCTGTAGGTGTGTTGGATATGTTGCGTTACCACCGCTTCACGATTGGTCACGGCTGGGTTGTGGAATACGGCTCCTCAGATAACAAAGAGCAATTTGAGTATCTTCTGAAATATTCGCCATTGCACAACCTATGCAAAGGAGTTGCATACCCCGCTACGCTTATCACTACGGGCGACCACGATGACCGCGTAGTACCGGCGCACTCGTTTAAGTTTGCGGCCGAGTTGCAGCACTGCCACAAGGGCAAAAATCCTGTCCTTATCCGCATCGACACCAACGCAGGACATGGTGCAGGCAAACCAACCTCGAAGCGCATCGAGGAGGTGGCGGATACCTTTGCGTTTGTGTTTGAGAACACAAACACAAAGTATAATTGACAATTGACGAATTGACAATTGACAATTAAAGGAAGATGTTATATGGAGATATTAGAATTACGCAGCAAGAAAGTCTTTGACTTTTTGGAGGCTCACGGAATAAAATACGAGGTCTATTTTCACCCTGCCTCGCCAACGATTGAGATAGCAAAGCAGTATTGGCGCGAAGACGGTTCGGTGCATTGCAAAAACCTCTTTTTCCGCAACCACAAGGGCAACCGTCACTACTTGGTCTGCTTCGATTGCGACCGCGATATGGCTATTCACGACCTCGAACACCGCCTGCATCAGGGCAAGTTGAGTTTCGCATCGCCACAGCGAATGGAGCGTTATCTCGGCTTGGAGCCCGGCTCGGTATCGCCCTTCGGACTTATCAATGACGAGGAGAATCACACGCATCTCTTCCTCGACAAGAATTTGGAGAGTGCCGAGAGCCTAAGTTTCCACCCCAACGACAGCCGTGGCACGGTGGTTATCTCGCGCGAGGAGTTTTTGCACTACCTCGAAGCGGTGGGCAACTCGTGGGAGTTTATCGAGTTGTATTAAAGCTGCACAGACTCCACCAATGCTGTGCAGCAAATTGTACCGATAGTTAATGTGCCATAGACAAAAAAGCCCAAAAAATTGTTTATTTGAAAAATATTTTCTACCTTTGTAATAGTCGCATGCGCAAAATAGTGGGTTTTTGGGCTTTATTGGTCTATATTTGAAAATATATTTATACATATATTACCAAACAAACACATTTTTTAACTCAAATTTATTTAGTATAAAAAACTTAAAATTTTTACTTGTTGTTGCACTATGTTTTGGTGCTATCTCGACAGTTTCAGCGCAGATCACAGAGGGTGAACCATCTGCCAAAACTATCCGTACCGGTAACCGTCCCGGAAAAGGTTGCTTCGGTTTCTATCTCGGCGCTACCAGCGACATGCTCAAGGGTGCTATTGACAAGAATGTAAAGTTCAAGGCTCTTCCTCTTTTGAACCTCAAGTACCTCTCTTCTGACCATGTTGAGTGGCGTTTGGGCTTGGAGTTGTATCAGAGCTCTGAGACTCTCTCGGGAGATATTATTGTGGAAAATGCAACAAGTAACAAGAAGGAGAGATTTGGTGAGTCTTCGGCAATGCTCTATCCTGGTTTTGCATACCACTTCTCGCGTCACAATATCCTCGATGTATATGCCGGTGTTGAGATTCCTTTCGGCTGGAACAGCGCAAACTTGGTTAGTGAAGGTTCAGATGGTTCAGCAAGCTGGTCTTCTACCCAAAAGAAGTCTTCGTTTGTTATCGGTATTGGCGCATTTGTTGGTTTGCAGGCTTTTATAGCAAATCTTCCGCTTGCTATTGGTCTTGAGTATGGCATCTCTTCACGTTTTGATTCCGGCCTTAAGTACAAAACTGTTTCGATTGCCAACAACACTACTCAGATCTCTTATTCTCCGGACTACACACAGTTCTCGCATCTCAACTCTTCTAACGACAACTATGCTCGTCTTAAGGCTAAGAAGGGTGCTATCGGCAACCAGGTTCGTTTAACTCTTTCGTATTACTTTAAATAATTGATGCTATTATGAAACTACACAAACTACTTATATTGTCTCTCTGTGTTTTATTGGGGCTATCTTCGTGTAGTGTCGTTAAGCACAGATCATACTCTCCGGACAGAGTACAGCTAAATATCAGCATGGACAACCTCGAGCATATTGGTGATACTGAGATTAGCGTAAAATACAATCGTTACATTGGTATTATTCCTGTTATTGAGAGCATCAACGGCACTCCATATACAGGAAAGGTTTTTCACCACGCAAATGTAACAAATGCTGTTTCGGGTTGTTCGGACATTATGCTTAACAGAGCATTATACAAAGTTTTCAACGAGTTTCCTGATGCAGAATATGTTGTTATCAGCAACGAGAAGAGTCAAATTACACGTCTTTTCCTCGGTAGCGAAATATCTGTTTCTGCAAAAGTGAAAGTTTACAAATTCAAATAATATTGTAGAACTATGATTATCCGGCAATAGTATCTCTATCGGGGTATTATTGCCGGATTTCTAACCACCTTCGGGTGTAAAACAAAAAACGATATATGAAAAATTTTTTGTGTTGCCTGCTTATGGCAATAACTCTGGCAACCTCCTGCATGAATGAGGACGATGCTACACCGGTTGTTATATATGTAACACCAAACTCCTACGAAGCAACTTCTAATGACAAAATATATTTTGACATTGTCTCGAATACTATCAACGAGACCATCACCCTATTCGAGATTGCTACTTTTGACAAAGATAGCGGATTAAAAACTGTTTATAGTTCAAGACCGTCATCAAAACAGTTTACTTATCGTTTTGAGTACACACTGGCAAACTATCCTGAGGATATTACAATAGAGTTTGTCTTCTCGGCAGTAGACAATATCAACAACAGACAAGAGATTCGTGTTCCTATTCTTGTGCGAGGCAATGCAACAAGTGTTGACGAACTAACGGGTGTTGCCATCTACTCGCCTCGTTCGGGCAAGAATGACGGTTTTTCGTTTAAGCACAAGCAGAGTGTTAACTCCAATACCGCAACAGACGAAGAGTTGGATATATACGTAAAACCTCAGGCAGATGAGAACTCCGAGTTGTTGTCAAGGTGTTGGGCAAGCAAAACAGGTTTGCGTTTCTGCAAATTCAACAACTTTGACTACGCATCTGCAAGCCTTCAATCCGTTGCAGCCGTATTCTCGACCTCCACAACCGAGCCCGAGATAGACAACTTAGAGATTGGCGACATAGTTTTTGTCGGACAAGAGAAGGTGGCAATTGCGGTTATTCGAGTTGTAAACATCTATGATGGCAACGGTGTTAGCGACGACCGCTACGAAATAAGCATAAAGATTGTGGGAACTCCAACTTCGGAGAACACTCCTCCGGCCGAGGATAGCACCGAACAAAAGGAGGAGACACAACCCACAGAGTAGTCTCCTGCGATATTAAATCGACAAAAAAGGCTCCCATCTGTTCGCTTTGACAAATGGGAGCCTCTCTTTCTCCATTTTAGGGGATTATCTCTTTTGCTTTACAACAACGCAGCTTGATACGCGACGTTCGCCTGCGTGGTCAAACAGTTTGTTGCGACACGGATAGCTTACTGTACCCTCTTCTTTGGTCCACATCGAAGACGAGCCTCCACCATCGAGATTTATCGCATCGCACATACCGAGCCAAGCGCAAATCTTTGTCAATTCGGTAATTGTAACCCCCTCGGCATTGCCCGCCGAACGACCATCTACAACAACGAGATAGACATTTCCCCTCCTATCTGTTCCGATTGCCGTGCGAGGGTGGCGTTGAGTATAGGTGTAGAACGCACCAACAGGCTTTCCGCCCGCGTTATCGACCATACCTCTGGTATAAGCATCGTGGTCAACACATTTACCCTCGTCTATAAGCACCGGGCCTGAAGCCAAGATATTCTTATATTTTGCAGCATACTCCGCCTCCTCACCCGCTTTGCAGTGGTCTAGAACAACTTTGCGTCTGCCTACGCACACCAAGCCGTCCACGCGCTCCTTCTCGTAATCGGCTGTAACCGCAATCTGCTTGCCATCGAGTTTTAGGAAGGTCGAAGGTTTGTTGATACGCACGTCCCAATAGCCCGCATTGACACCAAAATCGGCATCGGCACCCTTTGCGGTTACCGAGAGTCGAGAGTTCTTTTCGGGCAACACAATGGCCGTCTTAAAGCGTTTTGGCGAGTAGCAGATAGCCGAGATCGTTTGCTTCGAATCGAAAATATCGGCTCGCACAATGGTGTAGCCCTTTGCCCCTTTCGGGAGTTGCAATTCTTGGCGTGGGGCAGCGGTTAATTTCAATGAATCTGAATTTTGCGCCAAGGCGGAAATGGCGAAAATCGCAGTAAAAACGAATAGACAAAACCTCTTCATCTTCGTGGTATTTTTTTATGTTATCTATTACAAAAATACCTTTTTTATTGTAAATCGCCAAATTTTTATAACTTTGCAGTTATAACGAAGTATGGCAAAACAGAACTTAAATAAAACCAATGCGGCACGACTGCTCGACAAGGCGAAAATTGCCTACGAGCTGATACCATACGAGGTTGATGAGAACGACTTGGCGGCAACTCATGTGGCAGAGTCGCTGGGTGAGCCTATCGAGCGAGTTTTCAAAACATTGGTATTGCGAGGCGACCGCACAGGGCACTTTGTCTGTGTCGTTCAGGGCGACAAGGAGGTTGATTTGAAGTTGGCTGCAAAGGTTTCGGGCAACAAAAAGTGCGACCTTATACCGATGAAGGAGTTGTTGCCTACTACGGGTTATATCCGAGGCGGTTGCACCCCGATAGGTATGAAAAAACCATTCCCGATATTTATTGACGAGTCGTGCTTGGAGTTCGACTACATCTATATCAGTGCCGGTCAGCGAGGCTTGCAGTTGCGCCTTGCGCCCACCGACCTTATAGCCTACACTCGTGCAAAAACCGAAAAACTAACACTATAACTATATGAAACGAATCTTAACAACACTCTTTTTGCTCTCTTCGCTTGTACTTCGTGCTGAGGAACGCATTAACCACGATTGGCTGTTCCGTATCGCCAACGATGCTACGGCAGACTACTCTGCCGAAAAACTCGACTGCTCCGATTGGCAGAAGGTGCGACTTCCGCACACTCCTCGCTACGAGAAGTTCTATTCGTGCGAGCAGTGGCAGGGCATCTGCTGGTATCGCCACGATATTGATGTTCAAAAGTTGCGCGGTGAGCAGTTTTGGCTCAATATCGAGGGTGCGATGAATGTTGCAGATGTGTGGGTAAATGGCGAGCATTGCGCTCATCACCTTGGCGGTTATCTCCCTATGGCAGTTGATTTGACAAAGCATCTGCATAAGGGTAAGAACACGATTGCAGTACGTCTTGATAATAACGATAATCCGATTACAGGTCCTCGACCACTTAAAAAATTGGATTTTCTCTACTATGGCGGTCTATATCGCAACGTTTCGCTTATTCGTAAGGGCGAGGTTGCTATCACCCACCCATGTATCGACACCACACCTGCCGAGGGTGGTGTATTCGTAAGCTACGAGGGGGTATGCAAAAAATCTGCACAGGTGAACATTGGTGTTTCGGTCGAGAATGACAGCAAAAAGTCCAAGAGTATTGTTGTGGTAAATCGTCTGCTCGATGGCGAGAAGGTTGTTGCCGAGAGTCGCGCCGAGCAAAAACTCGCCGGCAAGAGCCGCACAACCGTAAAATCTAAGATCGTGGTCGAAAATCCATGCCTTTGGTCGCATCTTTCGCCTGCGCTCTACACCTTGCAAACTGCAATTGAAGTCGAAGGCAAGGAGGTGGATATGGAGAGCCGCAAAATCGGTATCCGTTCTATCGAAATCAAGGATAATGAGTTGTATGTGAATGGCGAAAAGACCTTCTTGCGAGGTGTCAATCGCCACCAATGTCACCCATATATCGGCTATGCCGTGAGCGACAATGCACAGGTGCGAGATGCTGTGCGCATCAAGGAGGCGGGCTTCGACTTTGTGCGCCTTTCGCACTATCCGCAATCGACCGCCTTTTTGAAGGCTTGCGACTCGCTCGGAATATTTGTATTGAACTGCGTATTTGGCTGGCAGTATTTTAATAAGAAGGAGCCTAAATTCAGGGAGTTTTGCTACCAGCAGACTCGTGAAATGGTGCGCCGAGACCGCAACCACCCTTCGATTTTGGCATGGGAGGCTTCGCTCAACGAAACAAAGCAACCGGCCGACTTTATCGCCGAGATGAGCCGCCTTGTTCACGAGGAGTATCCTGCCCCATACTGCTACTCAGCAGGTTGGCAGCGAGGTTACGATATCTATGTCGAGTCGCGCCAATTCCGCATCTTCAATAACGTTAAAGACCACGATGTACCACTTATCGTATCGGAGTATGGCGATTGGGAGTACTACGCTAACGATGGAGGCTTGACACAATATGTTCGTGGTTGGCGACAAAAGCCCGAACTCACGTCACGTCAGCTCCGTGAAGATGGCGAGAAGCGAATGGTGCAGATGGTTGAGAATGTAAACACCGCCCATATCGACAACCACTCTTCGGTAAAGGCTATGGGTGATGGTTTTTGGGTTATGTTCGACTATAATCGTGGCTACACTGCCGAGATTGAGGCTTCGGGTGTTATGAGCCACGACCGCCTGCCAAAGTACGCTTACTATTACTATCGTTCACTCCGACCTGAGGGCAAGCCAATGGTATATATAGCATCGTATCTTGACGAGAACTCCCCTGTGGAGAAGGCAATAATATCGAACTGCGAGGTTGTAAAACTTCTCTCGAACGGCAAAGAGGTTGCCTCTTTGAACTTTGACACGAAAGCTACGCCGATGCGTACATTCCAAAAGGTTGCTTTGCCAAATTGCAACAACCTCACCGCCGTAGGCTATCGCGATGGCAAGGAGGTTGCGCGCCATACGGTTCTTGCACCAGAGGCTCCTGCCAAGATTGCGCTTGAAGTGAGCGAATGTGGCGTAAAACTTGGCAAGAACGACCAAGTCTTTGTCTATGTGCGCTTGCGGGATAAAAATGGTACAACGCCAAACTTTACGGGTGGCGAGGTGCGACTTTCGGTTGAAGGCGATGCCGTCATCGAGGGTGAAACCGTATCGCCATTCCGCGCAGGTGTTGCTTCGTTTGTTCTTCGCTCAGGCGACAATGGTGGCGAAATTAAATTGAAAGCAGAATATGGCACAATGAGCAACTCGGCTCAGATAAACTTCTAATCCTATGCCAAAGGTTTCCATAATTGTTCCGGTACACAATACGGAGTGTTATTTGCAGGCGTGCGTGGAGTCGCTTACAGCGCAAACACTCGCTGATATAGAGATTATCTTGGTCGAAAATTGTTCGACAGATGACTCTTTGCAGGTGTGCAAAACTCTTGCACAGGGGGATTGTCGCATCAAAGTATTGAGTATCGACAAAGCCGACCTCTCGACCGCCCGCAACGAGGGTATAAAGGTCGCTACGGGCGAGTATATTGCCTTTGTGGATAGTGATGATACTGTTTTGCCTACGCTATGCGAGGAGACCTACAATCTCGCCATAGAACACAATTTGGGGCTAGTATGCTTCTCCCTGCACAAGACTTACGATAATCGTGCAGATAAATACCCATACCGCAACGATGGTACCACCGAGATTGTTTCGGCAAAGGAGATGACCACCTTGATTATTACCGACAAGTTGCCGACCTATGTCTGTACGCTATTGTTTAGACGAGATCTGTTTGATACCCTAACCTTTCCGGAGAATATCTACTACGAAGATAGAGCCTCAACATTTCTCTTTACGGCAGCGTGCGGTCGAGGCGGTATCATACATAAATCCTACTATCGCTACTATTGTCGCAGTGGCAGCATAAGTCGTTCGTACAGCTGGAAACACTACCGCGATTTTGCCTTTGCCAATCTACGCAGACTCGAATTCATTAACAACTCCGGATTATATTCCAAAGATGAGATGGCATCAGTTGCGTCGATATCTGCCGACTCGTTCCTTCGCAAACTACGCCATATACTAAGCAAGGCCAAGAGCCCTGAGCAACGTGCTGAGGCGTTGGCGTGGTGCAATAAATTGAACCTGATACCAAAAGGCACCCGCCTTCCACCGAAAGCGAGGGTGATAAGGTGGTATATCGAAAGATTTATCCTATAACGAGATTATCTCTTACACAGGCGGTTGTAGGCCTTCACAAAGAGTTGAAATAGCAGAGGTGTGCGGTAGTTGGTGCTCACCTTTGCTTTTTTTATCGCCTCCGACAACCACGGAAACTCCTCGAAGAGGTTGCAGTTGTGAATCATCGAGTGCCAACCAGCACGCAAGACTATTCCATCTGCCACAAACTCAAAAGGAGAGCCTTTGAGATGATCTTTATATGCCTCAACAACCCCCATCATATTGCGCGAAGAGGCGATATGTCGCAATGGTCGCGGTTGTGAGCACATTGCACCCGGGTTGTCTTTGCGATAGTGGTATAGTGGCTCCGGAAGATAGGCAACAGATTGTGCATAGAAGATAATCTGCGCCATCAGACAGATATCCTCGTGCATGCCCAACTTCGGAGTAACAATTCGATTTTCGGTATAGAGCTTACGGCGAAAACACTTGGTTTGAGTATAACCCGACGAGCGATAGTTGAATATGTTTTCGATCCACTTCAAACGACTCTCGGCAGTGTAGGTGCGCTCGTGCCTTACACTCCGCTTACCTCCGCCATACTCCTTCACAAGGTCGAAATAGACGATGTCGGCATCGGTACGCTCGGCAACCGACATCACCCTCTCTACAGTGTTTAGTTCGAGCCAATCGTCAGAGTCGGCAAAAAGTACATATTCGCCCTCCGCAACCTCCAAACCACTCTTTCGGGCAGCCGGAAGTCCTCCATTCTCCTTGTTTATGATGGTAATGCGGGAGCGCAAATGCGAAAATTGCTCCTCGATAAGAGCTTCGAGAATCTCCATCGAGCGATCTTTCGTGCCGTCGTTTACAAAAATGAACTGTATATCCTCGTAGGTCTGCCCCAGAAAACTCTCCGCAAACTTACGAATATATGGCTCAACCCCATATATTGGAGCAATCAGCGATATTTTATAACGACTGTTCATATTTTGACCTATTTGGAAAACGCTCCTCAAAGGCGTTGAGTAGAGTCTTGCGGAGTTCTACATAGCGCTCCTCCGAAAGTTTCACATCGTTGATACACACCAATTTGTGCGATGGTTTTGTGATGAAGTCGTGCAATTTCGTGCCCGAAACGATACCCACCGAGAAGTGTTTTTTCGAGTGTCTTCTATTTACAAGGTGCCCCTTGAGGAACATGTAATCGAGAAATAGGTATTGATTGAGATTCTCGCTCGTGCGAGTTCTTGCCATCGAGGTCTTTACGATTTCGGAGTACGCCTTGTTGTAGACCTCTTCGCAAACGCTCTTCAGCATAGGTGAACAGATGTGCTGTGGACGCAAGAAGGTGAAGCTTGGTTTTAGCCCTAAAATCTTGCGCGCAAGTCGGTCCGAATTGCGACATATCGTTTTAAACATGTCCCAAGCGAAGATGTGGCGAGAGATGCCAAGATAGGCCTTTCCGTTTTTGAAAAAATCGGTCGGCTCGCAAGGCTTCATCGGAAACATATCGTCGTTGAAGTAGAGATACTCTTCGTCTAACCCCTCAATACAATGCAGGTGCATCTCTATTGGGTTACAGTTGAATGTAGGCAGATACTCGGCAGGAATAATATCTTCATGCAAGACAACATTCACCTCGTCACGATTTACCCATTCAGGAATTTGGCTCTCGTGCGACACGATAAGATGTACCTTGCGAATAAATGGCATATTTTCGGCTATTCCGCGAAAAAGGTAGCGCAATGTACCCCAATCACGAAAACGCTTCTCGAGTACGGGCTGATTGGTAAATTGCTCGTAACTGCGTTGCCACTCGGGATCTAAGCCATTGACGTATGTGATGACAATATCCACGGTTGTACTATTCGATTTTTCGCCAAAAAAACTAAAGTATTACTACAAAGGTAGTGTTTTTAATCGTTTTTGCAAATGTTGAGAGGAAAAATAATCTTAAATTTTTCCCATTCTTGCTAATTATAAGACGAAAACACCCTATCGTCAGCAGTATAGTTTATACCTATATCGGGATAAAGATTTTTGATTTGCTTTATCGAAAAATTCCCCTTACCTTTGTAATAACAGAAAGATATGCATTTATGAAAAACAGATTAAAGGTAAATATCATTATCGACCTCGTGATGTTTCTTGCAATTGTGGCAACAAGCGTCAGTGGCATCGTTATCAAGATCATATCTCCGTTGCGCCGCATGGCCGAATCGCAGTGGATACAAGAGGCTGCAATGTGGTTTTTTCAGGTTTGGAACCGACGAACATGGGCACACATTCACCTTTGGGCTGGCGCAATATTGATGGTGCTATTGGTGGTACATATCGCGCTCCATTGGCAGGTGGTCGATGGTTTCTTCAAGAAGTATATCAAAAACAAGACGTTGCGCACATCGCTCTATGTGGTATTACTTTTGTTTCTGATTATATCGGTGGTGCCTTGGATTTGGGCGCTATAACAAACGGAAAACGGACCGCTGCGATTAAGTCGAGAGCAGAGGCAGCTTGCAGACTATGCCGAGACGGAGCAGTGAAAAGCCCACGCAGTGGGATTAAAGGTGAAAACGGAAAACTAAAAGCAAATATCCCAGAGGGAAAATCGGAGGCGGTTAGACTATTTTTTCGCCAAGCGAGGAGACAAATCCGCAGCATAGTATGCCTATGTGAGGAATTTGGCTACCGAAGTGCGGTGGAAAAAGAGTCAACCGGAACGATTTACAGTACAAGAAGCAACAAGTTTATTAACAATAAAAAGAAAAGTATTATGGCTACTAAATTTTATGTTTGCCCTCATTGTGGCAATGTTGTTCAGAAGTTGGTGGACTCAAAGGTCCCTGTTGTATGTTGTGGCGCTCCGATGCAGGAGTTGGTACCAAACACGGTTGATGCAAGCAACGAGAAACATGTTCCCGTTGTAACAAAGATTGACGATTGCCATATCAAGGTAGAGGTGGGCAGCGTAGCACACCCAATGATACCGGAGCATCATATCTGCTTCATCTATGTCGAGACCGAGAAGGGCGGTATCCGCATCGACTTGACCGACAAACCTGAGGCGGTGTTCTGCACTTGCGACTCGAAGCCTATCGCTGTTTACGAGTACTGCAACCTCCACGGCTTGTGGAAGACTGAGTTGTAGGATATTCCAAGATGAAAACAAAAAACCCAACCTCGCAAAAAGGTTGGGTTCTTTGTTTGTGGTGCAATGATTATTTCTGAACATTGTCGTTGGCAAGCAGTTTACCCTGATACTCGCCGGTGAGAGAGTTGAGGAAAGCAACAATCTTATCCTCCTCTTCGTCGGTCAATTCAACGCCCGACTGATATGTTCCCATATCACATACAGCCTCTTTGAGGGTTGTGCGAGTTCCATCGTGGTAGTATGGCCACGTCAAAGCTACATTGCGCAAGCCCGGCACCTTAAAGCGATGGCGGTCGCGCTCTACGCCCGTCTGCTTAAAGCGACCATTATCCTCCTCGGTCAGCTCCAAACCTCTATCGGCAAAATAGTGCTTTCGCAAACCCATCAACTCGTAGGTTTCACCGCCAAGGTTCTTTCCTACGTGGCAAGTGGCGCAATTGTACTTCTTAAACAACTCGTAGCCCTCCAACTCCTCGGCGGTAATAGCCGATTTGTCACCACGCAGATATTTATCAAAGCGTGAATTTGGCGTTATGAGCGTGCGCTCGAACTGCTCGATTGCATCGGTAATTGTTGCCTGAGTGAAGCCCTCCGGATATACCGCCTTGAACTCACGCGCGAACTTGCGGTCCTTGTTGAGTTTCGCCACGATAGCATCGAAGTTTGGCGAAGCCATCTCCACCGGATTTACCGGAGGTCCTGCAGCCTGCTCTGCAAGGGTTGTTGCACGACCGTCCCAGAACTGCACAAAGTTGTAAACCGCGTTGAATACGGTTGGGGCATTTACGCCGCCCAACTTACCCTCAACACCTTCCGAGAACTGCTTGTTATCAACGCCCGCAGTATTCAAACCGTGACACGATGCACACGACACGGTGTTATCCACCGAGAGTCGCTTGTCGTGGTAGAGTTTGAATCCCAAAGCGGCCTTCGCCTCATCGTATGGCAACGAGAGGTCGATAGGGCGCACCGGCTCACAACCACACACGCCATCGTGGTAGTAGGCTGTACGATATGCAGAGGCCCATTCGAGAATAACATCGCGCTTGGCATTTGTCATGCGACTGCCCCAATGTACGAGATAGTACTTCGCCATAGGCATACGCTTGTCGATAGCCACCTTCTCGATTTTGGCAACATCTACCGGATTGAAGCCCCCTTGACCTGTTTCAAGAGCGTTCCACAATGGCTCCATATCGAAGGCGCGGTAACCCTCGTCAACATCTTTTTTCATGATATTGCCCACAACGGGGAACTTGAAATAGAATGGCAACTGGGGCTCTGCCGAGTGGCAATCCAAACAGCCACCCTTAACAAATATTGCCGCCACACGCTGATCGAGTGGATAGTCGGCAGATGGCACGCGGTCGGAGATGCGGAATATCGCAAGAGCAACGACCACAAGCAACAGAACTAAAAAGAGTAGTTTTTTCTTCATAATGACTCTGTTTTTAATGGTTAATTATTACGGTTATATGAATGTACGCTTTTTTCGGCAGAAGGAAGATAGTTTACTCCATACCAACACATTTGCAACGAAAGGAATGCCACAATTAGTAGTATGCAAAATTTTTGCACACCCTTTGGGCGCATCAAACGCAGATGAATTGCGCCCAAATATATAAACCAAGTTGCCGCAGCCCACGCCTCCTTGGCGTCCCAACTCCAAAACTCGCCCCACGCCTGCTTTGCCCATAAAGCACCCGTCAACATACCAACGGTGAAGAGGGCTAAACCACCTCCAAGCAGATTATCTATCGCGGGCAGGACTTTTTCATCACGTTTAACAAGGTAATATATCGCCATAATGGTTGCCACACCAAGCAGTGCGTATGAGAACATATAGACCGCAACATGGGGCATAAACCAAGCGCTTTGCAGTGCCGGCATAAGTGTCTTGTCGTGCAACTCGGGACGCACACAGTTTATCACCATAAAGACGGTTGAAAGAAGTGTCGAAAAACTGAGCACCCACCGAAAACGCCATCGCGCGTATGTTGCTACGCCCGCCACAAGCAGAAACAACGAATACCAAAGTCGCGTTTCGCCCATAGTACGCATTGGAGGTCGTTCGAGTGAGGTCCACAACATCGCCACAAAAAGAGTTAGCACCCCTACGGCAAGCAGAGAGAGAGTCAAGGCCGCTGTTCGGCGCTTGTACAACGCCAACACCGATGCCACGACCGCCAAAACGATTGTTGCAACAGCGAAAAACGGAAATATGTTCCACCCCGTCATCATCTCTCTCTATTTTGAAAGCCTTTCATAAAGAGCACAAAGGCTCCGAGCAACAATATTGCTATACCTATGGTTGTAACTACTTGCCAAGGGTCGCGCACAATCTGCAACACACAGCCTTCGGCCGTGTAACTCACCAGATATATATCCTCGCCAAAGTTTACCGTGTATGGCGAATTTACCTCTATATCAACAACCTTGTCATCTACTGCTACCGTAGCACAAAATCGCTCGGGTGCGCCACTCTCCGAGTGTTCCATCACAAAATTTTCGAGGCGCAGTTCGTAGTCAAGAAAGTGTTTTTCGCCCTGCTCATTCAACGCCTCACGAGTAGGCTCACTACCAACCTGCACACGCAAAACCTGCTTATCCGAAGCACCGAGAAGTGCCGACATTAAAGCAAGCCACAAACCGAAATGAATTATGAGAAAACGCCAACGCACACCTCTCTCGTTGCGCCAACCTCGCAATATTACAAGAGATAGTACGGTTTGCGCAAACAGCAAGGCACCTACCACCGGCCACGATGTTGAAGCAGGCTCACTCTGTAAACCCAAGACCACAGCAACAATAGCAACTATTGCCAACGCCATATACGTAGCCTCTGCCGAGAGGAGATATTGTACCGCTTTTGACGTTGTACGGCGGCGATAGCCCTCATAAATCACAGCCAACCACAAAACTCCGGCCAATAGATTCATCGGTGCCGCAAAGAGCCATAAAGGTGGCTCGCCAAAGAGCCACTGCGCACCAAAAAGAAGCGCGGCTATCGTAGCAAGCACCATGCGTGGCGTAAAGTTTTTTGTTCCGGCTGTCATCTTCGCAACACTTTCCAAATGTAAAGATAGTAAAATTTCGGCTAATACAACATATTTAACTAATTTTTCATATCTTTGTCGTATGATGAAGAGGTTGTTGAAAAATTTGGGCTTTTGGATTCTTGTGGCGATGGTCGCAGGAGTGGTGGTTGGCGCAGTGATGGGCGAGGAGGCGAAGGTGTTTGCTCCGCTTGGTGCGCTCTTTATCCAACTTATCAAGATGCTGGTTGTGCCATTGGTTGCCGTGTCAATTATTTCGGGTGCAGCATCACTCGGCAGTAGCCGTTCGGCAGGCAAAATCGGCGTTACAAGCATTTTATATATTTTGCTGACAACCGTTGTGTCCATCATCATTGCTATCGTTGCAGGAGCAATTTTCAAGCCCGGTGCAGGGTTGAGCGCCGAGGGCATAGCCTCAATTATGGCACACGCCTCGACCGAGCAGGCAGCAACAACAGACCTCTCGTTTTGGGATACCGTTATCGGTATGATTCCGGCAAATCCGATTCGGGCATTTGCCGAAGGTAATATCTTGCAAATCATTGTTTTTGGACTCTTTCTCGGATTCGGCATTGCTGCAATTAAAGAGGATAAACGCACAAAAGTTATCAACGGATTAAACTATCTGCTCGAAGCCTTGATTTGGTGTATCGGTAAGGTGATGTTGGTTGCACCGCTTGGCGTTTTTGGCTTGATGGCTGAGGCGATGGGAACATTCGGCTTTGATATTCTCGTGAAGGTTGTAAATCTGCTGTGGGTAGATTTGCTGGCTGTGGCAGTTATGGGTTTACTGATATATCCTCTGACGGTAATTTTCCTCTCGAAGGTGGGTATTAAGACCTTCTTCCGCGAGATGATGCGACCGCAGATTGTCGCCTTTTCGACCGCCTCTTCGATGGCAACACTGCCTGTGACGATGGGTGCGTGCGATAAGATGGGTATCTCGAAGCAGGTCTCGGGTTTTGTGGTGCCTCTCGGAGCAACGATAAATATGACGGGTAATGCGATTTACTACACTCTTGTAGCGATGTTTTTCGCGCAATTCTACGGCATCGAACTCGGTATGGCGCAATATGTTGCAATTACCGTTACCGCTTCGCTCGGAAGTATCGGTCAGGCGGGTGTTCCGGGACCAACTTTGATGGTTGTGGCGGTGTTAGCGGCAGCAGGTATTCCGATTGAGGGCTTGCCGCTGTTGTATGCTCTCGACCGTATTTTCGATATGATTAGAACAGTACTCAATATTACGGGCGATGCTGCTTGTACTGCCGTAACGGATAGATTTGCAAAGAATTAAACTATGGAACAGATAGAATATTTTGATACTTTTGAGAACAACTTGTTAAGCGAGTTGTTGAAGTTGTGTACCTCGCACAAGATGTTGGAGGGTACACTCCTCTCATCGGAAGATATTGACGAGCGTTGGAAGGAGTATGCACCTGAGTATATGGCAGATGCGGTACCGCAAGTAAATGCCTTCCCTGCTGCGGCGATTGCGTGGGCAGGATATGTCGGAATGGCGGTAGCACACCGCTGGGACGAGGATTGGGCGACTTACGCCTCCGAGCCATATTCGGCACTGCACGGAGAGCAGGGTTTTGATGATATGGACGAGCATATTATGCAGAACATTTTAGGGTTGTCGCTCGACTCGGAAGAGGCGCGCAAAATCGAAGATATGATGCGCCGCTGTGCAAATACTGCAATAACCTATATTCGCCGTGAGGAGGTTGAAGCACAAAGTACCAAGGCGTTCTATATCTTTGCCCGCACCACTCGTGTTTTGTTCCGCATAGGCGCAGCAATGGAGTTGCACCGCCTTGGTTACAAGTTCGAGAAGGTCAACCTCTCCGAGGGCGAGCTTGCAAACTAATTCCTACGGGTAATAAAAGAGATGTCGAGCAATTTTGCCCGACATCTCTTCTTCTCTATATCTTCGATTAGAAGTGCGATACCTTCTCGCCAATAACGGCAGAAAGGAGATTGTTTGCTGCCGATGACGCTCCGATACGGAACAGATCGGTAGTAAGCCACTCCTCGCCCAAAATCTCCTCAACGATAGTGTAGTACAACGCCGCGTCCTCTGGTGTGCGAACACCACCCGCAGCCTTAAAGCCCACCTTCACGCCGGTTTTCTCGTGGAACAACTTGATGGCACGGCACATCACAACCGCCGCCTCAGGAGTTGCTGCAACATCAATCTTGCCGGTCGAAGTCTTGATGAAATCGGTACCTGCCAACATCGCCAACAACGATGCATCGTGAATCAACTGCGAAGACTTTAATGCTCCGGTTTCAAGGATAACCTTCAAGATAGTCTCTTCGCCCATCTCCTGACGAATAACCTCAACCTCGTTGGCTGCCTCGTCGTAGTTGCCCTCCAAGACCTTGCCGACATTCATTACGATATCAACCTCGTCTGCTCCGTTCTCGATAGCCATAGCCACCTCCAACATCTTCACCTCAAGGAAGGTCTGCGATGCAGGGAAGCCTGCCGCAACACTTGTAATGCGCATTGGTGAGCCATCAACAGCCAAGCCCACAGTCTCGACAAATGACGGATAAACGCAAATCGAAGCGACATTTGCCAACTCGGGGTATTTTGCATAGAAGTCCACGGCGCGCTTTGCAAATGCCGACACCGACTCCACCGAGTCGTTGCAGGTCAGCGTTGTCAAATCAACAGCCGAAAGGGCAAATGCATAGACCTCCTTGCGCTCATTGCGAGCAGCAAGGCTCTTAATGCGGGCAACCTCCGCCGCAACCTCCGCATCTGTCAATGCAGGTGCAAAGTCTGTTAATCTATTTTTGTACTCCATAAATCATCTGTTATTATGCGAAAGGAAAATCGGTTTTCCGTTCTCCGCTTTCCGTTTATTTTATTCCGCGAACATGCTTCTCCCAAGCCCAAGCCGAACGCAAAGTATCGTCTAACGAACGCTCTGCCTTCCAGCCAAGCTCCTCGTTAGCGTGTGCGGTGTCTGCCCAGATAGCCACAACATCGCCCGGACGGCGAGGTGCAACCTTGTAGTTGAGCTTCAACTCGTTCACGCGCTCAAAGGTGTTTACCAACTCCAATACCGATACTGCACGACCTGTGCCAACATTGAAGATTTCGTAATTCTCTTTGCTCTTTCCGTCAATCATACGCTTGATAGCAACAACGTGTGCCTTTGCCAAATCCACTACATCGATGTAGTCGCGCAAGCACGAGCCATCAGGGGTGTTGTAATCATCACCAAACACCGACAAACACTCGCGAACGCCTGCTGCGGTCTGGGTGATAAATGGAACAAGATTCTGAGGTACACCGCGTGGCAACTCACCAATCAATGCCGATGGGTGCGCTCCAATTGGGTTGAAATAGCGCAATGCGATACCCTTCAAGCCCTCTGCTCCGTAAGCCGCTACCGAGTCGCGAAGAATATCCTCGCACATCTGCTTTGTGTTTCCGTAAGAAGAAGTTGCCGGCTTACGTGGAGTCTGCTCTGTTACAGGCAACTCGTCAGCCTCGCCATATACAGTTGCAGACGAAGAGAATACGATGTTGTGACGACCAAACTCGCGCATCAAGTCGATTATGTTCATAAACGAAAGGAGGTTGTTGCGGTAGTACTTCATTGGGTCTGCCACAGACTCGCCCACAGCCTTGAATGCTGCAAAGTGAATTACCGAGTCGAACTCGTACTTATCAAACACCTCGCGCTTGAAGGCCTCCTTGTCACAGCAATCGACATTGATGAAAGGTACATCTACGCCTGTAATCTTGCGCACACCCTCAACACCCGACATATCGGAGTTCGAGAGGTTGTCGGCAACAACGACATTCAATCCTGCGTTAATCAACTCTACTGCGGTGTGCGAACCGATATATCCGGCTCCACCCGATACCAAAACTGTTTTCTTTCCCATATTTGTAGTTATTAGTTGTTTTTTGCGTCAAATATTCGGGGCGCACAATCATATATGCCCACTCTTGTATGCAAAGTTAATAGAAAATTTATATATTTGCAATATATTTCTTAAAAATTTTAGGTGTATGAGTAATATTATCACCGCCGAACACATCACTAAACGATTTTCGGCCCACACCGCGCTCGATGATGTCTCCGTAGAGATTCCTCGTGGCTCAGTCTATGGTCTGCTCGGCCCAAATGGCGCCGGCAAAACAACTCTGATTCGTACCATCAATCGAATCACGCTACCTGATGAAGGTCGCGTTCTCTTTGATGGTAAGCCAATAACTCAGCAGGATATCTTTCGCATAGGCTACCTCCCTGAGGAGCGTGGCTTGTATCGCAAGATGAAGGTGGGTGAGCAGGCTCTCTTTCTCGCACAGTTGAAGGGATTATCGCATCACGAAGCCCTCATACGTCTGAAAGAGTGGTTTACCCGCTTCGGCATTGAGGAGTGGTGGAACAAGAAGGTCGAGGATTTGTCGAAGGGCATGGCGCAGAAGATTCAATTTATTGTAACGGTGCTTCATAAACCCGAGTTGCTGATTTTTGATGAGCCTTTTTCGGGTTTTGACCCTATCAACGCAAACCTTCTCAAAGAGGAGATTTTGCGATTGCGCGATGAGGGCGCAACGGTGATTTTCTCGACACACAACATGGCTTCGGTAGAGGAGATTTGCGACCATATAACCCTTATCAACAAGTCGCACAATATCCTTTCGGGCAAGGTTGATGATATTCGCCGAGCACACGGCGGAAATATCTTCTCGGTGCAGTATAAGGGCGATGGCAAGGCTCTTATTGAGCGTATCAGCGGGGTATGCGAAATTATTGCACACGAGGAGTCCACAACGGGCTACTCCTCGCTGAAAGTACATATTGAGCGTAACGAGGATGTTCGCTCGGTGGTAGCGCTTATAAACGACACTGTCGAGATGCGACAATTCTCCGAAACAATCCCTTCGATGAACGACATCTTTATTCGTGCCGTAAACGGAACATTATAATAAGCGGAAAACGGAAAACTAAAAACAGGCACTTTAATTATGAGAAATATAGGACTAATTTTAATGCGCGAATATCGCGAGCGAGTATATAAGAAGTCGTTTATTATTACGACAATTTTGATGCCGTTATTGATGATTTTGTTGGGTGCAGCTCCAACTCTGATTATGGAGTTTGTGGATAGCGAAACCAAGAAAATCACCGTTATTGACGAGAGTGGTATTGTTGCTCCGAAACTAACCTCTGACGAGGAGTTGGTGTTCGAGATTTCGGACAAAGCACTTCCACAAGCACTTGTTGATGCATCGCAGAACGAAGACAACTTCGGAGTGTTGCATATCGGCAAGGATATCGTAGCCAATCCAAACGATGCACGACTCTACACCTCCGCCTCCTCTTCGCTTGTACTCGAAGAGAATATTGCCGACCAAATCGAAAAAGTCATCGAGAGCGAACGCCTGAAGGCCTACAATATCGAAAACATCGATGAAATACTCGAAAAGGTGAAGGCTTCGGTACACCTTGCAACCTTCCGCACCGACAAAGACGAAGAGTCGGCCGCAAGTTCAGCTGTGGCCTCTTCGTTGATTGGTATGTTGCTCGGATTTTTGCTCTACTTTATCCTCGCCATCTATGGCTCGATGGTGATGCAGAGCGTTATTGACGAGAAATCTTCACGCATCTTGGAGGTTATGGTTTCGACAGTAAAGCCTTTTGAGATGTTGATGGGCAAGATTTTGGGTATCGCCTTTGTTGCTGCAACGCAGATTCTTGTTTGGGGTGTGCTTTTAGTTGTTTTCAGTGCGGTAATTATGCCTGCTTTGATGCCGGAAAACCTTATTGATAGCGTTCAGCAAATACAGGCGGGAGCCGATGCGTCAGCCCTTGCGATGCAGCAAGATGTCTCACCCGAAATGCTTACAGCCTTGGCTTCGGTGTTGGATACCGGACATATCGCCATGGTTATAGCGATGGTGTTGCTCTTCACGATTGGAGGCTTTTTGCTCTACGCTTCACTCTACGCGGCTATTGGCGCCAGCGTAGACCAGGCACAAGATGCACAACAACTTACAACCATTGTCACCATGCCAATAATTGTGGCGTTTGTGGTTATAATGATGATAATGAAAGACCCGAACTCCCCTCTCGTCTTTTGGTGTTCGCTCATTCCGTTCACTTCGCCAATTGTAATGGTGGCGCGTATACCGAGTGGAATACCGGTTTGGGAGATTGCCACTTCGCTGGTGTTGCTCTATGCAACCTTTGTGGTTTGTGTGTGGGGAGCAGCTAAAATTTACAAGATAGGTATCTTTATGCATGGCGCAAAGCCAACTTTGCGTGATATGTGGCGATGGCTTAAATATTAGAAACTGATTAAAATTTGTTTAATCGGTTTTCTTAGCCAAAGGCTAAAAAATTCAAAATGCAGAATGCAGAATTCAAAATTAAAGTGTACCTTTGCGCTATTATAGATGAAAAAATAATAAAAACAGATATATAACTATGAATAACAAGATTGCAGCACTCACACAAGCGGTGGAGGAGTTTGCTCCAAAATCGTTGGCAGAGGTAGAAGATTTCCGCATTAAGATGGTGGGCAAAAAGGGCGAGATGACTGCCCTTATGGAGAAGTTCAAGACGGTTGCTCCCGAGCAAAAGAGAGAGTTCGGTCAGAAGCTCAACGCCCTCAAAAACGCTATCCTTGCAAAGATAAACGAGCAGAAGGAGCTTCTCGAAAATCAGGTTGCTTCGGCTCCACAGATTGACGACATGTCGCGCCCGGGCTCGGCAGAGCAACTCGGCTCTCGCCACCCAATATCGCTCGTTAAGCAGGAGATTATCGACATCTTCTCGCGCCTTGGTTACACCGTAGCTGATGGCCCTGAGATTGAAGATGACAACCATGTCTTCTCGCGTTTGAACTTCCCAATGGAGCACCCTGCACGCGATATGCAAGATACATTCTTCGTAGAAAAAGCAGGCTCGGAGCCTTCGGCAGATGATGTTCTGTTGCGTACCCACACCTCGTCAATTCAGGTGCGTACAATGCAGCAGCAGGAGCCTCCTATCCGAGTAATATGCCCCGGTCGCGTATTCCGCAACGAGGCTATCTCCTACCGCGCGCACTGCATTTTCCATCAAGTTGAGGGTTTGTATATCGACAAAAATGTATCGTTTGCCGATATGAAGCAGTCGCTCCTCTACTTCTCGAAGGAGCTCTTCGGCGAGAAGACTCAAATCCGTATGCGCCCATCTTACTTCCCATTTACCGAGCCTTCGGCAGAGTTAGACGTTTCGTGCAACCTCTGCGGTGGCAAGGGTTGCCCTGTATGTAAGGGAACAGGTTGGTTGGAGATTATGGGTTGCGGAATGGTGGACCCTAATGTCTTGGAGGCTAACGGTATCGACTCGAAAGAGTACTCTGGCTTTGCGTTTGGTATGGGAGTTGAGCGTATCGCAATGTTGAAGTTCGGTGTAAAGGATTTGCGACTCTACTTCGAGAACGATGTTCGCTTCCTCCACCAATTCGACAGCGTACTTTAATAGGCTATTAGCTTTTAGCCATTAACCATTGGCTTTTATTGGGGTGAAAAAGGTTGTTGCGATATTGATGGTGATGTTGTTTTGTTGCGGATTTATTCCTCAGCACAAGGCAACGCGCCAGAAGGTCGCTACAAAACCTGTTTCAGAGTTGTATGCCGAGGCGATAAAGTCTTTCACTATTCACAAAGACACCATCGCCACGATCGTAGCTATCGAAGCGATATTTCAGCAAGACTCAAACTATGCTCCTGCGCTAAATCTCCTCTCAAAAATTACCCGCGCACCCCAAAATGCGGTCGAATATGCCGAACGAGCCTATCTCTCGGACACCACAAATCGCTACTACTTAGAGGATTATGGTAGTGCCTTGGTGCGAGGTGGTAAGTATGATAAGGCGGTGGGTGTTTTCGAGAAGATTGTGAGCAAAAGCACCGAGCCCGACCACTACCGCATTCTCGCCATTCTGCTCGATGGTAATCGTCGCACCGCAGAGGCTTTGGCTGTGCTCGACACGGCAGAGGTTCGTTTCGGGCGTATTCCGATTCTTGGTCGCTTGCGCCAATACTACCTACTCAAAACGGGGCAGACTCTTGCCGCTGAAGCTGATGCACAAAAAGCGATTGAGGAGGCTCCATATCTGGCTGAAAATCATATCTCTCTTGCCGACATCTATGCAGCAACACGTCGCGACTCGTTGGCGTTAGCATCGTACCAAAAAGCTGTTGCCGTAGATAGTTTGGCAGTTGAACCATGGTTGGCACTCAGCGAATTTTACCAAAAGAGGGGGGATATGGTTGCATATCTTACTATTTTGGAGCGCATTTTCAGCAACGAGCACCTCCCTTTGCAGGGTAAAATAGAGGAGTGGAAAACCCTTGCGCACGACTTGACGTCATACCGCAAATTCTATCCTCAATACGATGCACTTATAAAGCGTCTCTACATTCGAAACCCGGAGAGCAAGGAGGTTGCAACACTCTATGCACAACACCTCATATTGTCGGGTAAAATAGACGATGCTTTGCGATTGTGTAAACAACTTATCGACTACAAAAAACCTGTTATCGAGGATTTTACACGAGTTATCGAGATTGAAAATCACCTCAATCGCCCCGACTCGGTGCAACACTACACCGATCTTGCGTTGGCACTCTTTCCGCACAACACCGACCTGCTTCATCTGCGAGGAGTGTTAGCATTACAACGCAAGGAGTATAACGATGCGATAGTTCTCTATAACGAGGCCCTGAAACATGCCGACAACGACACCCTGCGTTCATCTCTTTGGGGCTCTATCGGTGATGTTGAACATCAGCGCAACGAGATGAAACGGTGCTACAAGGCTTACGACAAGGCCCTGAAGTTCAATGCCGACAACGCTATGGTGCTGAACAACTACGCCTACTTCCTCTCGCTCGATGAGCGCGATTTGGAACGCGCATTAACAATGATAACTCGCGCCTTGGCTCTCTCGCAAAACAATGCCACCTACCTCGATACAATGGCGTGGGTACTCTACAAATTGGGGCGTTACAACGAGGCAAAAAAATATATGCAGCAGGCTCTCTCGCTCGACCGTGCAAATTCGGCAGAGTTGGCTCTGCACTACGGAGATATTCTACACGCCCTTGGCGAGGATTTTATGGCAAAGACCTATTGGCGTAAAGCGTTGGAGCGAGGAGCCGACAAAGAGGAGATTGAGCGTCGGTTTTTGCCGGAAAAAAGCAAGCAGAAAAAGTAGTAACCAATGTTGAAGCGACTCTACATACTAACCCTTACGATGTTGCTGGCTTTTGCTCAGCCTGCCCTTGCGCAGACAAGCAAAATCGAGCAACAGAAAAAGGTTATTGCCAACCTCGAACGCAGTATTGCACGCGAGGAGAGGCAGTTGGCTCAACTCAAAAAGAATAAGGCCTCGACCGAAAAGCAGGTGCGTGCGCTGACCAAGCAAATTGAAAAGAGAAATGCTCTTATCCGCGAAACAACGCGCCAAATAAAGCAACTTACGGCAGAGGTTGCCGCATCGGAAAGGCGACTAAAATCGCTCGGAGGGCAGCTTACACAACTTGAAGACAATGTGCGCGAAATTGTACGTGTGGCATATCGCAACTATCGTTACCAGAACCATTTAACCTATCTTTTTTCGGCAAAATCATTCACCGACATGGCTCGTCGTGTAGCGATGTTGCGTATAGCGATGGAGTATCGAATTGCCCAAATCAAAGAGGTTTCGGCCGTACGTAGCGATGTGCAGGAGGAGAGAAACACCCTGACAAAACGTCGTGAGGAGCTTTCCGCGACAAAGCGTCGACTCGACAATCAACGCAAGAAGCTCCGCTCCGATATGGCGGCAGCACAAAAGGCAATCAGCCAGATGTCCTCAAAACAGAAGAGCGTTCTACGTTCAAAAATGGAGCACGAGGAGAAGCTGAATGCGGCCATTAAACAACTTCGCAAGCTCACCAAAGGCAACAAAGCGGGTGCTTCGTTCTCTTCGAGTACAACAGCGCTAAATCTCCCTGTCGTTGGGGGCAAGGTCAAGCGATACAAGGGCAATATGGCGGAGATTGTCGGCAAAGAGGGGGCTGCCATAACCTCGATTTACGAGGGCAAGGTTGTCGATATCAAACGTAACAAGGTTAATAATAAATACGACATCTATATCGCTCACGGAGAGTATATTACATCTTACGCCAACCTCTCGGCCGTATCGGTTGCGAAGAACGCAATCGTGAAGAAAGGTCAGCGCATCGGTACTATCGGCTCGGCTGTAAATATCTCGACAATGGAGATGGAGTACAAGATTGTATTCGGCATCTATGCCCCATCGCCAGATGTGAAGATGTCGGCAGCAAATTGTTTCAAAAAGTAGAACAATGGATATATTGTTTCATACAGACGACTGCAACTACCACCTGCCACAAAAGCGACTTATGCGCCGTTGGTTGCGCGAGGTAGCACAACAGGAGGGTGGCTACGAGATTGCCGAGATAAACTATGTTTTCTGCTCGGCAGAGCGTCATCGTGCGATGAATATCGAGTTCCTTGGGCACGACTACTTCACCGATATTATCACTTTTGACGATAGCGACCTCAAAGAGGGCTATATCGCAGGCGATATATTTATCGATATCGAAACGGTGAGGGATAATGCCCGATTATATGGCGCAACGGCACGACAGGAGATGTTGCGAGTGATAGTTCACGGTGTTTTGCACCTCTGCGGCCAGAAGGACAAAACCCCTCGCGCGGAGAAGCAGATGCACAAGAAGGAGGATAAGTATCTCGCGTTGCTCGATAAATTGAGAATTGAGAATTGAGAATTAGGCTATTAGCCATTAACTTTTTAGAGAAAATAGGGAGCGTAGCGGTGCTATTCTCCCTATTGTCGTTAAATTCTCTACATTATTTATTGACGATAATAGACCTCTGACGAGCCATCATAACAATTGGTGAGAGTCAATACATTGCCAGAAATAGACACTGTGGCTGTCAACATTAAATCATCGGTCTCATAATAATACAGATTAAGGATAGGCTCTTTGTATGTATATGTTCCCGAAACCCCATCTTCTTCTCCTTGGTTACTTTTATACTCTAGTACAAATCGTCCATTAGCCTTAAAGTCGTAAGTCTCACTCCACCAGCCACCTTCGTCGTCTTTGAAAGTCGCACTCCACCTTCCTACAATTGGAGAACCTTCATATTCTCCCATTTGTTCGGCATTGTTTTCCTTGCTACAACCAACAAAAAGAGTTGCTGCTACCACCATTACAACGGCAATAATGTTCTTAAATAGTTTTGAATAAATCATAAAAAAATTTTTTTGGTTGCCCACCAACCCCGAATGTGCAGTTAATATAAAATAAGAAAGTGTGAGGTTGATTTCGTCTATTAAAATGGAGGTTGTGGAATGACCTAAACTGAAATAAACGATGCAATATCCTCACACCTGAATAGTATGGGATATATGCAAATAGAGTGCATAGCCACATAACTACACAAGAAATGAGTGCAATTCGTTTGTCCATCAGTTTACTGAAAACTTCCACATTTCCATTTTAGGACAGCGAAAACACTTTCGTAATATGTCCGCAATCCGAGGACTGCACCACAAATTTAGAAATTTATTTTTGATTGAGCAAAAAATCTCTCGTCTCTCGTCTTTCGTCTCTCGTCTTTTTATTATCTTTGCGCTAAATTATGGTACAGAGTTTTGATGTAATAGTGGTTGGTGCTGGTCACGCAGGCTGTGAGGCTGCTTCGGCGGCGGCTCGCAGAGGGTGTCGCACGCTGCTCGTAACGATGGATATGACCAAGTTCGCCTCGATGTCGTGCAACCCCGCAATAGGTGGCGTGGCAAAGGGGCAAATAGTGCGAGAAATTGATGCTCTCGGCGGCGAAACGGGCATCGTTACCGACCTGACAACCATACAGTTCCGTATGCTCAACCGTTCGAAAGGCGCCGCTATGTGGAGCCCACGAGCGCAGTGCGACAAAGCCGCCTTCTCGGCAGAGTGGCGACATCGCCTCGAAAATCGAGAAAACCTCTTTATTTGGCAGGATTCGGTCACGGAGATACTCTTTAACGCCGAGGGCGAGAAACCGCGCGCAAAGGGCGTTAAAACGCAAATGGGCGTGGAGTTCGAGGCGAAGGCGATAGTGCTTACCGCAGGAACATTCCTCTCGGGCTTAATGCACTGCGGTCGCAACAATGCAGGCGGTGGTCGTGCAGGCGATGCGGCATCGTACGGAGTAACGGAAAGTCTTGTGCGTCAAGGTGTTGAGGTTGGAAGAATGAAAACCGGAACGCCGGCGCGTCTTGATGCTCGCACCATCGACTTCTCAATTTTGGAGCAGCAGCCGGGCGATGAAAACCCATCGAAATTCTCATTCTCTGACGAAACAGAGCCTGTTCGTGAACAGCTGCCGTGCTACTTAGTCTATACCTCGCAGGAGGTACACGACACGCTCCGCATGGGTTTTGAGGATTCACCACTCTTCAACGGCACAATCAAGGGAATCGGACCTCGCTACTGCCCAAGCATTGAGGATAAGTTGCGCACATTTGCCGACAAGGAGCAGCACCAACTCTTCCTCGAACCGGAAGGTCGCACCACCAACGAATACTACCTTAATGGCTTCTCGTCATCGTTGCCATACGAGGTGCAACTCTCTGCCCTTCACCAGATTAGGGGGTTGGAGAAGGTGCACGCCTACCGTATGGGCTACGCTATCGAATACGACTACTTCCCTCCAACGCAGTTGAAGCACTCATTGGAGAGCAAACTCATTGATAATCTGTACTTTGCAGGACAAGTAAATGGCACAACAGGTTACGAAGAGGCGGCAGCGCAGGGCCTGCTGGCTGGTATCAACGCATCGTTGCGTGTCGAGGGTGCCGAGCCGATAGTTTTGCAGCGTGACGAGGCTTATATCGGAGTGCTGATTGACGACTTGGTGGTTAAAGGTGTCGATGAGCCATACCGAATGTTCACCTCGCGTGCCGAGTATCGAATTTTGCTCCGACAAGATAATGCCGACCGCCGACTCACTCCACTTGGTCATAAATTGGGATTGATTTCGGATTCGCGATACCAAAAATTCAACGAAAAAATTTCGCGCGTAGATTCGCTTATTGCGTACACTCGTCAGCAGAGCGCGAAAATATCGGAAATTCAAAACTATTTAATTTCGCTCGGTTTGCCCGAAATTTCGCAGGGCAAAAAGATTTTTGACCTCGCATTGCGCAATGATTTGACACTCGCAGGTCTGGTCGAGGCATTACCAAAACTCGCAAAATTTGTCCGCGAAAACGGTATTACCGCACAAGATATCGAAGAGGCTGAGATTGAAATTAAGTATTCTGGCTATATTGAGCGCGAGCGACAAGTGGCAGAAAAGTTGCATCGTCTTGAAAACATCTCAATTCCCGAGGGCTTCGACTACAACTCCATGCAGTCGCTAACCATCGAGGCACGCCAAAAACTCAACCGCATACGCCCTGCCACCATTGGTCAGGCATCGCGTATCCCGGGTGTTTCGCCAGCAGATGTAAATGTATTGTTGGTGAAGTTTGGAAGGTAATTGTTCCACGAGGAACAATCAAACGGAAAACTAAAAGGATTGTTCCACGAGGAACAATCCTTTCTTATTGTGCTTATAATCAACGCTTTATTCGACCACAACACACCAATTGTGAATGTCGGGAACTCTACCGTATTGCACATCTTGGAGCGATTTGTAGAGGTCCAATAGCACCGGACCAACTTCATTGCCATAGTGATATTTCTCGCCCAAATCGGGATCGAAGACATTGCCAAGTGGGGTAATTATTGCACCCGTACCACATGCGCCACACTCGTCAAAATCTCGCAATTCGGCAACATCAACGGGGCGTTGTTCAACATCAAAACCTTTATCCTCTGCGAGTTGCATCAAAGAGTCGTTAGTAATTGATGGCAAAATCGAAGGAGATTTTGGTGTAATATAGGTATTTCCCTTTATTGCAATAAAGTTTGCAGCACCACACTCCTCAATATAGCGATGCTCAATAGACTCGGTGTAAAGCACTGCGCTATACCCCATTTCGTGTGCCTCCTCATACGAAAGCATGCTCGACGCGTAGTTTCCACCAACCTTAACATCTCCCGTACCAAGTGGTGCGGAACGGTCTTGATTGCGGTTTACAATAGCATCAATCGGCTTTATACCATCTTTGAAATATGGACCTACGGGCGTTGCAAACACGCAAAAACCCGCCTCTCCCGATGGTCGCACCGTCAAACGAGGGCGCGTTCCAAACAACACTGGGCGAATATACAACGCAGCTTGCGACTCGTATGGTGGTAAAAATTCGAGATTTCTGCGGACAATATCCACACACGCCTCGACAAATTCATCTGCCGAAACCATAGGCAAACACAACTTTCGCGCACCCGAAGCCATTCGTGCAGCGTGAGCATAGGGGCGGAAAATTCGCACCTTACCATCAACACCCCTAAACGCCTTAATACCCTCAAACGCCTGCAAGCCATAGTTTAAGCACGCAGAACACATGTGCACGGGAATATACTCGCTTGTGGTATATTCGGGCGCAGACCACCTGCCATCTTTATAGTATCGGCGAAGATTCTCTCCACCGGTCGAATTAAAATCGAAACTCAGTTCGTCCCAATTCTTCTCCATCTTCCTATTTTTCAATCTATTATACAATTGTTCCACGAGGAACATTTCGCCAAAAAGATTGCTCTATATCTCTATATATCAGATGGGTATCGAAAACGATACCCATCTCTCTGTTACATGTTTGGGATTAACCCACCATTGCTCCGTTATTGGTCTTCTCGTTAGGCTGAAGCAATCGCAACGCTCCGGTTGCGTCCTCTGCCATAAGAATCATACCCTGCGAGGTGATACCCTTAAAGTCGCGCGGAGCGAGGTTTACAAGCACCAAAACCTGCTTACCAACCAACTCCTCAGGCGAGAAGTGCTCGGCAATACCCGAAACGATTGTGCGCTTGTCGATGCCTGTGTCAATGGTTAACTTCAACAACTTCTTGGTCTTTGGCAACTTCTCAGCCTCCAAGATTGTCGAAACGCGGATATCCATCTTCTGGAAGTCGTCAAACGAACACTCTGCCTTCTGTGGCTCAGCCTTAACCTCAGCAGCCTTATTCTGCTTTGCAATCTCAGCAAGGCGGTCTAACTGCTTCTGTATCACATCGTCCTCGATTTTCTCAAACAAGAGCGAAGGCTCGCCGATATGGTGTCCCGCAGCGAGCAGATCCATTGCACCAAGACGCTCCCAACCGAACTTCTCACACGCCAACATATTCAAAATCTTGGCTGCCGAGAATGGCATAAACGGCTCGATTGCAATAGCGATATTTGCGGTGATCTGCAACGCAATATTCAAGATTGTCTTGACACGCTCGGCATCGGTCTTAATCAACTTCCAAGGCTCCGAGTCTGCGAGATACTTGTTGCCAATGCGCGCGAAGTTCATCGCATCTTTCAACGCCTCGCGGAAGCGGTAGTTCTCGATATTCGACTCCAACGAAGCCTTAATTGATGACAATTCGGCGATTGTATCGCGGTCATAATCAGCGAGTTCGCCACATGTAGGCACCTCGCCATCATAGTACTTCTTGGTAAGCACCAACGCACGATTTACGAAGTTTCCGAGAACGGCAACCAACTCGTTATTGTTACGAGCCTGATAGTCCTTCCAAGTGAAATCGTTGTCCTTTGTTTCAGGCGCAGTAGCGCAGAGAGCATAGCGCAAAACATCCTCCTTGCCCGGGAAATCTACGAGGTACTCGTGCAACCAAACCGCCCAATTCTTCGAGGTCGAAATCTTGTTGCCCTCCAAGTTCAAGAACTCGTTACTTGGCACATTCTCTGGCAGGATATACTCGCCATGCGCCTTCAACATCGAAGGGAATACGATGCAGTGGAATACGATATTATCCTTACCGATAAAGTGAACGAGCTTGGTGTCCTCGCTCTTCCAATACTTCTCCCAATCTGGCGTAAGTTCCTTTGTAGCAGATATATAGCCGATTGGGGCATCGAACCAAACATACAAAACCTTACCCTCGGCTCCCTCAACCGGAACAGGAATACCCCAATCGAGGTCGCGGCTTACGGCGCGAGGCATCAAACCACCATCGAGCCAGCTCTTGCACTGTCCGTAAACATTCGATTTCCACTCCTTGTGTCCCTCCAAAATCCACTCGCGAAGCATCTGCTCATACTTGTCGAGTGGCAAATACCAGTGCTTTGTTTCGCGCTTAATAGGGGTTGCACCCGAGAGTGTCGAACGAGGATTTACCAACTCGTCAGGCGAGAGTGTTGAGCCACACACCTCGCACTGGTCGCCGTATGCGCCCTCTGCCCCACATTTAGGGCAAGTACCTACGATATAGCGATCTGCGAGGAACGATTTTGCCTCCTCGTCGTAGAACTGCTCGCTCGTCTGCTCCACAAACTTGCCCTCATCGTACAACTTACGGAAGAACGCCGAGGCGGTCTCTGCGTGTACGGGCGAAGAGGTACGCGAGTAGATATCAAACGATATGCCGAGCTTCTCGAACGAATCTTTGATGATAGCGTGGTAGCGGTCCACAACTTGTTGTGGAGTTATACCCTCTTTCTTTGCCTTGATTGTGATAGGCACTCCGTGCTCATCGCTTCCGCAGACCGAAATTACATCACGACCACGCAAACGGAGGTAGCGAGTATAGATATCAGACGGAATATAGACGCCTGCGAGGTGTCCGATATGCACCGGACCATTGGCATACGGCAGTGCCGAAGTGATAAGATATCTCTTAAAATCCTTTGACATAAAAGTATGTTTTTAATTATTTCTTCCTTACTAAACGGCAAAGATAGAGAAATAAACGGAAAACGGAAAGCGGAAAACGGAAAACTTTTAGTTTTTCGGTTTTCGCTTGGAGTGGGAAAACGGACCGCTGCGATTAAGCCGAGAGCAGAGGCTGCTTGCAGACTTTGCCGAGGCGAAGCAGTGAAAAGCCCACGCAGTGGGATTAAAGCGGAAAACGGAAAACTTTATGGCTTATTAGCCATTAGTCGTTGGTTGGTGGTTCTTTTTCGCGAAAAAAACGATATAATATGTAACAACCAAAGAAAAAAATCCCTATATTTGCATCAGCAAAGGTTCGGAACTACTCGAATTAGAGGGTTTCGATGAAAAGGGAATCGGGTGAGAATCCCGGACAGTCCTCGCTGCTGTAAGTTCTTATATGTTCGTGCAATCTTTATGGTCACTGCCGACAAGGGTGGGAAGGCCGCACGAACGGAACAAGTCAGAAGACCTGCCTCTGCGTTTTAGGAATTTTTACCTGCGGCGGACGGGTTAAAAATCATCGGGGCTTATCCTTATATATTGTATTAGGCGGGCATCTGAACGATTTTCACTATTGGCATTGGGCGCAAAGTCTTTTGTTTTTGGTTTCGCACAGGGGGTATTCCATTGTGCGATGTGACGCTTTTTTAACACTTTTTGTCTAACAACTAAAAATTAAAAGACTATGAAAAAGATTTTCTTAATTCTTGCGCTTGGCGCAATGGTGGCGGCTTGTTCGCCTGACAACGGAGGCAACAATGGTAACAATGGTGCCGGCACTACTCGCATTACTCTCGACTTCGAGGGCGACTACTGGAACGCCCTTATCGACAATCCGCAGTACAATGGCGAGCTCCTCTACAAGCAGGAGGGCTACTCGTGGTACGACGAGGCGACCGACCTTTACAGTACTGTAAATGAGTTGTGGTACACCGCTGCTTATTGGAATGGCGGTTTGGCGGTATCAAACTACTACACCACTAACCATACCACCGCAACAACATATATGGAGCAGCTTACAGTCTTTGCCGAGGGCGCACACTCGGGCAACAACTGCATCGTGCATAACGGCTACAAGTGTGATATGATGGGCGATGCTCGCTCGGTGCTTCAATTTAAGAACGGCGAGGGCTTTATCGAGAGTGCGTGGGTGGCACACACCTCCTACTCCGACTACTCGGCGGCGCATGGCAACGACATGGCAGAACCATTGACTGCCGAGCAGTCTATTTGGGTTGTCGCTACGGGATATACCCTCGATGGCGAGGGCAACGAGGTTGAGGGCGACTCTGCAACTTTCTACCTTTACGAGAATGGCGCAGCCTCGTTCTTGGGCTGGAAAAAGTGGGATTTGTCCCCGCTTGGCAAGGTTAATAAGGTTAAGTTCGACGTGCAGTGGAATGGCGAGGGTGGAGCCGATAAGTTTATGCACCCGGCATACTTTGCGCTCGACGATATAACCGTGGTAAAGGAGTAATTCGCCTAAAAAGAATTTAGTTTAAGGTAGAGGTTTAACCTCGAAGCGACTGCAAATTGCCATTTTGCGGTCGCTTTTTTGATGTCGAAGAGATTCCAAATGGTTGGTGTGCAAAGTTTTTGCACACCCATTAAATCTACTCCCAAAAACGCTTTTTTCGATATAATTCGGCAATCGCTTGCGCCTGTTCCTTAATCTTTTCGCGCAACTCCTTCGGCTCGATTACCTCTACCCAATCACCCTTGGAGAGCAGTTTGCCCGTAAGTTCCGGAGTGAGGTTGAGGTAGTACTCGAAGTCGCTCGATTCATCGCCATTTGTGGCAATCTCCTTTTGCGAAGGGTGCAACGGCACAGTGCGCATATACTCGGTCGAAACGCCGAATGTTCGTAGCACAACTCGTTGAGGTTTCAGCTCCTCATTGACAAAAATTCCGACCGTGTGCGAGTAGTAGTCGCGAGCATCGAAATCCTCAGGCAGCGAGAACCCCTCCTTGGTAATCTCCATACGCAGAATGCGGTCGAGGGCGATATTTCGTATCTTGCCACTCTCCTTGAAACGACCGACCACATACCAACGCTGATTGTAAACTCGCATTGCGTATGGTTGCAGGTAGAGTTCAAATTTCTCGCCCTTAAAAGGCTTGTAATCAACAAGTAATACCCTATTTTGTTGCATTGCATCTACAACCACTTGTGCATACTCCGCACCACTTGGAATCTCCTCAAAGAGTATACGGTCCTTCATATTACGCCCAGCCTCGATGGTGTTTGCGATGGCAAACGAGTTGAAGAGCCACTGCTGCGCTGCGTTATTTTTCAGCTCCTCGGGCGAAGCGATAGAGTATTTATAGGTGTTCGAGTCGCAGACAATCTCCACGCCGAAGAGTTCGGCAATCGCCTCGCGGTGCTGATGAAAAGTTCGCAACGCCAACGGCTTGCCATCGTTCAAACTGCTTCTATCCCACAGGTCGCAAATCTCCTTAAAAGTTAAACTTTTGCGCTGCATCAAAGTATTGAGCAGCCATACATAACGGTTAATCGCCTTGCTTGCCATATATCGATGATTTTTAAGAGTTTTCCAAACTTTTTGCAAATATAATAAAACCTATGCAATAATTTTGCATACCATCAAACTATTTTTGCAGCAGAAACGAAAAAGCCCGAAATTAAAAATACAATATATATGAAAAATGGATTAACAAATCAGAATGAGAAAGCGGTGTTGCACCCCTTTGTGCATCTGCACACCCACACCGAGTATTCGCAGTTAGATGGCATTGCGAAGATTTCGGAGCTTGTTGATAAGGCTATGTCAGACGGAATGCCGGGTATAGCCATCACCGACCACGCCAATATGTATGGCATTGCGGAGTTTGTGGAGTATGTTGAGCGTAAAAATCGAGAACTTGGTACCTCGTTTAAGCCGATTATCGGCTGTGAGGTCTATGTTGCACGGCGAGGAATGGAGCAAAAAGGCGACAGAGAGGACTTTGCCGGCTACCACCTCGTACTCCTCGCTAAAAATCAAACGGGCTACAAAAACCTTGTAAAAATCGTTTCGAGGTCGTGGTTGGAGGGGCATTATGGTCGCCCTCGCACCGACCATGCCGACTTGGAGCGTTACCACGAAGGGCTTATCTGCTGTTCAGCTTGTATTGGTGGCGAGGTGGCGCAACACATTCTCCATAACGATTTAGCCTCTGCCGAGCACACCGCAAGGTGGTATAAAAGCGTTTTTGGCGAGGACTACTACTTCGAGTTGCACCGCCACAAGCCAACTGTTGAGCGAGCAAATCACAATACCCACAAATTGGAGCAAAAAGTTAATAATCAACTACTTGCCCTTTCGGAAAAACTCGGCATAAAATTGATTTGCGCCAACGATATTCACTTTGTGAACGAGGAAGATGCCGAGGTGCAAGATACCTTGCTCTGCATCAACAGTAACAAGCGTTACGATGATGTCTCTCGCCTTATCTTCTCAAAGCAGGAGTGGCTCAAAACCACCGCCGAGATGAACGAGTTGTTCGGCGATATTCCCGAAGCGTTGGAGAATACAATAGAGATTTTCAACAAGGTTGAACACTACTCTATCAACCACGCTCCGCTATTGCCAAAGCCCCTTTTGCCCGAAGGGGTAGATGAGGTCGAACACCTCGCCCGACTCGCCTTCGAGGGGGCATACGAGCGTTTTGGAAAACCTCTGCTGGCAGAGGTCAAAGAGCGACTGAAAGCGGAGTTGAAAATCATCAACCGCAATGGCTACCCTGCCTATTTTTTGATGTGGCACGAGATAATCGCTGCTGCCCACGAATTGGGTGCGCAAGTGGGACCGGGCAGGGGCTCGGCTGCGTGTTCGTTGGTGCTGTATTGTCTTGGAATAACTCAGGTTAATCCTTTGCAATTCGACTTGGCATTTAACGACCTTTTCAATATCGAGCAAGGACTACCTCGCATAGAGTGCGAACTCGATAAAATTGGGCGAGAAAAGGTGCTTAAATGGATAGTAGAGCGATATGGTGAAGAGAGTGTTGCAAACATAGCAACGCCAAATCATTTCACTTCAAACACCATAACAGCGGAGCTACCACAAGCACCAAAACTTGTTGGGGTAGTGCGCAAAATGGATATTCACTCTTGCGGTGTGGCTCTCTGTGCGGAGGACATTTCGGAGCGAGTTCCGTTGGCTTTTGTGGAATCTACGGAGTATGAGAATGCGGTTGTCGTAACGCAGTATGGCGCAGAGCAGTTGATGCGCACGGGCGTTATGGTGTTGTATATTCTCTCACACACAGCACTTGATACTATTGCGAGGTGTGCGAGTGGGGTAGAGTGTGATATTGAAAATATCCCTCTTGACGATGCGAAAACCCTCGATTTGTTCCGTCAGGGCTGTGTAGAGGGCGTTTTTCGAGCTGCAGCCAACGAGGAGCAACCCTTGACTTTTGATAGATTGGTGGATATCTATTCTCGCCATTGTTCCAACAGAGCTCACGCCATCTGCGCCACATTGTTGGCATATCGATTGGCATATCTCCGAGCGCACTACCCTGCTGAATATGCGGAGGCTTGCAATAACCGATAAAAATAGTAACAAATACTTGCACCAAACAATAAAAAATTATAAATTTGTAGAAACTAAACCACATTAAAAATGAAAAACGCTAAAACAATAGAAAATTATCTACGCCGTAAAATGCGGTTAGAGGCCTTACTTGCCGTAGTGCAACACAAAGGCGAGTTGGTAAAAATTATACGCACCGCTCCAAATCTAAAAAAGGCGGAGGAGAATCTTGTTTCCCATTTTGGTCTAACATCGGAGCAAGTTCAATATTTGCTTAATGCCGAGATCCGTTTCCTAATGGGCTCTGAGTACGAGGATGTGCAAAAGAAGTATAATCAAGTAGTGGCATATTTAACAAAACATAATAATGATACATCTATTATGAGCAAAGAGAATGTGATTACCGAATTTTTCGAGGATAATAAATTCTTAAGCAATACCCAGTGGGAATACACTCTTTGGAGAGGACAAAAATCTTCGTGGTCAAAGTCGTTCACTGATATCAAGGGCGATAACTGTTCTTCATTAAAAGAGATATTCGGTATAATAAATGAGAATTTCGAGGAGAAATTCAAGCAAGCAGTAAGTGGTTTGGAAAAAAAGAGAATAATGACTCTTCATTCCTCTTCATTGTTGGCCCTGCTGCTTTTCCATTCGGTCAGCGAGGAGAACCCAATACATTTCTGTATCAATGGGAAGGTGGTTGCGTTTACAAATGTTCAATTTGAGGTGAAAAACACTGTGGATAAGAGAGATAGCAACACGAAATCCAATGTTGATATTGTGTTGTCGGGCAGCGGATATACCCTATATCTCGAATCAAAATTTTCTGAATATTTAGGTTCTGGAACGGAAAATATTAGTAGCACTCTTTACTACAAAGAGATATTTAAGCGCCTTAGAAGGTGTTTGGAGCAAGCGGGATTAAAGATAGAGTTTAAGGATAAAATTTATATCAAAGGTCGCGGAAAATATTGCAAAGGTCCGAAACAGATGATTTCTCATTATCTTGGTATAAAAACATCTGAAAAAACGGATCAATCACATGTTGTTCTTGGGGAGATTTTGTTTGATTTTGGAAAATTGAGCAAAAATAAACTTGACTCCTACAAGGATATATATAAATCGTTGAGAGCGGGGCTTGAAAATTGTGCCAAAGACGATGGTATAAATCTTATTATCAACGATTTAATAACATATCAACAAGTTTTTCAACTCAAAGAGAATCAAACTTTCCTTGAACGATTGCCTAAAAATATTCGCACTTTCTACAAACTGTAAAAGCAATTGGATTTTATGGGCGATATTTTAGGGCTTTTTAGCAGCGATTTTTTGTGGGTATTGCCACTTTGTGCCGTTTTGACCATTGTCATTACGGGGCTTATATGCAGGGTATTCGGCATAAAACTTTCTTGGCTTAAACAGCTGATATCGTGGATAGTTGGTGCTATATTGGCACTTGTTGCGTGTGAGTTTCAACTGATACTTTTGGGGTATCCAGAGTGGCAAGCAGCCATCTGTCTTTGCGTGGTTGTCGGTCTTGTGTCGAATGGTATTTACGATGTCCCGATAATCAAATCGTGGATTAAATAGATAGTGAAAAGCGAGGCAAAAAACCTCGCTTTTATCTTACCATTGTTGTAAAAATTTGTAGTTTTTGGGATAGTGTGTGCGTCTTTTTTTATATCTTTGTAGTGAGAAAATGTTTTTTTAACTTAAAAATTTGAGGACTATGAAATTTTTTAAGATCTTTTTGGCTACCCTGCTCGCAATGGTTGTGGGTACGGTATTATCGTGGGTGCTGTGCTTGGTGATTTTTGTAGGCATGGCAGGCTCAATGGAGGGCACAACACAGGCGGTGATTACTCCGCAGACAATTGTTAAGATAGATTTGGCAGAGAATATCACCGAGGCGCCAACAAAAAATCCGATGGCGGGCTTCGATTTCGCCACAATGACGATGGCAAAGAGCACCCATCTGTTGAAGGTGTTGCAGAGTATCGAGGCGGCAAAGGGCGATGCCCGAGTGAAGGGTATCTACCTCAACTTCACAGGTTTGGGTAGTGCCGGCACAGGCGTTATCGAGGAGGTGCGCGCAGCGCTTATAGACTTCAAGCAGAGTGGCAAATTCGTAGTGGCATACAACGAGACCTACTCGCAAGGCGCTTATTACCTCGCATCGGTGGCTGATAAAATTTATCTCCACCCCGAGGGCGGTTTTTCGTGGGTTGGTTTGGCGCAGAGTTCGCTCTTTATGAAGGGTGCGCTCGACAAACTCGGCTTGAAGGCTGAGGCGTTCCGCCCTACGGCTTGCAAATATAAGAGTGCCGTTGAGCCATATATTCGCAAAAATATGTCACCAGAAAATCGCGCACAGATGCAGATGATGGTCGATGATATGTGGGCAGTTTTGGTTGGCTCGATTGCCGAAAGCCGCAACCTCGATGCAAAGAAGCTGATGCGTCTTGCCGACAAGTTGGAGGTGTCGCAACCCGAAGATGCCTTGAAGCACGGCTTGGTCGATGCCCTTATCTACGAAGACGAGATGGAGGCAAAATTTGCCGAGTATGGCGTTGAGAAGGGTGCAGATGGCAAGTTCAACATTATCTCGCTCGGCGAGTATATGACTCTTGCCCCTGTGATGCCGAAGTTTGGCGCACCGGCTGTGGGTATCGTCTATGCCGAAGGTCAGGTCTTCGATGGCGAGGGTGAAGATGATAATGTTTATAGCGTAAATGTGTCGAAAACTCTCCGCAAGGCGCGTGAGGACAAGGATATCAAGGCTGTTGTCTTTCGTGTGAACTCTCCGGGCGGTAGTGCTTTGGCAAGCGATGTTATCTGGCGAGAGGTTGAGTTGCTCCGCAAGGAGAAGCCGGTGATTGTTTCGATGGGCTCGTATGCTGCAAGTGGTGGCTACTATATCTCGGCAGGTGCTGATGCTATCGTTGCCGACCGCCTCACTTTAACCGGCTCAATCGGCGTATTCGGAATGTTGCTCGAAGGCGAGGATATGCTCAACAAGAAGCTCGGCTTGACCACCGATGTTGTAAAGACCGGCGCAGCAGCGGACTTTGGCGCAAATGTTATGGGCGTGGGTGTTCGCAAAATTACCGACTTGGAGCGCAAAACCTTGCTTCGCTCGGTGGATAAGGTTTACGAAACATTTACCTCAAAGGTTGCCAACGGTCGTAACCTGCCAATGGATAAGGTTTTGGAGTTGGCGCAGGGTAGAGTATGGTCGGGTACTCGTGCCGTAGAGTTAGGCTTGGCAGATGCAAATGGTGGCTTGCGTGAGGCTATTGCCATTGCAGCAGATAAGGCAGGTGTTGTGGATAACTTCCGTGTTACCGAGGTATTGGAGGAGTTGTCGCCAATAGCGCAGATGATGCAGCAGTTGAATATGCAGGCAAAGGCGTACTTGTTCGATGCCGAGACTTTGGAGGTTGCCGAGTACTACAACTCGTTGAAGCGTGAGTTGGCTCGCGAGGGAGTGCAGGCGTACTGCCCGTATGCTTTCAGCATAAACTGAAAACTGAAAGCGGACCGCTGCGATTAAGTCGAGCGCAGAGGCTGCTTGCAGACTATGCCGAGACGGAGCAGTGAAAAGCCCACGCAGTGGGATTAAAACGGAAAACTAATAGGCTATTAGCCATTGGCTTTTAACAATCCCCGAGCAGAGAGATTTGCTCGGGGATTTTTGTGGGAGAGAATGACAAAGAATGGCATTAAAAAAGCGACTCCACAATTTTGTGAAGTCGCCCGAAAGATTGCGATTTAACTTTATCAAGATTATAAATTTCTAATATACTCCGCAAGTGTTTGATGGTTTATAGGCAGTTCTTTACCCGTATAGTCTCTTACAAAGTCTTGCAATATGCTTAATACGCACAAATCCTTATCTTGTGGGCCCTTATATGGATTTCTTAATTTACATACTCCATCATTATATCTAATAATAGTTGAGTCGCCTATATTGTGTTTCCATATACTGCCCTCTTGTGTAAATCCACAAATTTGCAATACCTCATCATCTAATCCGATATTAGGGCAACACCCATTACTATACAATACCGTATTGCCGTTTACATCAATCGCTTGCATATTTACTGCATCGGTAATTTTTAACACCCGATTAGATTGGTATTTGATATAATCTCCATCTTGAAAATCTTTGGCACTTATCATAACTTTCAATTTCAATTATTTATAATGTTGACTTTCTATTTCTGCTAATGTTTTTTGCACAACTGCATCGCCTATGCCATTTATGTTGTCTGCCAAATCTTGTAAGATTTTCAGTCTTTCATTCATTTTTTCTGCTTGTTGTATTCGATTATAATTGTTATACACCGCAACTATCCAATCATTTACAGCCGCAGAACGAATGCCTTTGAATATAGACAACATACCTACACAGACTTATTAGTTTCAAATGTATTATTCCTCAAAGTCGAAAGTTGCAATATAGTTTCTATAATAGTACCAATGGGTAACTGAAAATTCATATAAATTTCCGCCACCACTTGTCTTGTAATAATCATTATAAGAGGCAGATGGTACATAAATTGTAAATCCTGTTGGCGTATCAAAAGGTCTTACTATTGTTGGGCTATCAGTACTCTTTCCGTAATATAATTGAGGAGCCGTTTTAGGTTTAAAATAAACGCTGGACAATAATGCACAACCCCTAAAAGCATCTATTCCTATTTTTGTAACTCTTTTGGGTATTATAACACTTTTAAGAGATTCACAATCTTCAAAGGCATAAGAGCCAATCTCTGTAACTTCTTCGCCTATTGTAAGATTTTCTAATTTTGAGCAAGTATCAAATGTACCTGCGTAAATAACCGTAACATCATTAGGAATTGTTACTTCTGTTATACGACTACACCCTTTAAACGCATACCCCCCAATTGTATAAATCGAGTTAGGTAAATTGACATTAATAATACTACTGCATGAATTAAACGCATTATTGCCAATAGTCAGTACATTTTCAGGAATTTTAATTTTCCACAACGCAGTGCAACCACTAAAAGCACCATTGGGTATTTCGGTAATTCCTGTAAAGTATTTCAACTCTGTAAAAGCAATAATGTTGGTATTACCTTTAAAAATTGTTCCGATTGTTTCTACCGCTGCGGCTTCGGCATAGGAGAGTTCGCCATCGTTGTTGGTGTCCCAATTTTTGCAACAGATTGCCTTTACTTGCAAGTCCTCAAATTGGATATTCTCCTTGTCGTGCTTCGGCAAAGTAATCATCGTGCCGTCTGCCAAGTTGAAATATACATACTCGTCATCTTGGGTTACGCTATTAAAGATACTGTCGCCATCTTTTCCATTTTCACCATCAGCTCCATTTGCTCCATTTTGACCATCTTCGCCCGTTGCCTTGCCAAGTTGTACCCAAGTTGCGCCATTATCATACGACACATACCAATAGTCATTCTCGATTTTGAGTTGCGGAGTTACGCCATCTTTTCCGTCTTGACCATCTTTTCCATCTGTTCCGTTTGTTCCGTTTGTTCCGTTCTGTCCATCTTTTCCGTCACTACCATTCGTGCCGTTTTGTCCGTCTTTACCGTCAGTACCATTTGCACCATCTTGTCCATCTTTACCATCTGCACCGTCAGTACCAACCGCCTTTATCTTATTGCCCTTTGCGTCGAGCAACCACTCTCCATCGAGAGTCCAATAATAGATATTGTCGGTGTCCTTCATTACTCCAATCTGCGGAGTATAACCGTCTTTGCCGTCTGCTCCATTCGCTCCGTCTTTACCATCTTTGCCGTGATAAATTGTAATGGTGTCGCTGTAAGCAAATGAAATGGTATAACCGATAACCTCGCCATTGCTACGCACCTCCGAAACATTGGTTACATAGTCACGCTTTTCGAGAGCATCGACAAGAGTCTGTAACGCCTCGATGTTGGTGTTCATCTGCTTGCACAACTCTTCGAGGGCAGAGATACGCTGTTCGTGGTCACGAATAGACTCGCCATACTCATCAAGTTTGCTCCAAAGAGCCGAATCATCAAATTGGCACGATGTAAGTGCCAAAGTCGTTGCAAGAACGACCGAAAGTAAAATCTTTTTCATAACAGTAAATTATTAAAGTGTTAAACAATATGTGTTTGCGCTGTTATGACAAAAAGAAAGTGTGAGGTTTTATATTAGTTTACTAAATAGAAGGTTGTGGTAAAACCCAAATCGGAGTAAACGATACTATGCCCCACACCTGTATATAGCAGTATATTGGCACAGAGCGTACCAATAGCATATATACAAGAAATGAGTGCTATTCGTTGGTCCCCCGATTTATGAAAACTACCACATTTTCTATTTAGGGCTCGAAAAACACTTTCTAATATGTCTGCAATCCGAGGACTGCAATGCAAATTTAGAAATAATTTTCCATAGTTGCGTTATCGTGGGGGAATTTTTGCTAAATTTGCAGTAGGAAAAGAGCTTTGGCGCAAGAGATAGAGAATTTAGGGAGAATAGGGAGTATAAGGAGTTTAGTGATGCGCCAATCCTTAAATTCACTAAACTCACTAATTTCACTAAAAAAACAATAAGGGAGATTGCCACGAGCCTTTCGGCTATCGCAATGACTATACATAAGTTATTATGAGAAACAAAATTAAAGAGCTTCTTCACGGTGTTTTTCATCCCGAATTGGAGCAGGATATTGTAACGGCAGGAATTTTTGAGGGTGCCGAGATTGAGGGGGAGAAGATTGTTGTGTCGCTTATCTTCCGCAAGGCGCGCGATCCGTTTGCCGTAAAAATCAAGAGCCGAGTAGAGCAGACCATCGCTGCGGCTTATCCCGACTACAAAGTCGTTGTCGTTATCAAAGAGGGCGAAAAGAGTGCCGAGCGAGCAGCCAAAAATGCCGCTATCGAGGAGATGCACAACTTCTCGACCACCGCAAATATCAAATATATTGTAGCCGTTGCTTCGGGCAAGGGAGGAGTGGGCAAATCGACCGTTACCGCCAACCTCGCCGTGGCGTTGGCAAAGGAGGGTTACAAAGTCGGTGTTCTCGATGCCGATATCTATGGTCCTTCGCAGTCGAAGATGTTCGGTGTGGAGGATTATCTGCCCGATGCAAAGCAGATTGATGGCAGGGATTATATCGTGCCCGCCGAGGTGGGTGGAATAAAGCTGATTTCGATAGCGATGTTTATCCGCAAGACCGATGCTCTGTTGTGGCGTGGCACGATGGCTAACAGCGCATTGCGCCAACTTATCCACCAAACCGAGTGGGGAAATTTAGATTTTTTACTAATTGACCTTCCTCCGGGTACGGGTGATATACATTTGTCAATAATTAACGAATTGCATATTGGCGGAGCGATTATTGTATCGACACCTCAGCAAGTGGCTGTGGCAGATGTAGTTCG
>JAGBCX010000083.1 GCA_017937805.1 Alistipes sp. | reverse complement strand
CTCCAAATCAATGTGTCGAATAGTTCATGAATACTCGCTTCGGAAAGACTACAATTTGATTGGAAGTCGCAAAAACTCCGTATAAAATTTGCGGGAAATCGGGATTGGGTATCAATCAATATGCTCGCAATTGTGCGAAAAGTATGATTTTTTGATAGATTCCGCACGATTGAAGCACTTTTTATCATAGAGTGGCGTACCACATACCAAAAGTTTCTCAACAAGTATTTTGGGAAAAATGTAAAAATCGGGGGTGTTTTGTTTTGGAAAATTGCAGAATACTCCCAGCATTCGCTTTGGAAAAATGCATCATGGTAGAGCAAATCGGGAATGTGGCTTAAACTTTATAGGCCACATTTTTTTACAAATAATCGAATAAAACGGTACAATCCGTAAACCTTCCCCTTAAATGCCTCCTACTCTAAATTAAAAACGATGAATTATGGAATATGTAGCAATTGAAAAGAGTGAGTACGAGCAGTTGCTCGGCTCCATCAAGAAGGCGGCAACGGAGATTCGTGCCATTGCCGAGGAGTGCAGCATCAATTCGGAGTGGGTGGAGAATAGCGAATTGGCAGAGATTCTTGGGCTCTCAAAACGCCAGTTGCAGGGTTATCGTGAGCGAGGGGTTCTGGGCTTCTCGACAATTGGGCGCAAGATTTACTACCGCCGTGCTGAGGTGGAGAAACTTATTAAAATCAACACAATAAAAGGTAAATAGTATGAATTTGGTATTTAACGAAAATTTAAGGGAGGTGCTCGGCGACTTTGCAAAGGTTGATGCCGGCATCGAGCAGATTCGAGGACTCTGCCGTCCTATACTCAATGGAGAACACTACCTATCAGGCGAAGAGGTTTGCAAGGCTTTGCGAATCACTAAACGTACATTGCAGCAATATCGCGATGACGGGCTTGTGTCGTTTGTCGCGCTTCCAGGTAAGATGCTCTACAAAGAGTCGGATATTTTGGCTCTGCTGCAACAAAATTATATTCCCGCTTTCGTACACGAAAATCGAGGAAATTTACTACCTTTGTGAGTGAAGAAAGCAGCATATAAAGAGTAGTTAAAAATGGTGAATTATGGCCGTGTGCAATTCGTGAACATCGGATTAGGCCAAACATCAATGACGCTAATACACAATAGGTTACACGCTTGGTAATGTTTCCTGGTGGCACCACAAAGCAGACAAACACACAACACAGTGTGTTTGTCTGTTTTGTACATCGTATGCACGAAAGTGATGACTGAGATATGATGCAATGACAATTATATTATATCATGCATCATTACCTCGATTGCGATCAATCGCGTTTATTCGATGCGCCAGGAGATTTCCTCCCTTAAAAGATTTGCCCTAGGGCTATTGGAAAGATTGTCAAGAAGATTTTTTATCGCCTCATCGGGCAAGTTTATGGCGAGAGCCGTTGCGCCCTGCGCCACAAGGCGATTATCCGAAAAGTTTTCGACTGCCGACAAGATGGCACTTACCGCTACAGTCGGCTCTACCCCACCATTGCGAGCCGCCGCAAGCAGGGCGCAATAGGCAAGCAGAGCATTATCAGAACTGCACCATGCCGAAAGCAACTCCGCAACCGAAGCGATACGGCTCAACAACGCATGCGATGCCTGCTCGGCAACCTCGGAGTTGATAATCCCCGAAGCCCAAAAGTCAAAGTCGGGAACTGCAACCCTCTCTGCATCGGCAATCCACAACGCCACAAGGCGCACCTCGCGGATATTTTGCGTATAGAAGTACTCCGCCAATTCGTGGTCGGTGCCAATCTCTCGCGCAAGGTTGCGAATAGCGTATATCTGCACGCCATAGTTACGCTCGTAGTCAGCACCAAAATAGCGCATCGTATCGAGCGCAGCACCATTCATCTCCTTGCGAAGACGAAACAGTAGCAGGCGTTTTTTCTGCTCAAACATACTACTTAATAGGGAGTGCAACTACACTTTTGCCGTACAAAGGTGATGCAAATTCGAGGGTATCCATCAGCGTAGTCTCGCCCACAAGCGAACACTTCGACTGCGGAACGATAAGATACTCTGCCGAGACCTTATCCTTTGGTCCAAGCGGTTGCAATTGTGGATACTCCTTGTGCTTCTCGGTCTCGACCTTCACAACGATAGGCATACCCGACAAATCATCGACCTCAACAACTCCAGCCTTGTCGCTAAAACGGCAGACCATATACTCGTTCTTGTCGGGGGTAATTGCGATATTGAAAGTATGCACTGTTTCAGAGGTTGTTTTTGCACCGTAGAACATATCAAGACACTCCTTCTCCATTCGTGCAATCTCCTCCAAGGCGGCCTTCAAACCTGCGCCAAAGACATTTTCGCCTGCCTCACCCGTAATAAGGTCAAGGCGATGACGGCGCAACGAGAATATCATCTCTGCCGTAGCCGCTGCCTGCTCCTCGGTGGTCTGCACCGTAGCCGACACCCTATTCAACGGCAAAGGCAAGGTATAAGGCTCTTGCTCCAACTTCGGAGCAACCTTCTCTGCCACACCAAGAGCCAAGCGACCATCAACCAACTCCACCGTAGAGTACTCCGAGAGGGTTGCTCGCTTGCCGAGATATTTCTGCGCATAGCGGGCATATACACCCGGCTTAAAGTGCTCGGTATCAACTCGCAAGGTAACATTTACCACCACAGGCTCTGCCTCGGCAACTACCGCATTGCCCTGCTTATCGTACAAGCCGGCCTTTATCGTATTTTGTGCGAAAGCCGTTGTGGCGATGCCTACAAGGGCTAAAATTGCAAAAATCTTCTTCATAATCACTCTATTTAATGTTACGAAGATAGGTGTTTTTCGTATGATTATCAAAATTTAAGGTAAAAATCTTTTGTCAAGGCGCGGTATTCATCGGTATAATCGCCACGCCTACCTCGCTCGATAGCGATATTTTCGTGTGCTATTTCGGTTGGTTTCTGCTTTGCAAACTCGCCCATAATACGCTTTGCAGCACCACCCTCTATCGGGCAGACATCGCAACGGCGGACAAGGTGCAACTGCGTGAGCAACAGATATTTTTCAAACTCTGTTACGGGCAAAATCAGCGCAAATTTGCCGTTTTCGGCAAGCAATCGCACGACCGCCTTATCCAACTCCTCGAAAGTCAAGTCGTGGGTATGACGAGCCGTTGAACGCTTTGCATCGGGCGGCAGCAACGAGTCGATAAAATATGGCGGATTAGAGATTATAAGGTCGAACTTTTCGGCTGGGGAGAACTCCTGCACGGCGGTCTGCGTCACTTGCAGACGCTCCGCCCAAGGGGAGTTGTCGAAGTTGGTTCTTGCTCTGCGGGCTGCGGTGTCGTCAATCTCGACCGCTTGCACCTGCGCCGTAGGGCTGCGTTGCGCCATTTGCAGAGCGATAACGCCCGTACCTGTGCCGATATCGAGGATACGCCTTGCCCCCTCGCACTCCGCCCACGCACCGAGCAATACACCATCGGTGCCGACCTTCATCGCCACATCGTCTTGCTCGACTGCAAACTGCTTAAAACGAAAACCGCCCATAACTGAATGCAAAATGCAAAATTCAGAATGCAAAATTAAATAAAATTGAGAATTAAGAATTGAGAATTGAGAATTATTTGATGACATTTATTTACTGCCGCCATTTTTTGTTCAATCAAAAATAATTTCTAAATTTGTGGTGCAATAAAAAACAAGCCAAATTATGAAAACACTATCAAAGTTACTTTTTGCGCTGATTGTTACCATATCTTGCATTAGTTGTGAGAAGATAGAAAATGGCGACAATAACAACAGCAACAATAATGACATAAATAAACAAGAAGACTTTTACTATGTTAGATTTGAAGCTTACAGTAGTCGATATGTTTTTGATTATGTTAATATATCTCTAACAGGTAGTGAAAGTTTCTCTACAAAGGGAGATGCATCTTATTCTGAAATACTAGGGCCAGCAGATAGAGGCGCGATTGCAAGTATTAGCGTTAGAAGCACTGGAAGTACTTGCACTACTCTAATATATGTCAGCAAGAACAATGGACCATTTGCATTAAAAAAAACGGGTGGAAGTAGTTTAGAATACACTATAGATTTTTAGCACTATCATTATATATAAAAAGTATTGCCGAGCGGTTTTTCTGCTCGGCAATACCTTTAATTGTCAATTCTCAATTCTCAATTTGAAATAGCCTAATAGAAGTCGTATAACAAGAGCTATTTTTAGGCTTGCGAAGTTTTGCAAAGCGGAGCATACTTGGGCGTATGTGAGCATTTGCAAAACAAGCGTAACGACAAAAGAGCCTTGTTAGGCGGCTTCTATTGGTTATTTGAGGAATCCCTCAATCCCTGCCCCAAACAACGCAAAATCGTATTTGACGGGGTCATTTGCATCGTGATTGCGGAGGGCGGAGGTTATCTCCTCGACTGCTTTCCAATCGTTGGAGTTGCGAGTGAGCAGACCTAATGCCCTACCCATATTGCCCGTATGGACATCTAATGGCAAGTACAAAGCCGACTGCGGAATGCGCTCCCACGCTCCGAAATCGACACCTCGGTTATCTCGGCGCACAAACCAGCGGAAATACATATTGAGTCGTTTGCACGATGCGCCCTTCGCTATTGATGAGAGGTGTTTCTCGCAGTGCAGAGAATGCTCCACCTCGAAAAACTCTCGGCGCAGTTCGGCAAGCACCCTCTGAATTGAGCCTTCACGCTCATACAACCCCTGCACCGCCTCGCCAACACTACCCCACTTACCGCAGAGGTGTCGCAAACCTAAAATAAAATCGGTAAAGTCTTGACCATTGAAGGTGCGGTGAACATAGCGCAAAAGCGGTTGCAAATCCTCCTCCGAAGCGTTCATTGTAAAGTCGAAAGGTGCATTATCCATCATCTCGACCATACGGCGCGCACTTTTGACTATCGCCTTGCGGTTGCCCCACGCAATAGTCGCTGCGAGAAAGCCCGCAATCTCTCTATCCTCCTGACGCTCAAACGAGTGGGGAATACTTATAGGGTCTGCCTCGATAAATTCGGGACGGTTGTAGCGGTCGTGTAGCGTTTCGAGCAGTTCGTGCAACTCCTCGTGCGAAAGGTTAGAGTATCGCTCCATCGCTCATAACTATTTTACGGTCAGCCATTTCCGCCAATCGCTCATCGTGAGTAACCATAACTATCGTCTGCCCGAACTTCTCACGCACCTCGAACAGCAGTCGCTGAATCTCATCGCGGTTGTGGGTGTCGAGGTTGCCCGTAGGCTCATCTGCAAGCAGCACCGAAGGTTTGTTCATCAACGCCCTCGCAATGGCAACTCGCTGTTGCTCACCGCCCGAGAGTTGTGCCGGTTTATGCTCGGCTCGCTCCGACAAACCGACTGCCGAAAGCAGCTCCAAAGCCCTCTGCTTCGCCTCCTTGCGCTTTGCTCCGCCAATAAGTGCCGGCATCATCACATTTTCCAAAGCCGAAAATTCGGGCAGGAGGTTGTGGAACTGAAAGACAAGGCCGATATGGCGATTGCGGAACTCCGCCGTGCGCTTCTCGTTCAGCGCAAAGAGCTTTGTGCCGTTAATCTCCACCTCGCCACCATCGGCAGGAAGGAGTGTGCCGATAATCTGCAAAAGAGTTGTCTTGCCTGCGCCACTCGCACCGACAATCGACACAATTTCGCCCTTTTTGACTTCGAGCGAAACTCCTCGCAGCACCTTCAAGTCGCCAAACGACTTCTCGATATTAGAAACCTTTATCATTTTGGTTGAATTTTTCGTAAAGTTTTATTGTCTGCACCGCCTCGGCAACATCATGTACTCGGAGCAGTGTCGCACCCTGTCGCAACGCCTCCCAATGGACCGCCTGCGTAGCCGACAACGCCTCATCGGGGGTTATGCCAAGAGGCTTGTAAATCATCGACTTGCGAGATACGCCAACCAACAACGGTTGCGCCAACTCCGTCAAGCGGTGCAACCCTGCAAGCAGTTCGTAGTTCTGCTCCACCGTCTTGGCAAAGCCAAAGCCGGGGTCTAACGCCACACGACTGCGCTCTATGCCAGCCTTTTCGATTGCCGACAATCGCTCCTGCAACTCCTTTATGACCTCGGCAACAATATCGCTATATTGCGTCTGTTGCTGCATTGTCTGCGGTGTACCTCGCATGTGCATCGCGATATATGGCAATTTGCGCTCGGCAACAGCAGCAAGCATCTCCTTATCGCCCAGCCCCGCCGTAATATCATTTACGATAACCTCGCCAAAGCGGTCGGTGGCTCGGCGGATAATCTCGGCACGGAAAGTATCAATCGAAATAGGCACATCGCCCGATACCTCGCGCGCAGCCGACAGAGCCATCTCTACCCTCTGCCACTCCTCCTCGACCGATACATCTTCGGCATCGGGGCGCGAGGAGTAACCGCCAATATCCAATATCGCAGCACCCTCGTTCAGCACCTTTTCTACCCGCTCCGCCACAGCCTTGTGCGACTGCGTGCGAGAGTAGGCATAAAACGAGTCGGGCGTAGCGTTCACAATCGCCATAACCCCCCTCTGCCACAATATATTATCGAGTTTGCTCATTGTTCATCATCTTGAAGCGATACGCCAACTCTGCAACATCTTTCTCGACATCTTCGAGGTGGATATTTACAATCGCAAAGTCGGCTCGCGCAACCAGTTCGTCATCGCTCATCTGCGCCTTGACACGAGCCTCTATCTGCTCACGGCTTGCGCCATCACGCTTCATTGCTCGCTCAATTCGCAACGGCAGAGGTGCCAACACCGCCACCGTCTTATCCACCACCGCATCAAAGCCCGACTCGAACAAAATAGCCGACTCCAAAATGCAGAAGTCGCCCTCCTGTTCCTCTGCCCAACGCAGAAAATCTGCCTTCACAGCTGGGTGAACAATGGAGTTGAGTTTTTCGAGTTGCTCCGCCGAGCCGAAAACTCGGCTTGCGAGATAGGAGCGATTGAGCGCACCATCAGCGTAGCACTCCTCGCCAAATTCGGCAACAAGAGCCCTGCGCAACTCCTCTGACTCGTTCATCAACGCCTTAGCGCGCGAGTCCGAGTCGTAGAGCGCAACGCCACGCTCTGCAAACATTCGGCAGACGGTACTTTTGCCGCTGCCGATACCTCCGCAAATGGCTACTTTAATCATTTCTGAGAGAGTGGAATATCATCAAAATCACCAACCGATACTATCTTCAAGTCGCTGAAACGCACCGAGATAGCATCTTGCATCGAGATAGGCGAAATACGCACCTTATACTCCTTGGCAAGCGAATCTACCACTGCACCCTCCGCCGTTGTTGCAGGCTCTTCGATAATATCGTAGTTGAGTTCCTCCAACGGAATAGTTGCACGGCGCGAAGCGTAAAAGCCATAGCCAAAGAGGGTTGTACCCTTGCCCTCAACTACGCACGGCACAACCAAACGCTCTCCATTGACCTTAACCTTTATATTAAAGTCGGTGGTGTAGGTATAGTTCAATTTCGAGATATACCAAAGGGTAAACGATACCGCCAAAAGTACCAAGAATACGGGCGAGATATAGTTGCGCAACTTCTGCGCCCAAGTCTTCAAAAGTGCAAGAAATCTTTTCATAACGCAAAGTTATGAAAAATTAAGACTTAAGAATTAAGAATTAAGAATTATTTTAGCCTCAGCCCAACAAAAACGCCCTCCGCAGAGTTTTTTTCTTCGGAGGGTGAAAAGAAAAATTCTTAATTTAGTTAATGACCAATGGCTAAAAGCCCAATAAATTTAGAACTCTTTACCTACAATATGGTCGGCATGCAAACTCCAATACTCGGCTGTCTTATAAGCATCAACAGACTCCATAGGCACATAGATAGTATATGGCTCATCATTCATTTTCTCAAATGAATATTTACTGCCTAAAACAGGAGGAGTAGTCGCCATACAGTTTATCTCTGCAAGTAGAGGGCAGTTTCTAAAATTACTTTCTCCTAAGTCGACAATACCTCTACCGATTGTAACACTCTTCAATTTATCGCAATACGAAAACGCTGTATAGCCAATCGTAGTTACACTGTCAGGTACAACAACACTTGTAAGACGCTTATTCATATAGGCAATATATGAAGATATTTTGGTCACGCTTTCAGGGACAACTAAATCGGTAACTGTTCCACCCGCAATAGCACATAATACGCCATCGCAAATCAGCATCGAACCATCTTCTGATGCGCAATTTCCACTAAACAAGTTTATCTTATTATAATTTGTTCCAGGCATGCATAGTACCGACTCTCCAATCGAAGTTACATTAGACGGCACTACATACTCTGTCATATCTGCGCTATTTGCAATAGCGATTAAGCGATTATTAACTATCAAAGACTTGCCATCCTCCGAAGCAAATTTGCCGTGGAAAGTAGGGTGATACATATACCTGAACGCACCATCGGCTATGCTCTCGACACTCTCTGGAATAGTGATATCTGTTAATGAGGAGAATTCCAAAATACCTGCTCCTATCGATTTTAATTTTGGAGAAAATTGTAATGTTTCTAAACCACAAGTACGGAAGCAGCGATCACCGATGCTTTCGACATTTAAGCCCATGTCAATATGCACAAGTGAGTTATCACTTGTGAATGCATGATCCCCAATTGCCGTAACGCTATTTGGTAAAGTAACTGAAGTTAGATTATCAACATTATCGATAGCATAATCTCCCACCTTTGTTACCGGTGCATCAAATTTAATAACACCTTTACCATTCTCGTATGTATGTGAGATAATATCAGCACCAAAAGTCTCCTTAACTGACGCTGTGGCAAATTTCATAAGTTTGACTGTCGCACCATCATTCGTAGTGTACCAAATCTCATCCAAAGTCTCGTGTCCATACATATCGGCATACTCCGAAACAACTTGATTGTTGCCGTCAGAGATAACCAATGCAACCTTTGCCTCTTGTGTGCCTGCGAAGAACTCATCGGATAGTCCTTCGCCCGAAACCTTAACAGTGATAACGCCACTCTCTGCGTCTGCAACATACTCTGTTACAGCCAACTTTACGAGCGATACGGCACGAGTCTTTGGATAGTAAGCCTCGCACGAAAGAGCCTCGCTCCAAACCTTCTCCAACTCCACAACTGCATCTTTTGGCGAGATACGGAACGAGAGTTCACCACTTGAAGTCGAGCCCATACGGGTAACTACTACCTTACCGTCAGCATATTCAGGGATATACGACACCGACTGAATACGAGCCAAGAGTTTGGCGATATCCTCAGTGTTCTTATCGACCTGAATCTGCAATTTTGCCAATTTCGAGTTCAACTCCTCAATAAGTCCATTTACTTTGCCTATCTCCTCTGCAATTTTGGCATTGATTACACCATTGTTTGTTTCGATAGCCTCTTTGATTGCCTTTTTGTATGCCTCGGTAACCTCCGACTTAGTGGTTTCGAGTTGCGATTTCAATTCGTTAAGTTGCTGTTGCAATGCGCTATCGCCATCGGCAATTGCCTTTTGCAACTCTGCGATTTTTGCATCAATATCGGCAATGGTGTAGTAGTTCGACAACTGCTCACCTACCCACGACCTAAGGGAAATTTCGAGGTTTGAGATAGCATTTGCAAGATTTGCAGCAGCCTCTGCTTTGTTCGCATCAACAAGCGATTTGAGCGCCGCAACTTCGCCCGACAAAGCATTGAGTTGCTCCAAAGTGGCAAAGGTTGCATTTACCCAATCTTTGGTTGATTTGAGAACATCATCTACATACTTTTTCAAATCCTCAATTTTCGTCTCAATGGCTTTGTCTGCATCTTTCAAAGCTGCAATCTCCTCGGCAGTTGCCTTGTCGCTCGCTTCGAGGGCTTTGATGCTTTCATCTAACGACTTGTCAACCTCTTCGAGAGCCTCAACAGAGGTCTGAATAGACTCAATTTGCTCGTCAATAGTCGGAATGGTCTCCTGCTCCAATTTGTCAATTCGATTACTGAGGGCATCAATCGACTCCTCAATCTTTGTACAGCCCGACAACACCATTGCTACGGCTGCAAGAATTAGAAAAAATTTCTTCATTGTTTGAATGTTTTGTTTGCCCACCAACCCCGAATAAGGCAGTTAATTATAAATAAAGAAAGTGTGAGGCTGACTTTCCGTTTACATCAAAGAAGGTTGTGGAATGACCTGTACAAGAATAAACGATGCAATATCCCCACCCTTGGATAGTATGGGTAGGTGCAAAGAGTATGCACCGCCACATGACTATACAAGAAATGAGTGCTGTTCGTTCGCCCTCTTGTACTGAAAACTTCCACATTTTCTTTGAAGGACTGCGAAAACACTTTCTATATGTCTGCCGTCAGACTGATTTTCAGCCATTCAGCAATGCAAATTTAGAAACTTTTTCGTAAACAAACAACACTCAACGAGGATATTGCACCGAGAAAATAAAATAGCGCACCCGAAAAAATCGAGTGCGCTATATATAATAGGTATTACGCTATTACTTTTTCAACTGCTTGCGCTGCATGTCGTATGCAAGCGGTGTCGCAATAAACAACGACGAGTAAGTACCTACGATAACACCAATGAGCAATGCGAATACAAATCCACGGATAGTCTCACCACCGAAGATGAAGATTGCCAAGAGGGTTACGATGGTTGTACCCGAAGTATTCAATGTACGCATCAATGTCGAGCAAAGCGCTGCATTCAAAGTCGAAACGGTATCACGCTTTGGATAGAGCGAGAGGTACTCACGGATACGGTCGAAGATAACCACAGTATCGTTGATAGAGTAACCGATAATGGTCAAGATTGCAGCGATAAATGCCTGGTTAATCTCCAAGTTGAACGGCATAACCGAATAGAACATCGAGAACAATGCGATAATCATAAAGGCATCGTGTACGAGTGCAAGAGTTGCACCTGCTGCCCACTGCCACTTGCGGAAACGGAATACGATATACAAGCCGATTGCAAGGAGAGCAAAGAGCAACGAGAATACCGCACCCATAGTCATATCCTTTGCAATAGCAGGACCAATCTTATCTGCCGAAACAATACCATTAACATCGTCCTGGGTATTGCGGAAACCATCGAGGGTAATATCGTAAGTATAGAGTGGCTTCAATGCGTTGTAGAGAATAGTCCCAACCTCCTCGGTAGTAGCCTCCGAAGTATCGTCGAACTTGTACTGGGTAACGATACGCATCTGGTTCTCTGCGCCATACTGCTTAACCTCCAACGAAGTAGTTGCAGCATCGCCCTCTACAAAGGCATTCTCCAAAGCACCACGAACCTGCTCAGCCGATACATTCTGGTCGAAACGAACTACGAATGTACGACCACCAGTGAACTCAACGCCATAGTTCAAACCGTGGAATACGAGCGAAGCAACACCAGCAAGGATAACTACACCCGAAGCGATGTAAGCCCACTTACGCTTGCCGATGAAGTCGAAATGGAAGTTGGTGAGCAAGTTCTCCGACCACTTGTACGAGAAGGAAATCTTGCCCCACTTTGCAACGATAGCCTCGATAATCAAACGAGTGATGAAAATCGAGCAGAACAACGAAGTCAAGATACCGATAACGAGAGTAGTTGCGAAGCCCTGAACAGGACCATTACCGAATACGAAGAGAACGATACCGGTGATGATGGTTGTCAAGTTACCGTCAATAATTGCCGAGTAAGCGTTCGAGAAACCGTCTTTGATAGCAGCGTGAATACCCTTGCCACCACGAATCTCCTCCTTGATACGCTCGTAGATAATTACGTTGGCATCAACAGCCATACCCATTGTCAAAACGATACCTGCGATACCCGGCAAGGTCAATACTGCACCGAACGATACGAGGCAACCCATCAAAAGGAATACATTGGCAATCAAAGCGATATCCGATACCCAACCTGCTGTACGGTAGAACAAGCCCATATAGAGGAGAACGAGTACGAACGCCAAGAGGAACGACAACATACCTGCGTTGATAGACTCCTGACCGAGCGATGGGCCAACTACTGTATCCTGAATAATGCGAGCAGGTGCAGGCACCTTACCCGACTTCAATACATTTGCCAAGTCCTGAGCCTCCTGAATTGTGAAGTCACCCGAAATTGAAGAGTTACCACCCTCAATCTTGCCACGAACAACCGGAGCCGAATATACATAGCCATCGAGAACGATTGCGATGCACTTGCCGACATTCTCGCCGGTGAGCTGAGCCCACTCGGTGATACCGTTCGAGTTCATAGCCATCGAAACCTCAGCGTTAGCACCTGTCTGTGCGTAAGTTGCACGAGCGTCAGAGATAACCGAGCCATCGAGTGGAGCCTTGCCATCAGCACGCTCAACCTTGATAGCGTAGAGGAAGAACTGACCATCAGCCAACTTATCGCCCTTGATACCCCACTTGAAGCGAACATCGCTTGGGAAGCAGTCGCGGACCTCTGGCATAGCCAAATACTTGTTGATAGCAACAGTATCGGCAGCAGTAGCAGCACCAATAACGGCACCGCCTGCATATCCAGGGTTCAAGAGAGCGAGCAATGGGTTGCGCTCACGCGAGAAGCGTGCAGCAGCCTCCTCAGCCTTAGCCTCCTCCGAAACCTCAGCTGCCAATGCAGGAGCATCGGTAGCAGTCTCAGCCTTCACCTCAGCCTCCTTATGCTCGTCCTTGTAAGCCTTTACAATCATATCGGCACGCTGCAATGCAGGGAGCAACTCCTGACCATTGTAGGTTGTCCAGAACTCCAACGATGCAGTACCCTGCAAGAGTTTACGAACACGCTCAGGCTCCTTAACACCCGGCAACTCAACCAAGATACGGTTCGAGTTTGGAAGACGCTGAATATTTGGCTGAACAACACCGAAGTGGTCGATACGGCTACGGATAATGTTGAACGATGCAGCGAGAGCGTCATCAGTCTCCTGCTTCAACACCTTTACAACCTCAGCATCAGACATTCCAGCCTTGATATCCTTGCGGTCCGGGCTTACGAAGAGGTCTGCCAATGGTGCGCCATTCGAAGCCTTAGCATAAGCCTCAGCCAAAGTCTCGATATAGCCACCTGTACCCTGACGAAGGGCCTCGTTAGACTTTGTGATAGTTATATATATGTTTTGATCTTGTTGGATCTCGAGTGAATTGGATTTATCTAGTTTGTCTTATTTTT
>JAGBCX010000082.1 GCA_017937805.1 Alistipes sp. | reverse complement strand
GCTATGGCACCAACTTCTTGCGCAACCTTATCGGTTTTGCGAGTGCAAAGGTAACGCAAATTTTTTATTTTACAAATTTTTTCTTAAAAAATCTTAAAAAAGATGGTTGACTCGGAATGCAATCCTACGAAATACCCAATTATAATAGGTTATTTATTGCCTATTATTTCTATTTAGCCTTGTAGAAGGCATCTTCCGAATTGGTGTTATCCGTTATCGTATCCTCGCTATATACATATCCAAAACGGTCTGTGGCGCGTACTTCAATATGCTTGGCATTAGGATTCTTAAGCGTATATTTCCACATAGTGAAACAGGTGTTGTAGTTGTTGCCTGTATTACTGCCAAGATGACCGAACAGTATGCCTATTGCCCAAAAATCGCGACTACATTCTACGCCATCAGCTACGCGACGTGGATTCTCGTATGTGCCATCTCCTACCAATTTATCATATTCTGAATCGTTGAGATTGTAGAAATAGGTCATCTTTCCCGAATAGTTGCCATCTTCATAGACCTCGACATTCCAACTCGGATCAGAGCTATATATATTTGCCAACAATGTGCCATTATCGAATGGTAATTGATAGTAGCCCATTGTGCCATATTTGTCCGTATCCGTAGGTTCTGCGCCAATTATAGTGCCTCCACGATAAATGCGCATTTGATCATCGCGGGTAGTCATACCATCGGTAAAACCTTTGTAGTACCAATCAACGAAGCTACTTCCGTTGGCTTCGAGGATAGCATAGCCACAAGGTGTGCCATCGCGATGTATATTACTCTCCAGCATATCTTGTCGTGTCGAGGAGATGCAGTGCTCGTAAATCTTATGTCCGGTTTTATGCCAAACATGGTCGTATGGACGCATATAGTGTGTATGTCCGGATAGAACATGAGCTTCGGCATATTGATCCATCAAAGTCAAGATCTCCTGACGATAGGAACCGTCACCATTTTTACCTCCGTTAAGTATTGGAATATGCACACAGAGTATCACCATCTTATCCTTTGGCACAAGCGCCAAGTCTTGCTTTAACCACTCGTATTGCTCGGTTGTGAAACCTGTCGTATAGCTGGAAACGCTGATATTGTCGGTGTGTTTAACATTGCGCATGCCGATAATGTGGGCATCTCCGCGATTGAACGAGAAGTTCACCGGTCCGAAACACTCCTCGAAGCCTCGCTGGATTTTCAGCACATAACTACCATTGCGCTCGTCAGGGAATACCGGATTGTTTGAATTGTATGAAATATGGTCATGGTTACCCATAACTGCAAAAATCGGAATACCTGTTTTGTTGTATGCTAACTCATCGCGCATAGACTCCATCAGTTGTGGCTTACTATTGACCAAATCACCGAGTACAACGCCATAGCAAGGCGTACTGAGCGACTTCGAATAGGATTTGATGTCGGGAGCAGCGTGTGCTATAAAGTGGTTCAATTGGTCCGTATTGCCGGGTTGAGTATCGGCAATGGCGAAGATTGAAAACTTTTTCTCCTTGCCACCTGCCAACTTCTCGAAAGTGAAATCGTAGCAAGGTGAGTTCGAAGGATATTTCTTGAAGTAGCAAGGTCTTCCGAACTCATCAATAGGCACCTTAACATCGGCAGGTATCGAGCAGTAGATGTACCAACTTTGAGGTGTTACATTTTTCAACTCGTAGTAACCATTCGAATCGGTAGAAACCACTTGGAAACCATCGCTTACTGCCACACCAGAGATAGGTGAGCCATCGGAATAGCGAACGTGACCGTAGATTCTTTTGTAGAATACGGTGAACTCGTCCTCCTCCGTTGGTAGGGGCTCTAACACTCCACCAGCCTTATACTCATAGGTAAGACCTTTAAATTCGCGAACGATACCAGCTTTTACGGGAGTTGCCGGCGACCAATAGCAAACCATCTTCGCCCCCGATACCTCTATGAATTCGATTTTGCTCTCGCCAATATAGCCTGCGGGAACAGAGAAGTAGAAGGGTGTACCTACAATTTGCGAAAGCTTGAAATTCGAAGGTAGGGTATAGGTGATACTGCTTTGAGTTTTCTCCGTTGGTGTTATTTTGGCATTTTTGCAGTCCACGGAGAATTCACCTGCGAGTTTTCCGCCCGTTGTTGAGGTTATGACTATTTTCTCCAATATGGTGTTTTCGTATTTGGAACGCATCGGGATACGCAATGCTCCGGCAAGATGCGAGAGCGTGATTACATCTCCCTCCTCGGTAACATATCCGCACATCGGAGAACTGTTTGTATCGAACGAGTTTTCGACATAGTTTTGCTTTGCAGGGAACTCAACAATAGCCTTTTGGGCTGACGTTGCAGTCGAGTATGGATATGTGATGGCGTATGGATATTTCAATGTTTGATTAAACGAAAAAAATGCGCGACTTTTATCATTCTCGTTGATTTGAATCTTCTCGGAGGAGATGCCATTTATTGCAATCTTATCACCCTCGCTCCAATAGACAGGATAGCTGCCATTTTGTTTATCTCCCAACGAAATGCGAGTGTTGGCGATAGAGATATCCAACGTTGTATTACCTTCGTTGGTAATATTGCCGATATGGTTGTCTGTGGTTGAGTCATCTTGACATCCTACTGTCAAGATGGCTGTGAAGACCAAAAGAAGCAGATTTTTCTTCATTGTAGTTGGTTTTTTGCAAATAATATACTCCGTATATTCTTTACAAAGGTAGTAAAAAGTTGTGAGATAAAGATAAATTTAGACAAAAAATAATGAGTGTGTCTAACAAATTTTTAGACACACTCATTGAATAGTTATGTATCAATCTTAGTGTAGATTTGCGCTAAACTACTTTGCAGAAGCCTTGAAAACAATTTTCGGATTGTTGTAACCTACTTCCCACATATTCGCCACATGGAACTCTATGTTCTTGTCATGTCCATCTTTATCCTTTGCAATAGTGACAGTTATAGTCTGGAATGCAGGCAATTCAAAAAGCTTCTTACCCATGCGAATCTTGTAGCCAATAGAGGTGTTGTTGGTTAAGGCATATACGGCAGCGCCCTTCTTGCCACGAGAGAGGAATTTGTAACTTACCGAAGCCTTGAAGAAATCCTGCAACAACTTCGAGTCACCTGCGATGTTACCTGCGCTGTAAGCCAATGTCATTCTCTTTTCGAGGGCCTTGCGGATAGCTTTCTCGGTCAACTCCTTCGCAAAAACGAGAGTCATGGTGCGGAAATGGCCATTTAGACGAAATATGTTTGTCTGGGCGTGACTATCGGTACAACCGAGCATATAGAGATTCTGCTCTACGCAACGCTGCATGGTTTTAGGATAGAACCAATAACCGTTCATAATCTCTACACCGTCAATCAACCCCTCTCCGTATGCTTTCAACTCAAACTCGGTGAAGTCGCACGACTTACGCGACCAACCTGGGTGGTTGTGAGTGATGAGAGCGCCCTGCTTCTTTGCATTGCGCAAAGCCTGCAATGGGTCGGTATCGTAAATGGTGTTATTGTCAGTGGTGAAGAGCGCGTTGTAGTGACCAATCTTTTTAGGCTCACGCGTAATCTCGCAACCCGGAATTATCAACATCGCACCACCGTACGCCTTTGCAGCACTCTGTGCGAGCTTGGTAGGAATGTTGAGGTCGGCTTTAATACCCTCCTCGTTCGCAGCCTTGCGGATAACATTGTGGTTTACAGCCTTCTTCGCCTCTCCTCCGGTGTAACCCTTCAAGAATTTGAGCATCGAAGGCTCGTGACGACGATACTCAACATGGTCGGTCATAGAGAAGATATCCAAACCATCATACCAAGCCTCTTTTACTCGCTGTTCAGGAGTAAGGTCTGCGTCGGAGTAGATAGAGTGAGTGTGTAGGTCTGCTTTATAGATATTCAAGCCATTCACCTGCGGAAGGATAATCTCGGTACGACGGTCCGCTTTCTGTGTGAATGTTACTGTCTCCGGAATCTTCTTTTGTGCTGCGGCATCGGCAAAGCATAGACCCGCCAATGCCAAAATTAAAAACACTCTTTTCATCTTCTTATTTTATTTATCAAGTTCAAGAGTGATTGTAGGGTTCTTGAAATCTACGTGCCACATATTGTCCACTCGGAATTTAGGCTCATCGTACTCGCCTGTCTTCTTGTTCTTGCCGATGACTACTTGCAACGACTTGAAAGGCTCCAACTCATATACGGTTCTGCCACGGCGCAAGCGATAGGTGATAGAGGACATATTTGTAAGCATATAGGTGCGCTGTCCCTTCTTTGCGTTCTCCTTAACCATTTTGCAGGTTACGGCTGCATTCAAGAAGTCGCTGAGCAACTGCTGCTCACCTGCCAAATAACCACAAACATATACGAGAGTACGGTCCTCCAACAACGCCTCTTTAACGGATTTTTCGTTCAACTTCTTCGCAAATACGAGAGTCATTGTGCGGTAGCAGTCGTGGGTGCCAAAGCGATACGAGGTCAATACATGCTCGTCTGTGTTACCGAACATTGTAAGTTGCTCCTCAATGCAACGGCGTACCATAAGAGGGTAGAAGTTCTCGCCATTGGCAACCTCTACGCCATCAATCAATCCCTGCTCGTACAACTTCTTGTGACTCTCGCTCTTGTCGGTAGTGCCACGGCGATACGATGGGTGGTTGTGGATAACGATACCGCCCTGCTTCTTGACATTCTTCAATGCAACAAAGAGGTCCGGATCGTAAACCTTGTTAATGTCTTTGAGGAAGAGGCAGTTGAAGTGTCCAAACTCTTTCGGCTCACGAGCCATCTCGCAACCCTTAATGACAAGCATAGGGACTCCCATCTGCTTTGCAGCCGATGCAGCCTCCTTGTGAATAGCGTTGAAGTCGGCAGGAGCTGTGCCCAACTCCTTTGCACTCTTATACTCAAAAGGAGTGCCACCATTTTGTGGAGCAGCAACCTTTGCAGCCCTCTTAATGCCACTTACACCCTCGTAGTGGTCGGTAATAGCGATGATATCCAAACCATCGTACCACGCCTCCAATACACGTCCTTGTGGGTTTACTCGACCATCAGAATAAGAGGTGTGAATGTGAAAATCGGCCTTGTAAATGTTGTAGCCATTTACCTGCGGAAGGATAATCTCCTTACGCTCGGTTGCCTGACGACCAAATGGTCGGTAGGTGTGAGGAATCTTCTTTTGTGCATCAACATTGAAAATACACAAACTTGCAAATAGCAAGAGAATAAAACTCTTTTTCATAGAATAGATGTTTTAGGTTTATTATTTATTTCTTTCTTATTATTTTTTATCAATTTTAATCTCGATAGTAGGGTGTGTGTGGTTTGCAGCCCACATATTATCTGCGCAGAATGTAGGCTTCATAAGTTTTCCTGTCTTCTTATCCTTCCCAAACGGTATAGCAAGGGTTTTGAATGACTCCAAAACGTGAACTGTCCTACCTACACGCAAATGATAGGGGTATGAAGACATATTTGTAAAGGTGTAGGTGCGATTATCGCCCTTCGAACTCTCCGATACGAGTTGACACTCGATAGAGGCATTCAAAAACTCCGAAAGCCACTCCTCTTCGCCAATCAAATCTCCACCCGAATAGACGATTGTACGGCGCTCCAACAAAGCCTCCTTAACCTTTTCCTCGGTGCACTCTTTTGCAAAGATAATGGTGTGTGTGCGGAAGCAACCATTTACTGTGTAGCGGTGCGCAACAAAGCCGTGAGCATCGGTATTGCCTACCATAAAGTACTTGCGCTCGACACAACGATTTACCATCTGCGGATAGTAGCGAAGACCATTGGCAACCTCAACACCGTCAATTAACCCTGAGTTGTGTACATCCTTGTGCCACTCGGTTTCGTATCTCGAAACATCGCCGGGGTGGTTGTGGAAGATAAGACCGCCCTGCTCCTTAACCTTTTTGAAAGCCTCTTTCAGTTCGAAAGCATAGACGCTGTTGAGGTCCTTCACAAAAATTGCATTGTAGTGTCCCAACTTCTCCTTGTTGCGTGCCATCTCGCAACCCTTGATGATCAACATACCGTAGTTATGACGAATGTTGGAGGCAGCAGCCTCCTTATGGATAGCGTTGAAATCGACTTTTAGACCGGGGTCAATGCCATTTTCTGGCATTTTGCTCGAGCCGGGAGCAATATAGCGTGTAGGCTTTTTGTTTTTGTTGTAAGGTGCTACAACCTTAAAAAACCTCTTTACACCACCGTGACTTTCGTAGTGGTCGGTGATGGCGAGGATATCCATACCATCGTACCACGCCTCAATCACACGTCCCGATGGATTTACACAGCCATCTGAGTACGAGGTGTGAACGTGAAGGTCAGCCTTGTAGCAGTTGTAGCCCATCACCTGCGGAGTGATAATCTCGGTACGGCGATCGCTCGACTCTATGCAAGTTCTATACGAACTTGGAATCTTCTTCTGTGCAGTGGCAGTAGAGAGGAGTCCAATTGCTGCCAAAATCAGTGGTAAGTGTTTCATGGTTAATTCTATTTTCATATTGTCTATTTGTCGAATTTGAGAGTTACCTCTGGGTGCTGGTAGTCTATATGCCACATATTATCTACCACAAATGTAGGAGCAGAGAACTCTCCGTTACCTATTCGCATATCAACAATGATAGTGCTGAATGGGCGTAGTGTGTGAACGGTATTCTTTTGACGCAGTTTGTAGGTCAAAGATGTTGTGTTTGTTATGCAATATTGCTGATATTTCACCTTTTTTTTCGAAATGATACCCATATTCTGCACATTGAGCGATGCGTTCAATAGCTCCGCGAGCCACTTCTCTTCGCCCATCAAATCGCCACCCGAATAGACAATGGTGCGGCGGTTCAAAAGAGCCTCTTTAATAGCATCTTCAGTACACTCCTTAGCGAGAATAATGGTCATTGTGCGGAAGAATCCCATATCCTTGTATTGTCCCGATGTTGGGCGATGGGTGTCGGTGTTGCCAACCATAATCAGATTCTCCTCCACACAACGGCGAATCATTTTAGGGTAGAAATTTGTGCCATTTACAATCTCTACACCATCGAACAACCCTTCCTTGTAGACCTCCTCTTGCCACTCGCTCTTGTCGGTGGTGTTACGACGATATCCGGGGTGGTTGTGGATAACCAATCCGCCCTGCTTGTGAACATTGCGAAAAGTCTCCTTTGTGTCGATGTTGTAGATTGCGTTCACATCTTTCAAAAAGAGGGCATTGAAGTGTCCTTGGGTTTGTGGTTTGCGCGAAATCTCGGAACCCTTGATAAGCAAGAGAGGATAACCCTCCTTCTTTACATACTCCTCAGCCTCGGCAAATGTGGCGTTGTGGTTGCTGCGAATACCCGGGTCTGTGCCGTCTTTCATAAGGCGTACCGAGCCTGCGTGGTAGTACTTGTGCGGTTTGCCGTCAGGATTGTGCGGAGCAAGAGCCCTTAACATATACTTCTCGTAGTTGCGGGCTTCGAGGTGGTCGGTAATAGCGATGATATCCAAACCATCGTACCAAGCTTCGCGCACACGTTGACGAGGTGTAATATCACCGTCCGAGTAGATGGTGTGAACGTGAAGGTCAGCCTTGTAGCAGTTGTAGCCATTCACTTGCGGCAAAATAATCTCCGTACGGCGATAAATCTGCTCATTGCAAGTCTTGTGAACATCAGGAATTTTCTTCTCGTTTTGCGCCTCTACACCAAAGATGCAACAGCAGAGAAGAGTCAGCAGAGTGAAAAATCTTTTCATAGTTTAGTGGATTTATTTTACTTTTTATCAATCTCTATTTCGATATTCGGGTGTTTGTAGTCGATATGCCACATGTTCTCCACGCGGAACTTCGGTGGAAGCATCTCTCCGCTATTCTTATCCTTTCCGAAGGAGATTGTTATGGTTTCGAATGGCTCCAATTCGTGAATGGTCTTGCCTTGACGAAGTCTGTAAGGAAAAGAGGTCATATTGGTGAGTGTATAGGTGCGCACACCTTTCTTCTTGTTCTCATTCACCTGCTGGCAATGGATTGAAGCGTTGAGGAAGTCGCTGAGCAACTGCTCCTCGCCAATTACGCAACCACCGGAATATACGAGTGTGCGACAGTCGAGAATTGCCTTCTTGATAGCCTCCTCGGTACACTCCTTCGCAAAAACAAGTGTCATCGTGCGGAATACGTTGCGAGAGCCAAAACGATATGTTGTGAAGCGGTGTTCGTCAGTATTTCCGAACATAGCCAACTTCTCCTCGATACATCGGCGCACCATGCGAGGGTAGAAGTTGTAACCATTGGCAACCTCTACACCCTTGATTAAACCCTCGCCATAGACCATCTTGTCCCACTCGCTCTTGTCGGTCGAACCCTTTGGTCGCTTGTATGACGGGTGGTTGTGGATAACGATACCTCCCTGCTCGCGAACTTTACGGAACGAATCCTCCAAGTTGTAGCTATATAGCGTATTGAGGTCCTTTACAAAGAGAGCATTGAAGTGACCCTTGTCGTTGGTGTTGCGACCAAATTCGCAACCCTTGATGAGTAACAGATTGTATCCTGCCCAGCGGTTTTCGCTTACGGCCTCCTGATGTATGGCGTTGAAGTCGGCCATAACACCCGGGTCCGAGCCATCTTTCGGCTTCGAGTATGGCGCAGCTGAAAGGCTCTTCTTAGGTTTGCCGTCTTCACTGTACTTCGCAAGCACCTTCAAGAGGTTTTTCTCGTTCTCGCGAGCCTCGTAGTGGTCGGTAATAGCGAGGATATCCAAACCATCGCTCCAAGCCTCCATAACACGACCTTTCGGGCTGATACGAGCGTCAGAATACATCGAGTGAGTGTGGAAATCGCCCTTGTAGATGTTGTAACCATTTACCTGTGGCAGAATAATCTCGGTACGCTCCGAGCCGATTTTGGGGCAAGTTTGCACCCTGTGTGGCACTTTGTCTTGTGCGCTTTGGGCATTGGTGTTGATGATGCCACCGCCCAGAAGGACAAGAATCAAAAGAATCTTTTTCATGGTTGTATAGTTAGTTTTAAGTTGTTGCGTTTGGGTAAAATATCTGCGATATTTTTATCACTACCTACAAAGATACAAAAAATGCCCGAAAGTTAAACACTTCCGAGCATTTTTTTCTAAAATATCTCGACTTACCAGTTCAAAATCTTGTGGAAATCGAACGCCTCAGGGTTAGCTACATACTGCTTAGCAGCCTCGTAGTCTTCTGCGGTGATGTAGTGCATTACATTGTTGATAACCTGCATGATTTTGTCCGACTCGATATTTACAAGACGTGGCGGAATCTTGCCGGTTGTAGGGTCCTGCAAATCCTTCAAGTAGAGTGGCGATACGAAACCGTCCTGCGAGATATAAACCATGCAGCCGGTCTTGCCCTCCGAGAAGAGCTTGTAAACACCCATACCCAACTCCGAGCAGTAAACCAAATCGTATGCGATAGGAGTCTGGCAACGAACCTCGTAGCCAATCTCAACAGGGCGCGACTTAACCTTCAAGCCCAACTCCTTAACCTTCTTCTCGAGCATCTCGTTGAAGATGTGAGCCTTCGATACCTTACCCAACTCTGGGTGACCGTGGTCGTCGTATGTGAAGTGAACGCCCGACTTTGCAATCTCCTCGTCAGAAAGTGCGTGGAATACACCCTCCGAAATCATTGCAACACCATACTCAACGCCCATCAACTTACGCTTGATAATCGAAGAAACAACCAAGTTTACAATCTTCTCAACGGTAATCTCGGTCTTGTTGAACATCTCAGGAATTACAATCATAGGGTAGTGGCAAGCCGAGCCGATACCGAATGCGAGGTGACCTGCCGAACGGCCCATTGCTGCAACCACGAACCAGTTAGCCGAGGTGCGAGCATCGTTATATACGGCACGACCGATAACGGTACCACCCTCCTTTGCCGACTGATAACCGAATGTTGGCGAACCTGCCGGAAGTGGAAGGTCGTTGTCGATAGTCTTTGGAACGTGAATGTTTGCGATAGGGTACTGCTTAGCCTCCAAGAACTTAGCGATGCGGTTAGCTGTTGAAGCGGTGTCATCACCACCTACGGTTACGAGCAACTTGATGTTGTTCTCGGTGAAGAACGAGAGGTTGAAGTTGTTCTCAAAATCTGCATCTGTTGGCTTGAAACGGCTCATAGTGAGATACGAACCACCCTGGTTGAAGATGAAGTCAGCCTTGAAGAAGTCCAAGTCCTCGTGACGAGGGTTTGGATTGAACAAGCCCGAATAACCGTGGTGCAAACCGATAACGCGATAACCCTTTGCAAGGAAAGTCTTGGCAACGCTACCTACAACGGTATTCATACCCGGTGCAGGACCGCCACCTGTAAGAATAGCAATAGCTTCTTTCATAGTGTTTTATAGTTTTGAATTAGAAAAATACCAAATTTCAGCCCAAAGATACAACAAAAAACTGAAAACTGAAAGCGGAAAACGGAAAACTTTTTTTGAGTTGAGAACTGAGAGTTGAGAACTGAGAATTGAGAACGGAGAATTGAGAACTTAAAACTTAAAGCGCTCCCCATAAAGCGAACGGAGTAAGCGCCCCCATAAAGGGCGGAACGCCCGCCCCCATAAAGCAGTCGCAGACTGCGCCCCCAGAAATCGTATGCGCCTTGACGAGGGTAGAAGTTCGAAAAACTAAAAACCTTCCAATTAAAACGACAACTTTTGTTGTGGATTGTTGTAGATATTTACGATGAGAGAGAGGCTCTTTACGGCTCGGCGTACGGTGTAGGCTGTACCGCCCTTCGCACCTGTGAAATAGGCAATTACAGCCGAAGAGTTGTCTACAAGATAGTTGTTGCGTAGGGCATAAACGCTTCGAGAATAGCATGATGCAAGCGTTATAGAGTCATCGGCTTCCGACTGAATCCTATTGAAAAGGTCGCATTGCTGAGCCGAAAATCGCCTTTGCATACCCTCAAACGGTATCACCGCAACAACTCGTAACCCCGCCAACTCCTTGCGTAGCGATAGCGCACACTCTGCCGCAGCGAGGTCAAACCCCATCGCCATACCGCACAAAAAAGTGCGATAACCATGCGCATACAACTCCCTGATAGCAGCCTTTAACTCCTCGTTGCGACTACCATCGTAGGTACGATGCCCTGTAAAGCAGACTGTTGTTTCTCTATTGTAGGCGATAATTTTAACTTTTTTGTTGTACAAATTTATAAAAAAATTGTATATTTGTAGTCAAAACAACACCTAATTATTATAATATTATGAAAAGACTATTTTTGATTCTTGCAGTAGCCGTATTTGCAGTTTCATCTGCAATGGCACAGGCGGTTCACACGCCAACAATGGGTAAAACAGGTATCCGCCTCTACAATCACCCATCTCACCGCACCGAGATTATCTTGCCGCAGGTGAAGGGTTACAACATCTACAAGGGTGATTTCCACGTTCACACAATCTACTCTGATGGTGAGGTTACTCCACGTGAGCGTGTTCGCGAGGCTTGGTACGATGGTTTGGATATCATCGCTTTGACCGACCACCTCGAGCTTCGTTCGTACGAGAAGTTTATGCTCAAGGCTCACGCTCCGTACAACCCAGACGGCAAGCCATACGAATATATCCGTGGTGGCGCAGGTCATAAGACCGACCCTACAACTCCTATCTATTGCGACCTCGATGCAACTTACGAGGAGGCTGTTATGTACAAAGAGAAGGAGAATATCCCAGTTATGGTAGTTCGTGGTACCGAGATTTGGCGTAATGCTCGCACTATTGGTGAGTACAACGCATTCTTCTTGAAGGATATTACCGATGTTGCTAAACCAGACATCATCGAGAGCCTTAAGGAGGCTCGCAAGCAGGGTGCAATCATTATCCACAACCACCCAGGCTGGCGTCGCAACACTATGGATAAGAGCCCAGAGCAGGAGGAGATCTATGCTCAGAAGTTGGTTGATGGTATCGAGGTTATCGGCGGTACTGGCCCAACTCTCTATCCGCAGATGATTGACCGTTGCGTGAACGAGAAGCTCACTATCTTCTCAAATACCGACACTCACCGCACTTCGGCTCAGTACTATCCTCGTGGGGGCGAGATTTTCCGTTCGATGACCTTTATTATGGCTAAGGAGTGCACCGAGAAGGCTATTAAGGAGGCACTTTTGGATCGTCGTACTATCGGCTATGCTGCAAACAACCTCATTGGCGAGGAGATGTGGCTTTCGGAATTCCTCAATGCAGCTGTAGAGTGCAAGGTTGTGGCTGAGACTAAGAAGGGTGATCGCACATTCCAACTCACAAACCACTGCTCTGTACCGTTTGTTTTCCGTCGTGGTAATACTCTTTATACACTCAATCCGTTCCACTCACTTCGCGTGAATTTCGGTAAGAACAAGGAGACTGGCGTGTACAAGACACCTAAGTTTATCGTTGAGAATATGTGGACCGTAGGCGACAAACATCCTGCATTGACTATTCAGATAGACAAGTAGAAATAGAATATTAGGTAATATATAAAAAGAGAGATGATGCAGAAGTTTTCCTCTGCATCATCTCTTTTTTGAAGTATCGTTTTATGCGTTGTTTGCGAAATCGCGCAACGCTCTTACAACCAACCGTTGTTCGAAGCGAGCGATGAACGCACCATAACCACAAAACTCTTTGTTACCTCGGTAGGGTATGGCTTCGAAGAGTCAGAAGTAGAACCACCACCTACAAGCATTGTAACGGTTACGGTTGCAACACCACTCTTAGTGCAAGTTACATTCAACTTGCCATTTGAGTAAGATGCGCTGCTCCAACCCACTGCGCTCTTATCCTCTGCCGAAACCTCATATTTCGAGAAGGTTGCAGTGCCGATACCTGTACCAAAATATTGCGAAAGGTCGATGCTTGCCGACTTGCCTGCTACGATGGTTACATAAGGCGTACCTTCGACCTGCAAAAGCAATTTGTAGGCATCAACATAGCCTGTGCCCAACTTTCCTTTGAAATCAGGATAGTAGAGTTCGAGCGAAGAACCGTCAGTAAAGGAAACGGCCAATTCGCCTGTCAAGTATGGCGAGATGTCGTTTGTTGCCGAGAGCAACATCGAACGGAACTCCTTAGCCGAGTAGCGCTTGCCGAGCTTCTTTGCATACGACAATCCGAGCGCAGCAACTCCCGAAACCATAGGGCACGCCATTGATGTTCCCTGCATCATGGCATATCCACTCAATCCAGAGGTAGAGAAGTCGGTTGGTACGGTTGAAAGAATCTCGCCTGTGCAAGGTGTGTCATCGTAGAGCGAGTAGAGCGAAGAGCCTCCCGGAGCCGAGATGTCGGTACCATAGTTGTAGTTGGTGTAGTAGGTCGGTTTGAGAGCCGGACCTATTGATGCCACCGAGATACAAGGCTCGTAAGCGCTTGGATAGCCCGGTAGTGCGTACGACTCGTTGCCGGCAGCGAAGATAGCCAAACCTCCACTGATAGGACCATCTGCTGTACCTCCGTTTGCGATGAAGTAGTTGATAGCATCTGCCTCGACACCGCAATAGGATAGGTACTCTCTGTCGTTGACAATTGCACCACCCTCATAGCCCCAGCTACACTGCAAGATGTGCGCTCCACGATCTGCCGCATACTGCATTGCGCTGGCAGTAGAATATGATGAAGCTCCATTCTCTCCGCTGAAAATCTGAGCCGAGAAGACTTTTACTCCATCGTTCGCACCACTGCCACCGGCAATACTGCTGATACCGATGCCGTTGTTGTTTACAGCCGAAACGATACCCGCAACGTGTGTTCCGTGTCCACTATCGCCACTCTTACTCCACGAAATAGTGCCGTTCATTGATACAAAGTTGTAACCGTAGATATCATCAACATAGCCATTTGAGTCATCATCTACACCTGTGCTACCGTTCAACTCGGCCTGATTTACAAGGAAGTTATCCTTCAAATCCACGTGCGAATACATTACGCCCTCATCGACCACTGCAACCACGATTGAAGGATCGCCCTTGCACAATTTCCATGCAGGTACAGCATTTATGTCTGCACCGGTAATTGGCTCGGCTAAACCTATGTCATCGTAGTATGAAATTTGCGATTTAGGACCTCTGTTGTCGAGTCCCCACTGATAAGCCTTGTAGCTATCATTGAATGGGATCTCACTCATGATCGAAGTGTAAGCACGTGTTGTAACGCCTTGTTTTGTGGCTTGGGCAACCTTTTGAGGCTCGATGCGCTTAACCGTATAGACAAACTCCACGATACTGACCTCGCTAACCTTTGCCAAGTCTGCTGCAACAGCATCGAGGTTGCTCTTTTTGTCGAACTGCACAAGATACCAAAGGTGCATACCTGCGGCATAGACCTTGTCGCGATTCTTCTCGGTTACCACAAATACAGGCTTTACGGCATAACCTCCGATATTGTCAAGTACGGCATCAACGCCTGCCACACCGGAACGGGTTGCTCCTGTGCGTGTTGCGCACTCTGCCAAACGACTCTCGGCCGAAGGAGCGAAGCGTATCATAATCTCACCCTCCTGAGCCCTTGTGGAACTATTTATAATCTTATTCGAAGTGTCTTGATGTGTTGGCGCTACGACTGCATTCTCCATATCGGTAGTACACGCCACAACCGAGAGAAGGAACAATCCATAGATAAGCTTTTTCATACTCTATAACTCTTATAATGGTTTGATATTCGAAATGTTAGCAGCACGACTGATATTCAATGTCGAGATGCTTGGCATTGTTGCCGGCTCGTATATTGTAATCTCTGCCGAATTGTTGGTATTTACAAATACGAGCTCGTTGTTTGAATTGATGCTGTAGTTGTAGCTATTAGCCCACGAAGAACCATCGCTATATACGCCCGATATAATCGCATTCGCCTCGTCAAGCGTATAAGTACCACTATACTCTACGTAGGTGGCCGAGTTCGAACGCTGATAGAGCAGGAACGAGCCATCTTCGTTCAACTGCATGTAGATATCAATATCTGATGGGGCACCGCAATAACTCTTGATGTGCCAAGTTCCATAAATGCCATTGTTTACAACGGGCGTATCTGGAGTTTCTGGGGTTTCTGGAGCCTCACTCTCCTCAACAGCAATTGCCATAGTGTTGGTATACTTGCTCGATGAAACACCAATCAGATAACCTGTAACCTTGATGCTCTTGCCGTCCAAAGTTGCAAGTTGAGCCTTAATATCCTCGGTAGGATACTGTACTGAGCCAATAGCGGTTGTTGCACCATCGATTGTAACATTGTAATAAGTTGTAGTGCCGGAGGAGTTTGTGCTGACACTGAGAGTACCCTCATACTCTACATACTTCACAGCAGGAGCAGTAAGGTAAGCATCGAGAGCCGCACCGTTCATAACCTCAGCGGTAGGGTGAGTTACGCTCTTGGTCTCGCCGGTCTTTGTTACTGTTGCGCCTTGTCCGAACTGCAAGAGTCCTGCGTATGCCGATACATTACCCTGAATATTTACCACCTCACCTACAGCAATAGCCTCCGAAGGTTTGAATGCCAAAATAAGCGCACCGCTTGCATCGATCAAAAGAGCGCCATTTGCATAAGTTGCAACTGCCCAAGCGTTCTCAACCTTGTAAGTACCTGCACCGACTGTGAGAATATCGGCGATAGTTACAGGCATAATATCTACGGTAGGAATATCCTCTGTCAATTGGATATCGCTTGCGTACTGTGGCATAAGTTGGATTGTGCCATTATACTGACTTGCAACACCGCAGATAGAGCCCATCTTCTCAGGGATTACTTCGCTCTTGAACGATGCATATCCACTGACACGAATTACAAACGACTTACCATCGGCAGTCATAAAGTTAACATTTTTGGCACTTGTTGCAGAGTTCCATACATCGCCGGCAACGCCACTTGCAGGATAAACATTGCTCAACTTTACATACTGTGACTCGTAGTCAAGAATATTACTCAAAGTGACATCAATAGGCTCAACACTTGTTGAACCACTAACCACAATGGCCTCAGGTGCGATATTCGCTACTTGAAGAAGAGCTCCATACAGTTGTACCTTTGCACCCGACAGGCTGATGCTTACAACGTTGCCTATAGCGAGGTCATCACTCACATTGCTTGTGCAATAGATGGTCAAACCCGCACCTGCAACGTTGCTGTTGTCTTGAATAACTATGCTCTTATTGTTACCCATATTTCCATTAGGCTCACCAACAACGACTCCCGTCAAAGTCATCGCTGCAATCTGCTCGGTAACCTCCATAGCGGTACTTGTCGGATTCATCGCCAACAATAGCGTGCGCACCTCCTTAACGTTAGTCTGCGTAGCGTAATTGGTGGCTTGGAACTCTACAGCCTCCATTGGCTGAATGGTATTTCTTGTGATAGCGATGCTCTTTGAGGTTGTCTGCTCGAAGATACCGCCATCGGTACCAACAGCTTTGATGGTTATACCATTTTCAAAAAGTGTCTCAGGCACTACAAACCAAAAATCGGTAGCAGAGTCAGCCGTTAAGCCCAATGTAACACCCGTACCGCAATTAAGGGTAATCTCGCTTGTTGCGTTTGTTCCCATTACAACAAGCGGCTCACCTCCGTATGAGTGATTTATGGTTGCCTCTCCGGCAATTGGCTCATTATTATTTCCGGTGAGAGTGATTTTGCTGATGGTAGCATTACCATAAAGACGAACTTTTAGGTAGCCACACGCATTTTTGAACGCGAGGAATGTATCCTCCAAATTCTTGGTTACGGCAATCATGGTATTTGCACCTGCTCCGAACGAGTTGTGTGCATACTCCTGCTCGGAAGGCAAACTCAACGAAACTACGCCCCAATCCGATACGGTGATGTTCGGATTGTGAGGATAGACAGCATAAATCTGATTTAATGCGTTGCCTGTACCAAGGTCGGAGTCTGTTGCAGGCTCAAAGCGACCACTGTTGTCACCTGTATTGCCCAGAAAACGATACTCCTGATTGAGGGTGTTGCCATAGAAAGCCGAGATACGGTCATCTGCATGCCAACGCAGATATAACCCATTCTCGACATAGGTGCGAACCTCCTCGTCAAATCCTGCCGTCAGGAACTTCTCTGTCGAAGTTGTAGGACAGACATCTTTCTCGCTGATACCTGCTTCGCACGATGCAAAGAGTAGCGGGAGCGCCAAAAGAATAAGAAACTTTTTCATATTTGCTTGATTTATTGATGATAATTCTAACCTCTTTATATGCAAAGTTAAGTACAAAATTTCAGAATAGCAAGAAAATCTTTGATTTATCAAAGATAGATGCGGAAAGATTAACGGTTGTTAAGGGTTATTAAGGGAGCGCTGAAAACAATTCTCAATTTTTAATTGTCAATTATCAATTTGTCAATTGTCAATTAAAAAAATATAGCACTTGAACTTTCAATGTCAAGTGCTATATTTTTTATTTCTGCCACTTCATTGTGAAGTTGCGAAGTTTGTTGATTGCCCAGCGTGGTAGCATATCGCAAATCGGAATAAACGCCTTGCACCACCAATCGGGTACGATGCACAACCTCTTGCGCCACAACGAGTTCAAACCGCGACGTGCGCAGAAGGCTGGCGAGGAGAGTGCATGCCACTTCAAGCCGATACCTTGCCACTTCTTGTTCAAGCCGTAGAGGTCGGTTGCAATACCCGCAGGGCAGACTGCCGTAACCCACACATTCTTGTATCGCATCTCCTTGGCAAATGCCACCGAGAAGGATTTTGTATAGGCTTTCGATGCGCTATACAATGCCAAGCCGGGGAATGGCATCCACACCGAGAACGAAGACATATTGAGGATATAACCTCCACCTCGCTCCGCCATATCCTTGCCGAACAATTGACACAGCACAGTGTAGGTGATGTCGTGCAGTGTAATAGTTCGTTTAACTCTTTCGATAGGGGTGTTTATCATATCGCAGAATGAGAACATTCCTGCGTTATTTATCAGCACATCAACGATATAGCCCTCAGCCTTGCACCAATTAAAAAGCTCCTCAGCACCACTCTCAACGGCCAAATCCATAGCCTTGATAACGACCTTTACGCCATGTTTCTCCTCAATCTCGTGAGCCACCTCCTGCAAAGTTGCCTCGGTGCGGCTTACGATAATAAGGTTGTAGCCGAGGTCTGCCAACTGCTCGGCATACTGACGGCCAATACCTGTCGATGCTCCCGTTACAAGTGCCCACTTCGAGCCCCTCTGAACCTCTCCTTTACGCATAGTTTAGTCAATTTTTGCGAGTTCCTTCCACACCTTGTCAGGAATAGGCTCCTTGCAGTTGTGACAGCACTGCATATCCTTCGAGTACATACGCGCAATGCAGTAGTCGCGATGGTCGCAACCCGAACGAGTCGAAATATCGCCCTCTTTCATCTTATTCACAAAGGCAGGGTCGTTAATCAAACAACGAGCCATCTGCACCATCTCGAAGCCTGCGTCAAGGACCTTCTCGATACCCTCACGCGATACGATACCGCCCACATATACGAGTGGTCCCTTCAACTCTGCACGGAACTTCTTGGCATTCTCCAAGAAGAAGCACTCCTCAAACTTGTAGTCCTTAATCATCCAGTGACCGAACAAATCGACCACAATCTTCTGCAACCACTCGTTCCAACCCATGTAGTAACTCATCGTCTTTGTC